>DASTCJ010000040.1:0-94476 GCA_035605575.1 Candidatus Methylomirabilota bacterium
ATTTCGCCGTAGGCTCGTCGGGCTTTACAACCTGCCGATTTGAATTGTGGTTCGATCACAAGTACGGCGCGCCGCGCCGTCAGCACACGTGGGTCAAGGCGCACGTCATGTGCGGCGTCAAGACGAACGTCGTCACCGCTATTGAGATTCATGGGCGTGATGCCCATGACGCGCCGCACCTGCCCGCGCTTGTCGAATCGACCGCGCGTACCTTCGCCATCGGAGACGTGTCGGCTGACAAGGCCTACGGCAGCATCCGCAACGCCGAAGCCATCGCTAGCGTCGGTGGCACGCCGTTCATCGCCTTCAAGGCCACGAGCACGGGCGCCGGCACGCACCGAGCGGGCGGCCGGAGCAGCAGCGCGTGGACAAAGGCCTACGGGTACTTCATGTACCGCCGCGACGAGTTCCTGGCCCACTACCGCAAGCGGAGCAACGTCGAATCGACGTTCAGCATGATCAAGCGTAAGTTTGGCGACTCGCTCCGCAGTAAGACCGACACGGCCCAGGTCAACGAAACGCTCGCCAAGGTGCTGTGCCACAATCTCGTCGTGCTGATTCACGAGATGTGCGAGCTTGGCGTTGACCCGACTTTTTGGGCGGAAAAGGCTCATGCCCAAGAAACCCTCGCGTGAGGGCTATTCATGGGCAAAGCCCCCCTCGACGTTCGGAGCGCCCCCGCGGAGCCGGGGCGCTCCTCTATTCCGCTATCCCGCGACTTGGCGGCCGTTGATCTCGATGAAGACGAGGGACTGATCGGGCGACTTTACCCAGACGGCTGACGCGACGGCGCCCGTCTGATTGTTGAGGCCTTGCCAGACTCCGCCGGCCGGACGGTGATCGACGGGGTTGCGCGCGACCTCGCGTTTACACTCCTGAAAGCCATCGCGCGCGAGGGCGTCGACGACCTCTTCAGGCTCGGCAATCCAGCCGTGACCGGTCCATTGCATGCGACCGCCGCGACAGAGCTCGAGCAGACGATCCGAACCGTTCATGTTTCCCCCCAGTGTCCGGGCGACGGCGCCCCGTCGCCGCGAACCGAGAAGGCGGCTGCAAGGCCGTGGCCAGCGGGGCCGCGCTGACCTGCGTGCGCGGGACGCCACCAGGTTGCTCGAACTGCGTGTGCGCGCGGTCGCGGTTGGTTCGACCGATGCTGACAGAGAGCGGCGCCCGTGATCCAAGGCGACGCGCAGACGGAAGAAGTTACGACGCCGTCGCGCCGTCGCCCGTCAGCTCACCCCGTAGCGACGCCCGTGCGGACCTGGCAGGCGACCCAGTGGTTCGGCGTGATCTGCTTCAGCACCTGTTCGTTCTGCGAACAGGACGGCACGCGCAGGCCGCAGCGCGTGTGGAAGCGGCAGCCGGATGGCGGGTTGATCGGGCTCGGCACGTCGCCCTCGAGCAGGATGCGCTTGCGCTTCATCGTCGGATCCGGGATCGGCACCGCCGACAGCAGGGCTTCCGTGTAGGGATGCTTCGGGTTCGTGTACAGCTCCTTGGCCGGCGCGACCTCGACGATCTTGCCGAGGTACATGACGGCCACGCGCGTGGAGATATGCTCCACCACCGAGAGATCGTGCGCGATGAAGATATACGTCAGCCCGAACTTCGACTGGAGATCCTCGAGCAGGTTGATGATCTGCGCCTGGATCGACACGTCGAGCGCCGACACGGGCTCGTCGGCGATGATGAGCTTCGGACTCACGGCGAGCGCGCGCGCGATGCCGATGCGCTGGCGCTGACCGCCCGAGAACTCGTGCGGGTATCGCCGCAAGTGATCCGCGGACAGGCCGACCGTCTCCAGCAGCTGGACCACGCGCTCCTCACGGGCACGCCTGCTCGGAGCGAGCTTGTGGATGACGAGCGCCTCGCCGATGATCGAGCCGACGGTCATCCGTGGGTTCAGCGACGCGTATGGATCCTGGAAGATGATCTGCATTTCCTTCCGCAGAGCCCGCAACGACCGCTTGTCCAGCGTCGTCACATTCTTGTTCTCGAACCAGATCTCACCCGACGTCGGCTCGATGAGTCGCAAGATCGTCCGGCCGGTCGTCGACTTGCCGCAGCCCGACTCGCCCACGAGGCCGAGCGTCTCACCCGGCATGACCTCGAACGACACGTCGTCCACGGCGTGGACGCGCGCCACCTCGCGTGAGAGCAGCCCGCCGCGGATCGGAAAGTACTTCTTGAGGTTCCGGACCTTGAGGAGGGGCTCTGCCATGGTGACCTCAGTAGAGGAAGCAGGCCACCTTGTGGCCTGGCCGCACTTCCTTGAGCGGCGGCGTGTTGTCGAAGTGCATAGGCTTGGCGAGCGCGCAGCGCGGCGCGAACCGGCAGCCGGGCTTGGCCTCACCGCGCAGTGTCGGAACCGTGCCGGGAATCGGCTCGAGCTTCTGCTTGCGGGTGGCCGCAACGTCGATGCGCGGAATCGATCGCAGCAGACCCTGCGTGTAGGGATGCAGCGGCTCCTTGAACAGCTCTCCGACCGGCGCCTCCTCGACGACCTGGGCACCGTACATGACGACCACCCGCTGCGCCGTCTCGGCGATGACGCCCATGTCGTGGGTGATGAGCATGATCGCCATGCCGAGCTTGGCCTTGAGCTCGTTCAGCAGCTCGAGGATCTGGGCCTGGATGGTCACATCGAGAGCCGTGGTGGGCTCGTCGGCGATGAGGAGGTTCGGATTGCACGACAGCGCCATGGCGATCATTACGCGCTGCCGCATGCCGCCCGACAGCTGGTGCGGATACTCCTTCACGCGCCGCTCCGCGTTCGGGATGTGCACGAGCTTCAGCATGTCGACCGTCTTGTCCATCGCGTCGCGGCGGCCGAGACCTTCATGGAGCCGGACGGCCTCCGCGATCTGCTCGCCGACGGTGAAGACGGGGTTGAGCGAGGTCATCGGCTCCTGGAAGATCATCGCGATCTCTTTGCCGCGGATCTTCCGCATCTGCGCCGCGCTCAGCTCGAGCAGGTTCTTGCCGTTGTAGTAGATCTGTCCCTGCACGATGCGGCCGGGAGGTTGCGGGATGAGCCGCATGATCGAGAGCGCCGTGACCGACTTGCCCGAGCCGGACTCGCCGACGATGCCCAACGTCTCGCCCTTATTGATGTAGAGATCGACGCCGTCGACGGCGCGGACGACGCCCTCGTCGGTGAAGAAGTGCGTCTTCAGTCCCTTGACGTCCAGGAGCCGTTCGGCCATGGAGCCTCCCGTTCGGACCTACCCGCGACCCGCCAGCTCGCGGAACGCCTCGAGCGCCCGCGTGATGTCCTCTGCATCCACGTCCTTGTGGGTGACACACCGGATGGCCGCGGGGCCCATCGCGTGAACCTTCACCTTGCGCGCCGCGCAGCCGCGCACCAGCGCCTCGGTGGCGGCGGGGCCGCCGTCGACGCGCACGATCACGATGTTGGTCTGCACGCTCGAAAGGTCGACGACCAGCCCGGGCAGCTTCGCCAGGCCTTCCGCCAGCCGGCGGGCATTCGCGTGGTCCTCGCCCAGACGATCGACCATCCGCTCGAGAGCCACGATGCCGGCCGCGGCGATGATACCCGCTTGGCGCATGCCGCCGCCGAGCATCTTGCGGACCCGTCGGGCACGGCCGATGAACTGGCTCGACCCGCAGATGACGGAGCCGACCGGCGCGCCGAGCCCCTTCGACAGGCAGAAGGTCACCGAGTCTACAGCGCGCGCGAACTCCGCGGCCGGCCGCTTCAGCGCCACTGCGGCGTTGAAGAGTCGTGCCCCGTCGAGATGCACCGGCACTCCGGCCTCGTGAGCGACCGCTGCCACCGCCGCGATCTCCTCCGGGGTGCTGCAGGTGCCGCCGTGTCGGTTGTGCGTGTTCTCGACGCACACCAGACCCGTCTCGGGCAGGTGAATGTTCGAGGGCCGGATCGCCTCGCGCACCTGCTGCGGCGTCAGGAAGCCGCGCGCCGTCGCGGCCGGTCGCATCTGCACGTGGCCGATGGTCGCCGCGCCCGCGACCTCGTAGTTGTAGATGTGCGAGTCGAGGTCGAGCACGACCTCCTGCCCGGAGCGCGTGTGCGCCACGACGCAGACGAGGTTGCCCTGCGTCCCGGACGTCACGAACAGCCCGGCTTCTTTGCCGAGGCGCTCGGCCGACAGCGCCTCCAGACGCTGGACCGTCGGATCCTCGCCCCAGACGTCGTCGCCGACCTCGGCGCGCGCCATGGCCTCGCGCATCTCCGGCGTGGGAAGCGTCAGCGTATCGGAACGAAGGTCGACGATGTCGTGCACGCGATCACCTCTGCGCGCGCAACCGCTGCGCCGCGCGTTTGCCCCATTCGGTGTAGCCGTACTCGCTGGAGAGCTGTCGCAGCAGCGCCAGCGCGTCGGTGTTGCGGCCCTCGCTGAAGTTGACGTCGGCGAGGAGCGAGAGCGCCTCCGGGATGACCGGCGCCCGCGGGTACTCCTTGATGACCTTCTCGAGTCGCGGCCGCGCGCCGCTCGGATTGCCCTGCCCGATGTACCACGCCGCTACCCAGACTTCCTTCTGGGCGAGCCGGCCACGGCATACCTCGATCTTGGCCAGCGCGTCCGTGGCGTAGCGACTCTCGGGATAGTCCTTCACCAGCTTCTTGAACTGCTCCATCGCCTTGGCGGCCAGACCCTGGTCCTGCTCGATCGGCTTGATCTGGTCGTAGTACGTCATCGCGTACCGGTACTGCACGAGGTCGGCGATCTCGTGGCGCGGATAGAACGCCATGAACGCCTCGAATTCCTTGGCGGCCTTCTCGAACTCGGCGTCCCGATAGAAGGCCTCACCGATCAGAAATCGCGCGCGCGGCGCGTACGATGAGTTCGGATGGCGCTCGACGACCTTGCGGAACTGCTCGCGGGCCTCCACGTATCGCTTCTTTTCGAGCTCCGTCTCGCCGAGACGATACAGCTCCTCGGGCGGGAGGATCGGAGTCGGCGCTGGTCGCATCCAGGCGCAGCCGCCGGCGAAGAGGAGGAGTGTGAGGACGAGCGTCCGCGACATCGCGCACAGCATATAGCACATTTCCATGCCCAAAAATCCTTTGACTTCGCCAGGCTGGCCCGGTATTACCATTCCGGGTTTGCGGCCGGGGCCGTCCCGGTCGAGTGGTCGGGCTACGACCGTTTGCTCCCCGTGAGAGCCTGAGAGGTCCTGCCATGGCGTTGCCGAAGATGATTCGCGTTCGCCAGACGTTCCCGCGCCCGCGCGTGGCCGATATCCCGACAGCGGTGACCCAGACGCTCGGCGCTGCGGCGCTGCGCGTCAAACCCGGCGACACGGTGGCGGTGGGCGCCGGCAGCCGCGGTATCGCCAACATCGACGTCATCGTCGGTGCCACGGTCCGCTGGCTGAAGGATCTCGGCGCCCGGCCGTTCGTCTTTCCTGCCATGGGGAGCCACGGCGGCGGGACGACCGAGGGGCAGCTGTCCGTGCTGGACCACTACGGGATCACCGAAGCCACCATGGGGTGCCCGGTCCGGGCCACGATGGAGGTGGTGCAGGTCGGCGAGGCACTGGGCCTGCCGGTCTGGCTCGACAAGCTCGCCGCTGAAGCCGACTGGATCGGCATCGTCAATCGCGTGAAGCCGCACACCGACTTCAAGGGCTCGATCGAGTCCGGCCTCTTCAAGATGATGACGATCGGCCTCGGCAAGCACAAGGGCGCGATCCAGTACCACCGCGCGAACATCCATCACGGCTACGAGACGGTCATCACGTCTGTCGGCCGCGAGATGCTCGCCAAGGCGCGGATCGGCTTCGGCGTCGGCATCGTCGAGAACGGCTACGACGAGACGGCCGTGGTGGAGGCATTCGCGCCGGAGGCGCTCGAATCGGGCGAGCGCCGTCTGCTCAAGAGCGCGCGCGAGTGGATGGCGCGGCTGCCGTTCTCGCCGATCGACGTGCTGATCGTGGAGGAGATGGGCAAGAACATCTCGGGCTCCGGCATGGACACGAACGTGATCGGACGTCCTTCGAATCCCCACGAGCCGTTTCCCAATGATCCGAAGATTCTGTGGATCGTGACGCTCGATCTGACCGAGGAGAGCTACGGCAACGCCGTCGGCATCGGCAACGCCGATTTCACAACGCGCCGGCTGGTCGACAAGATCGACATGAAGCCGACGCTGATCAACGCCATCACCGCCTGCGCGCCGGGCGGGGCCAAGGTTCCGGCCACGTTCGACACCGACCGCGAGGCGGTGGAGACGGCGCTGTCGTGCATCGGGCTCACGTCGCCGGACAAGGCGCGCGTCATCCGCATCAAGAACACGCTCATGCTGGGCCAAATCGACGTGTCGGAGGCGTACGCGGCGGAGATTGCCAAGCGCCCCGACCTCACACCGATCGGGGACGCGAGCCCGCTGCCGTTCGACGCGGCGGGCCGAATCGTGTCCCACTGAGGAGGAGAACGAACGCAATGCGATCGAAGATGCTGACGGCAACGATGCTGCTGGTGGTCCTCGTGCTGGCCCTGATCACGGTGGCCCCGGCGCAGCAGAAGGTGAGCCTCGTGTTTTCCGCCGGCCCCACCGGCGGAAGCTGGACGCCGATGGCCGGCGCGACGGCCGAGGTGATCAAGAAGAAGTTTCCGGAGCTCGACGTGCAGGTGGAACCGGGCGCGGCGCTGGTGAACATGGAGAAGATCCGCAACGACAAGGCCGACCTCGGCTGGTCGATGACCAACGTGCTCGCGGATGCGCGCTCGGGTAAGGGGCAATGGACGGGCAAGCAGACCGACAAGGCGCTCTACGTGGCGAACTACTACGCCAACGTGTGGCAGCTCGTCGTGCCCGCCGACAGCGAGATCCGCACGATGAAGGATCTCAAGGGTAAACCTGTGGCGCTGCCCGCACGCGGCAACACGAGCCTCGCCGACGGATGGGAAAACATCCTGAAGGTCAACGGGATGACGCTCAACGATCTCGGCGCCAAGAGCTACGGGCCGCTCTCCTCCAATGCCGAGGCCATCAAGAACCGTCAGGCGCTGGCCGCCGGGTGGTTCACGGTGGTGCCCGGCTCGTTCATCCTCGACCTCGGGTCGACGATGAAGCTGCGCATGGTCCCGGTCTCGGACGCGGAGTTCGCCAAGATCCAGCAGATCAACCCCGGGTTCGTGCGACACACCATCAAGGCCGGAACGTACAAGGACCAGGGCATCACCGACGACGTTCACACCTTCCAGGCGCCGACAATCCTGATCGCGTCGGCCAAGACTCCATCCGACGTCATCTACAAGGTCACGAAGGCGATCGTGGAAGGCCGCGGCGAGTTCGTGAACGTCAGCCCGGCGATGAAGGGCGTGACGCCCGCCGATATGGCTCAGAACTTCGGCATGCCGTACCACCCCGGCGCGGAGAAGTACTACAAGGAAGCAGGGCTGCTGAAATAGCTTCGCGCGGTGTAGGCTCGATCGGTGCGTAAGCTTTCCGGATATCGCGGGTGGGTCGTGGGCGTGGTGGCGGTGGCCATGTCCGTCTACCACGTCTACGCACGCCTGACCACGTATCCACCCGACCAGCAGGCGCTGCTCTACGTCACCCTCGCTTTCAGCCTGGTCTTGTCGTTCCTTCTGTATCCCGCCCGGCCAGCATCCGCCGAACGGCTGCCGTGGACCGATCTCGCCCTCGCCGCGGTGTCTCTCGGATGCCTCGGCTACATGTTCGTTTACTACGACTACATCGTGAACCGCTTTCCCACCGCGCACCCGCTCGCGCCCATGGACAAGGTCGTCGGAGTGGTCGCCATCGTCCTGGTGCTGGAGGCCACGCGGCGCACGATCGGCGCCTCGTTGCCGATCGTCGCCGTCTGCTTCCTCGTCTATGGCCTCGCCGGGCCGTGGCTGCCCTGGGGCCTCGGACACCGCGGTCTCAGCGTGGAGATCGCCATCGACCAGACGTACTTCACCACCGAGGGCATCTTCGGCGTGCCGCTCGGCGTGGCCGGTACGTACGTCATCCTCTTCATCATCTTCGGCGCCTTTCTCGAAAAATCGGGCGCCGGGCAGTTCTTCATGAACTTCGCCAACGCCATCGCGGGCGGCGCGCGGGGCGGCCCCGGCAAGGTGTCGGTGGTCTCGTCCAGCCTCTTCGGCACGATCTCTGGCTCGGCGGTCGCCAACGTGATGGTGGACGGCTGGCTGACGATCCCCATGATGAAGCGCACGGGCTTCAAGCCCGAGGCGGCGGCGGCCATCGAGGCGGTCGCCTCGACGGGCGGCCAGATCATGCCGCCGATCATGGGCGCGGCGGCGTTCGTCATGGCAGAGTTTCTCGGCGCCAGCTACACCCAGGTCATGATCGCCGCCGCGATTCCCGCGCTGTTCTATTACGGCGCGCTATTTGCGGCCATTCACTTCAACGCCCTGCGCTCGGGCCTGCGCGGGATCCCGAAGAATGAGCTGCCGGTGCTCGGCCACATCATCGTCCGGCAGGGGCATCTGTTTCTGCCGGTGATCATACTGCTCGTTCTCCTGCTCTATGGCTTCACGGCGACGTACGCCGCCATCGTCGCCGCCGCCGTCGTGATCGCCGTGTCGTGGCTCCGTCCGTCCACGGCCATCGGCCTGCGCACGTCGATCGCCGCGCTGCGCGAGGGCGCGGAGCACACGGTCCCGGTTGCCATGGCCTGCGCGTCGGCCGGGATCGTGATCGGCATCGTGCTGCAGACGGGGCTGGCGCTGCGGTTCACCAGCTTTCTCATCGCGCTGGCCGGCGGGCACCTGATCTTTGCGCTGCTGCTGACCATGGCGGCCGGCATCGTGCTCGGGATGGGCATGCCGACGACCCCCGCTTACATCATGCAGGCCGCGCTGCTCATTCCGGCCATCATCAAGCTCAACGTGACGCCCATGGCCGCGCATATGTTCGCGTTCTATTTCTCGTGTCTCTCGGCCGTGACGCCGCCGGTCGCGCTCGCCGTCTACGCGGCCGCCTCCATCGGGGGAGCGGGCCTGTGGGGCTCCGGGCTCCAGGCGGTGAAGTTCGCGGCGGCCGGATTCATCGTGCCGTTCTTCTTCATCTACAACCCGGCGCTGCTGTTCTCGGGAGCGTGGAGCGAGATCGGGCGGGCGGTCGTCACCGGCACCATCGGTGTCATCGCCCTCGCCGCCGGCCTCGAAGGCTATTTCATCCGCACGGCCACCTGGCTCGAGCGCGCACTCTTCCTGACCGCGGCCTTTCTGCTCATTGACCCCGGGATCACCACGGACGCGATCGGACTCGTCCTGCTCGTGAGCGCGCTCGGCATTCAAAAGCTGCGGCGACCGGACGTGTCGGTCGCCCACGGCGTGCCTGCATCCTGATCATGCGCGCCACCGACGTCGCGCTGACCGCCATCGCCGCTGCGCTGCTGCTCGGCACGCTCGTCTACGGCGTGCTGCGGCTGTATACGTAGGACGCCATGCGCACCGTGAGCGGCCGTCGCATCGTCGTGATCGTGGCCGCGGTCGCCGCCCTCGGCGCCATCGGCTGGGGCGGCTCCGCCTGGTACGCCTCGTTCAGCCGCGTGTCGACCGACGACGCCTATGTGGAAGGCACGATCACACCGGTCAGCTCCAAGGTCGGAGGCCACGTGGTCGAGATGGTCGTGCGCGACAACCAGGCGGTGAAGAAGGGGCAGCTGTTGCTGCGCGTCGATCCGCGTGACTACCAGGCGCGCGTCGAGCAGGCGCGCGCAGCGGTGGCGATGGCGCAGGCCAACATCCGGGCGGCGCGCTCGGAGCTGCCACTTGCGCGCGACAACACGCGGGCCCAGGTGGCCGAGACTCGTGCTTCGCTCGAGGCGCTCCAGAGCGTCGTCCGCACCACGGAGTCGGCGGCGGAGGAGTCGCGCGCGCGGCTCGAGGCGCGGCGTGCCGCGGTGGGAGCGCGCCAAGCCGAGGTGACGGCGGCCGAGTCAGCCGTGCGCAAGACGTCGCTCGAGCTCGAGCGGATGCGCAAGCTCATGAAGGACGACTACGTCTCGCGGCGCGAGCACGACGATGCGCAGGCCGCCTATGACAATGCCAATGCGATGCTGGAGGCCGCGCACCGACGGCTCACCGAGGCCGAGCGCGAGCAGCAGCAGGTCGCCGCCGAGCTTGCCGCTCGCGGTCACGCCATCGAGGCCGCACGGCAGAAGGTCGCGGAAGGTCGCGGCACGCTCTCGCGCGCGGAGAGCCAGCTGCACCAGGTGCCGGTCAAGGAAGCCGAGATCACGCGCGCGGAGGCGGCGCTGAAGCAGGCCGAGGCCGATCTCTCGTTCGCCGAGCTGCAGCTCGCCTACACCGAGGTGCGCGCGCCCACGGACGGCGTCGTGTCGAAGCGCTCGGTGGAGATCGGGCAGGTGGCGCAGGTCGGCCAGCCGCTGCTGGCCATCGTGCCGCTGCACGAGGTCTGGGTCCTCGCGAACTTCAAGGAGACGCAGCTCGGGCGCGTGCGCCCGGGCATGAAGGCGGAGGTCGAGATCGACGGCTTCCCGGGCCGATCGTTCTCGGGCGTGGTGGAGTCCATCAGCGCGGGCACCGGCTCGCGCTTCTCGTTGCTGCCGCCGGAGAACGCCACCGGCAACTGGGTCAAGGTGGTGCAGCGCGTGCCGGTCAAGATCGTGCTCGATGCGGCCGAGGTCGCCAATCGCCCCCCGCTCCGCGCCGGCATGTCAGCGGTGGTGACGATCAAGGTTCATTAGTTGCTCAGTAGCCCTTGCGCTTGTCGATGAGCGACAGGAGCGGACGTCCGTCGGCGAGCCGCCGCAGATTCTCGCAGAAGGTCGCGATCGCGCGGCCGGCGCGCCGCGGCGAGCCGCCCGCGGTGTGCGGCGTCACGACCGCCCGCGGATGCCGCCAGAGCGCGTGCTCCGCGGGCAATGGCTCGGGATCGGTGACGTCGAGCCCGACCCCCCAGATCAGTCCCTCCTCGAGCGCCGTCATCAGATCCTCGCCATAGACGATCTCGCCGCGCGTGACGTTGATCAGGATGGCGTGGCGCTGCATGCGGCGGAAGAGGTCGCGCGTGAACAGATGGTGCGTCGCCTTGGTGAGCGGCAGCCCGATCACCACCACGTCGGACATCCCGAGCAGGTCGTAGAGCCGGTCGGGCTTCCAGATGGCTTCGACGCCGGGCTCGGGCGGGACGTCCTCGATGTCGACGGCGACCACGCGCATGCCGAAGCCAAGCGCGCGGCGCGCCACCGCGCGACCGGTGCCACCGAACCCGACGATCCCCAGCGTCTGCTCCCACAGCTCGCGCTGCTCCTTGCGGATCGGCTCGCGGAGCCGGAAGTCGGGCTCCCGAAGCGCGGTATGTACGCCGCGGGTGAGGGCCAGCAGCAGCGCGAACGCGTGCTCGGCCAGGTGGATGCCGACCTCGCCCTTCTCGCTGGCGACGATCACGTCGCTCTCCACGAGCTCGGGGCTCAGCACCGCGTCGACGCCGGCGCCGAGGCAGTGGTAGTAGCGCAGCCGGCGTGCGTGCGTGAAGATCTCCGGCTTCACCCGGCCGAAGAGCACGTCGGCATCGACGATCTCCTCGCGCTGGCGCTCCGGTGTCTTCGCCTCCACGAGCACGGCGTTGTTGCCCGCGGCGGCCAGGATCTGCGCGCACTGCTCGGACGTGAGCGCGGCCACCAGGGTCGAGATCGGCGTGAACAGGATCTTCATGGCTCGGGTCTCCTTGGCAGACGCGTGCAGATTCGCAGTCGATTGCCGTCGGGGTCCAGCAGGTGCATCTCCCGCAATCCCCACGGCTGGTCGGTCGGTGGCAGCTCGATGGCCACGCCGTTCTGGCGCAGCTCGGCGTACCAGTCGTCCACGCTGTCGACGAACAGATGGATCAGGCCGCCGACCGCGCAGTCCATGACGTGCTCGGAAAGATAGAACGTCATCCCGTCGCGGCTGACCTGCAGCAGAGCGGGCAGGTGAGGCTCGAAGCGGTGCGTCCAGTCCACGCGAAAGCCGAGGCCGTCGACGTAGAAACCACGACTCCGCGCTTCGTTGCTCATGCGCAGGGTCGGGATGACGCGCTGGGATGGCGGCGCCGTCACGATCGCAGTGAAGCCCTCACTGTCCCGGCGAGACGGCGCGGCATCGAGACCGTGACGGAAGAGCCGTCGGCGACGAACGCCGACCTCGGTGGGCCCGACAACCCCGCGATGAAGGGCTCGCCATAGACGCCGGCGACATCGGCCGCCAACTCCGGCTCGGCCGCGTTCCAAACGCGCCAGGGCGGATGCTCGACGGCGTACTCGAGCGTGCTGCCGTCACGCTGACGGGTGTAGCCCCAGTGGTGCTGTGTGACGAAGGCCGACTCGGTGCCAACGTCGGGAATCGCGGCAGAGCCCACCGCCGTGGCGGCGACGCGCTGCCAGCCGGCGGAGGTGTGCCACTCATACATCAGGCGCCCGCGCAGTGTCTCGCCCGGGAAGGGGGTCATGCTTCGCATCCGCACGACGCGGTAGGGCTCGTTGTAGGCCCAGCGCGCGACCGCCGCCACCGCGGCGCGGGGTACGAGCTCGCGGATGAACACCACGCCGCGCCGACATTCGCCATCCACCTCGCGTCGCACGTAGAAGCGGAGGTTAACCTCGTCGAAGTTTCGGTGCCCGGGAATCGCCGCCCCGAGCACGCGCGTGGCCAGGAATCGAAAGCCGACGACGCTTACGAGCGCGCGTCCGTGCCACAGATCGAGCGCTGTGCCCGCCGGCACCAACGGCTCGAGAACCGCAGGGTCGACCTCGTAGTTCACCATGACGAGATAGCGCCATTCCGCACGCAGAAACGGACGCGCGCCCGGTGCGGACGTACGACGCGCGTCGATGCGGCACGCGTCGGAGACGCGGTGACGGTTGTCGGCAAACGCGCGATAGGCGCGATCGAACACACGGCGGAGTCCCGGCGCGGCTGCGAGCAGGTACATCGGATACGTCCACCAGAGCCTGCGCATGACGTACCGGTACACGTCGGCGCCGGCGAGCTGCTGCCCATCGCTCAACAGGAGCCGGAGATCGGTCAGCAGCGCATCGCTTGGAAGGCGCAGGCGCTCGGCGACCCACGGCATCTGTAACGGCGCGATGTCGAGCCCAAGACGGGCGAGAGTTGGCGCCCAGAACGGAACCCAGCGCAAGCAGATACCACACGTGCCGTCGTACAGCACCCAGCCGCGTGGCTCGGCGGCCACCGCCTAGGCGGCCGTGCCGGGTCGTCGGCGCGTCACCACGTCGCTAGACCCACACGCCCTGCGCCGCGGTCAGATCACTGACGGCGTCGCCGGTGTTCAGCGTGCCGGCCGGCTCGACGAGCATCACGTGACATTCGGCGGCGGCGGATGGCTTGTGCTCCACGCCCTTCGGCACCACGAACATCTCGCCGGCGCGTAGGCGGGCGTCGCCGTCCCGCAGCTGAATCGTCATCTCGCCGTCGAGAACGATGAACACCTCGTCGGTGTTCGCGTGGCTGTGCCAGACGAACTCACCCGCGAGCTTGACGAGCTTGAACTCGTAGTCGTTCATCCGCGCGACGATCTTCGGCGACCATTGGTCGGAGAACTTCGCGAACTTCTCGCTCAGGTTGATCGCCGCGTGGCTCATCGTCGCCTCCCGCGCCACCGTAGCCGAACGCCGACGTATCGGCAACGGGTGGTAGGCTCGGGCCCGATGCCGCGACCGCCGCTGCCACCCCGTGCTGTCACGACCCTCTTCCTCGAGCGTCAGCACCTCGCCCGGCCCCGCAGCGGCCCGCTCACGGCCGGGCGCCTCGTCCGCTTCGTGGAGGACGTCGGCGGGCTGCAGATGGACTCGATCAACGTCCTCGAGCGCGCCCATTACCTGACGCTCTGGAGCCGCTTCGGTCCGTACGACCGCACGCGGCTCGACCGCCTGGTCTACGAGCGGCGGCTGCTGTTCGAGTACTGGGCGCACGCCGCCTGTCTGGTGCCGACCTCGATGCTGCGCTGGTGGCGGCGCGCCATGCTCGACTACCACTCGCGCCATACCGGCTGGTCCGGCTGGCTCAAGCGCAATCCGAAGCTGGTGGCGGAGGTGCGGGCCGCCGTGGCGAGCAACGGGCCGATGGCGAACGCGGACTTCGCCGCGCGTCGCCCCCGCGGCGCCAGGGCCGGGTGGTGGAGCTGGCAGCCGTTCCAGCACGCGCTCCATCACCTCTGGATGACGGGCGCGCTGACGGTGCACTCGCGTCGCCACTTCCAGAAGCGCTTCGACCTGCTCGAGCGAGCGCTGCCGGCGGTGACCGGCGTCGAAGCGGTGAGCGCCGAGGAGTTCACGCGCTGGCACATCGAGCGCTCGCTGCACGCCCTCGGCGCCGCCACCGACGCCGACCTCGCGAACTACCTGACCTTTCCCCGCTCCATGGGCAGCGCGCGTCGCGTCGCGCTCCGCGGCATGCTCGAGCGCGGCGAGGTCACCGAGCTACAGGTCGACGGCTCGCGCGTGCGCTGGCTCGCGCTCACGCGTGACGTGCCTGCCCTCGCACGGGCCGCGCGCACGGCGGCGCCGTCGCGCGGGACGACGCTGCTGGCGCCGTTCGATTCGCTCCTCTGGTACCGCGGCCGGGTGGAGCGGTTGTTCGGCTTCGAGTACCGGATCGAGGTCTACACGCCGGGCGACCGCCGTGTGCACGGCTACTACACGCTGCCGATCCTGCACGACGGCGAGCTGATCGGCCGCGTCGACGCCAAGACGCATCGTGCGGAGGGCCGGCTGGAGGTGCGGCACGTCTCGTTCGAGCCGTGGTTCGTGGCCGGGACGGCGCCGCCATCGGGCGGCGCGCGCCTCGATCAGCCGGCGGCGCTCGGTGGCCTCGCCGACGCGTTCCGCTCCCTCGCCACCTTCGTGGGAGCACGGTCGCTGTCCGTCGCGCGGGTGACGCCGACGCGGCTGCGCCGGGCGCTGGTCACAGCAGCTTCTCCATGATGATGGTATCGACCCAGCGTCCGTCGAGCATGCCCTGCTCCTTGTAGACGCCGACCGTGCGGAAGCCCATCCGCTCGTAGAGGGCCATGCCGCCGCGATTGGTGGGAAACGCCGAGAGCACCATCTTGTGGAAGCCGTGCTCGCGCGCCAGCTCGATCAGCCGCGTGAGGATCACCCGGCCCACGCCGCGGCCGCGGTAGTCGCGATCGACGTAGATCGAGAAGTCCACGACATAGCGATACGCCTCGCGCGGATTGAACTGGTTCAGGCTGCCCCATCCGGCGATGTTGCCGGTGGCCTCGGCTACGATCACGGGATAGCGCGGGCCTTTCGCGGCAAGCCACGCGGCTCGTTCGTCGGGGGTGCGAAGCTCCGTCTCTAACGTGGCCACGCGGTCTTGGATGCCCTGGTTGTAGATGCCGCAGATGGCGGCGGCGTCCGCCGCGGTCGCCGCGCGGACCCGATAGTCGCTCACTCGAGCTCGCGCGCGTCGAGCCGGCCTTCCGCCTGCAGGCGGGCGAAGGTCTCGAGCGTCTCCCGGATGCCGTCGCGGACGCCGGTCCGCGGCACGGGGCCGAGCTCTCGCTGATAGCGCGCATCATCGAGCGCTTCGGCGAACGGCGGCGTCTCCTCGACGTGGCTCAGCAGGCCTTTCGCGCGCGGCCAGGCCGCCTCGATGAGCCGGATCACCTCCGCGATCTTCACCGACTCGCCGTGGAGGTTGTAGACCCGCGCGCCGTCGAGCCGCGCCTGCGCGGCGGCGACGAGCGCGCGCGCGACGTCGGCGACGTAGATCAGATCGGTGCCGCCGCCGTAGGCGATCTTGAATGGTCGACCAAGCACGGCGGCTTTCATGGCAAGAGTCGGCGCGGCAGTGACGCCGAAATCGCGGCCGGGGCCATAGACGCTCAGCGGCCGGAAGCCCGCCGACGCGATGCGATGGTCGGCCCAGTACACGCGCGCCGTCTCCTCGTTGGCGACCTTGTAGACGCCGTAATGCGTGGCGGGTCGCGGCGGCGCGTCGTCGGCGAGCGGACCCGGCGGATAGAGCGACGGCGGACCGAACACGGCCGCCGACGACACGTAGACGACGTGCCGGACGGTCGCCGCGCGCGCGGCCTCGAAGACGTTGGCGGTGCCGACCACGTTCACGAGCGCGCCCTTCGGCGGATCCTGCCGGCACAGCGGCACCTGCCAGGCGGCGAGATGAATGATGCGATCGACGCCGTGGTCGCGCACGGCGCGCGTGACCTGGTCGCCGTTGGCGATGTCGCCGCGCACGATCGTGAGACGACTGGCGACGTCGGGGCCGACGATCATGCGCATGCGCCACGGATCGTCGCCAACATCGAAGGCCACCGGTCGCTCACCGTCGGCGAGCAGCACGCGCACCACCCACGCGCCGATGCAGCCGAAGGCGCCGGTCACGAGCGTCGCCATCGAACGAGACTATAATAGCCGCCGTGTTTCGGAGCGAGCGATTGATATGAAGGAGACTTTCGCCGATGCCTGACCGTCCGCTCGTCGTCCTTGCCGGTCCGATCCATCCCGAAGGCCGTGCCAACCTCGAGCGCGAGGTGCGCGTGATCCAGTGCGACGAAGAGACGGAGGCGCCGTTCGTGAAAGCGGCCGCCGACGCAGACGGCATCCTGTTCCGCGCCAAGCCGCGCTGCACGGAGTCGCTGCTGACCGCGTGCAAGCGCCTGAAGGTCGTTGGCCGCCACGGCGTGGGCCTCGACACGGTCGATCTGCCGGCCGCGACGCGCCTCGGCGTGGCCGTCGTCCACGCGCCGGGATCGAACTCGCAGGCGGTGGCCGAGCACGCGCTGATGCTCATGCTGATGTGCGCCAAGCGCGCCCGGCAGATCGACCGCTGGACGCGCGAGGGCGACTGGCAGGCACGGCGCGGCGGCAACATCGAGCTCTCCGGCAAAACGCTCGGCATCGTGGGCGTCGGCAACATCGGCCGCCGGGTGGCCGGGTTCGCAGCTGCGCTCGGCATGCGCGTACTCGGCTATGACCCCTACGTGGCCGACGATGAGCTGCGGCGCCGCGGCGTCGAGCCCCAGCCGAGTCTCGAGGCGATGCTGCCGCAGGTCGATGTCCTGACGTGCCACACGCCACTGACCGATGAGACGCGCGCGATGATCGACGACAAGAGCCTCGCGCGCATGAAGAAGGGCGCGATCTTCGTCAACACCTCGCGCGGCCCCGTACAGCAGGAGCGCGCCCTCTTCGAGGCGCTGACGCGCGGCCACCTGGCGGCAGCCGGGCTCGACGTGTTCGAGGAGGAGCCGACCTCCGCCGACAACCCGCTGTTCAACCTCGACAACGTCGTCGTCTCCTCGCACGTGGCCGGCGTGACCCAGGAGGCGCACGTCACCGCGTCGCTCCAGGTCACCAGCGAGATGCTACGCGTGCTGCGTGGTGAGCGGCCACACGTGCTCGCGAACCCGGACGTCTGGCCGCGCGTCGGAATCAGGTAGAATCCTTCCGATGGCGATCGACACGCGACATCCGCGCGAGATCCGAGCCGACATCCGTCGCGGCAAGCTCCCGGGCGTCACGGCCGGGCTCGGACAGGGATACGTCCAGGCCAATCTCGCCGTGCTGCCGAAGGGTCATGCGTACGATTTCCTGCTGTTCTGCCAGCGCAACCCGCGGCCGTGCCCGCTCATCGAGGTCACCGACGTCGGCTCGCCCGAACCGGTCGGCGTCGCGCCCGGTGCCGATCTACGGACGGATCTTCCGCGCTATCGCGTCTACAAGGACGGAGTCCTCGCGGACGAGGTCACCGACGCGACGCCGTACTGGCGCGACGATCTGGTGGCATTCCTGCTCGGCTGCTCGTTCACCTTCGAATGGGCGCTGCTGGAGGCGGGCATCGATCTCTGGCACGTCAAGCACGGCAAGAACGTCGCCATGTGGCGGACGTCGATCGACTGCCGCCCGGCCGGCGTGTTCCACGGACCAATGGTCGTGTCGATGCGGCCGATTCCGTCCGCGCAGCTCGCCAGGGCGGTGACGGCGAGCGCGCGATTCCCGAATGCCCACGGCGCTCCCATCCATGTCGGCGACCCGTCACTCATCGGCATCAAGGACGTCAACCGGCCCGATTATGGTGACGCCCAGCCGTTCGCGCCAGGCGATGTGCCGGTGTTCTGGGCGTGCGGGGTGACGCCGCAGGCGGTGGCCCTGGCGTCGAAGCCGCCGTTCATGCTGACGCACAGCCCCGGCCACATGTTCATCACCGATATCCCGAACTCCACGCTGGCTGCCTTCTAGCTTGCGGTTTCTGCCAACCGGGGATCTCGCCCTCTCCGTCGAGCTCGGTGACGACATCAGCGTGGATGTCAACACGCGCGTCCGCGCGCTCGAGTTCCTCATCGAGCAGAAAGCGCTGCCGGGTGTCGTCGAGACGGTTCCGACCTACCGCGCGCTGCAGGTGTACTACGATCCTCGCGTGGTCGGCTACGAGGCGCTCTGTCGCGCGCTGACGCCGCTGGTGGAGCAGGCGGCGGCGACCGCGATGCCGCCGGCGCGCGAGGTGGAGCTGCCATGCTGCTACGGCGGCGAGCTGGGCCCCGATCTCGAAGCGGCGGCCGCGCGGCTCGAGCTGCCCATCGACGAGCTGGTCCGCCTGCACGTCGAGGCCGAGTATCTCGTCTACTTCATCGGCTTCACGCCGGGACTGCCGTACATGACTGGCGCGCCGGCGCGGCTGACCATTCCGCGCCTCGACACGCCGCGCGTGAAGGTCCCTGCGGGCAGCGTTGCCATCGGCGGCATCCAGTGCTGCGTCTACTCGGTCGAGAGCCCGGGCGGCTTCTGGCTGCTCGGGCGCACGCCGCTGCGGCTCTACGACCCCGGCGGCGCCGAGCCGATTCTGCTGCGTCCCGGCGACCGTGTCCGCTTCCGCCGGGTCGAGCGCCCGGAGTTCGACGACATCGGTGCGCGGGTGGCCGCCGGCACGTTCCGTCCGGTGATCCGATGATCCGCGTCCTCGACCCGGGCCCGCAGACGACGGTGCAGGACGGCGGCCGGCGGGGGCAGTTGCGGTACGGCATTCCGCCCTCGGGTCCCGTCGACGCGCGCTCCTTCACGCTCGCCAATCGGCTGGTCGGCAATCCCGACGACGCCGCCGGGCTCGAGTTCACGCTGGTGGGACCGCGGTTGCGCGCGGAGGCGCCGTGCACGATGGCCGTCACCGGCGCCGAGGCGCCGATCACGATCAACGACGCGCCGGCCGCGGCGTGGACAACGCTCAGCCTGCATGCGGGCGACGTCCTCAAGATCGGCGCGGTGCAGGCCGGCGTCCGCGGCTACGTGGCGATCGCGGGTGGCGTGGACGTTCCGCCGGTGCTCGGCTCGCGCGCGACGTATCTGCGCGGCCGGCTCGGCGGCCTCGAAGGACGCGCGCTGCGTCGTGACGACCGGCTGCGCGTGGGCGCCGGCGGCACCGTGCGCGGCCGCACGGTGCCCGCTGGCGTCATTCCGAACTGGCGCGCGGAGCCCGTGCTGCGCGTCGTCCTCGGGCCGCAGGCCGATCGCTTCACCGACGCCGGCCTCGCGGCGTTCCTCGGCGGCGTCTACGAGGTGCTGCCGCAATCGGATCGCATGGGCGCGCGCCTGTCGGGGCCGCGCATCGCGCACGCGCGCGGCCACGACATCATCTCCGATGGGATCGCGCTCGGCGCCGTGCAGGTGCCGGGCGACGGCCAGCCGATCGTGCTGCTCGTGGATCGCCAGTCGACGGGCGGCTACACCAAGATCGCCACGGTCTGTTCGTTCGACATCCCGCGCATTGGCCAGGCCAAGCCCGGTCAGCGCGTTCGCTTCGCTGCCGTCGATGTCGCCGAAGCGCAGCGGCTGACGCGCGCCGCCGCCGCCGACATCGAAAACGTCGAGCTACAGGAGATCGCTTCATGAGCCTGGACAAGGAGCTGTCCGAGTACACCGCGAAGACCGCTCGCTCCCGCGCGCTTCACGAGGAAGCGCTGGGCGTCATGCCCGGCGGCAACAGCCGGACCACCACCTTCTTCGATCCATATCCGTTCTATTTCCAGCGCGGGCAGGGCGCGCACATCTGGGACGCCGACGGCACCGAGCGGATCGACTTCAACAACAACTACACGAGCCTCGTCATCGGCCACGCGCATCCGGACGTCATCAAGGCCGTGCAGGCCGTGGCCGAGAACGGGCTGTCGTTCCCCGGGCCGACCGAGCACGAGATTCGCCTGGCCGAGCTGCTCACGCGTCGCATCCCCTCGCTCGAGAGCGTGCGCTTCACGAACTCGGGCACGGAGGCGACGATGAACGCGGTGCGCCTGGCGCGCGCGTTCACCGGTCGCCCGAAGCTGGCGAAGTTCGAGGGGGCCTTCCACGGCACTCATGACTGGGTCATGGTCAGCGTCGCGCCCGATCCGAAGACGGCGGGCAACCGCAAGCGACCGAAGCCGGTGGCGTGGTCGGCGGGCATCCCGCCCGCCGTGCTGAAGCACACCGTGGTGCTGCCGTGGAACGATCGGGACGCATGTGCGGAGATCCTCGCGCGCGAAGGCGAGCAGATCGCCGGCCTCATCGTCGATCCGCTCCTCTGCAACGCGGGGCTAGTGTCGCCGGCCGAAGGATTCCTCGAGTTCCTGCGTGAGGAGACCGAACGGCGCGGCATCGTCCTCATCTTCGACGAGGTGATCTCGTTCCGCGTCGCGTGGGGCGGCGCGCAGGAGCGGTTCGGCATCCGACCCGACCTCACCACGCTCGGCAAGATCATCGGCGGCGGGCTGCCCGTCGGCGCGTTCGGTGGTCGGCGCGAGATCATGGACTTCTACGATCCGCGCAAGACGGGGCCGCGCATCAGCCAGGGCGGCACGTTCAACGCCAATCCCGTCACGATGGCGGCCGGCGTGGCGACGCTCAACCTGCTCACGCCCGAGGCATACACGCGCCTGGACGCGCTCGGGGAGCGACTCCGCGGCGGCATCTCGCGGCTGTTCACGAACACGCGACGCAAGGGTCAGGTCACCGGGGTCGGCTCGCTGCTCTGGCTGCACTGGACGACCGAAACGCTGACGGACTATCGATCGACGCGGCCGAAAGATGCCGAGGCGGCGCTGCGCGTGTTCGTCGGTCTGATCAACGAGGGCATTCTGCTCACGCAGCGGGGACTGGGCGCCTGCTCGCTGGCGATGAGTGACGAAGATGTTGACCGATTCGTGAACGCGCTCGCCCGGGTCCTGGCACGCGCGTAGGCGGGAAAAACTTACAGGGTTCAGGCAGCGACCTGGTCGCCCTGGTGGAGAAACAACTCCTCCACCAGCGACGACCAGAGCACCGGCTTGGTCAGAACGGAGTCGGCACCGGCGGCGCGAGCGCGGCTTGTGAAGGGCTCGTCATAACCGGTGACGACCACGACGCGCGGCCGTCGTCGGGCGTTGCGCCGGGCATGGCGGATAACTGCCTCGCCCGAAATGTCTGGTAAACCCAGGTCCGTGAGGATTACATCGAAGTCCTCACGCTCGGCCAGCATGGCCGCCTCACGCCCGCTTCCCGTCGCGACCACGTCCGCGCCCTCGGCCTCGAGCAGCATCCGGAACACATCCCGGATGTCCGTGGCATCTTCGACCAGCAGCACGCGTGGCGGCGCTCCCTGCTTCTCCCCCATGCCTCGATCACGTAGCAAGCGCGATGCCGGCTCGGGGTCTTGACCGCTCCCGAACCAGGGTGGTCTACTGAGGCGCTCGTGAACACCCCGTTGAAGCGCACCCCGCTGTACGACGCCCACGTCAAGGCCGGCGCCCGGATGGTGCCGTTCGGCGGGTGGGAGATGCCCGTCCAATATGCCGGGATCGTCGAGGAGCACCGCACGGTGCGCGCGGCGGCCGGACTGTTCGACGTCAGTCACATGGGCGAGTTCGAGGTCGACGGTCCAGAGGCGCTGCCGGCGCTCCAGTCGCTGACCACCAACGATGTGTCCGCGCTCGACATCGGGCAGGTGCAGTACGCGGCACTCTGCTATCCGGACGGCGGTATCGTGGACGATCTCACCGTCTACCGACTCGGCGCCGAGCGCTACATGCTCACGGTCAACGCCGGCAACATCGACAAGGACTGGGAGTGGGTGACGACCCACGGCGCGGTCGCGCGCTGGCGCAACGTCTCGGCCGAGACGGCACTCATCGCGGTGCAGGGGCCCCACGCCGAAGCGCTCGTCGGCGCACTCGCAGATCGCGGCGTGACGGACATCGGCTACTACCGCTTCGTCCACGGCGTGGTGGGCGGCGTGCACACGCTGATCTCGCGTACCGGCTACACGGGCGAGGACGGCTTCGAGCTGTACGTGGCCGCCGCCGACGGCACGCGCCTCTGGACTGCGCTGCTCGACGCCGGCCGCGCTCACGGCGTGGCGCCCATCGGGCTCGGGGCGCGCGACACGCTGCGGCTGGAGATGCGCTATGCGCTCTATGGCAACGACATCGACGCGACCACGAATCCGCTCGAGGCGGGTCTCGGATGGATCGTCAAGCCCGCCAAGGGCCCGTTCATCGGACGCGACGCCATCGAGAAGGTCCGTGCGGCCGGCGTCACGCGGCGGCTCGTCGGCCTCGAGATGGCCGAGCGGGCGGTGGCGCGTCACGGCTATCCCGTCGTTCGCGACGGCGCGCCCATTGGCATCGTGACGTCCGGCTCCTACGGTCCGTCCGTCGATCGCTACATCGCCATGGCGTACGTCGCGGTCGAGCACGCCGCCATCGGCACCGAGGTGGGTGTCGAGATCCGCGGCCAGGCGAAGCCCGCGCGTGTCGTGAAGACGCCCTTCCATCCCTCACGCACCAAGAAATGACGCTCTCGGAGGACTGTTGATCATGGCCAGCGTTCCGGCAGAGCTCAAGTACACGAAGGAGCACGAGTGGGCCAAGCGCGAGGGGGACCGCGTCCGCGTCGGCATCACGGAGTACGCCCAGGAGCAGCTGGGCGACGTCGTGTTCGTCGAGCTGCCCAAGGTCGGCGCCAAGGTCACCGCCCACAAGGCCTTCGGCGTCGTGGAATCGGTGAAGGCGGTGTCCGATCTCTTCGCCCCGATCTCGGGCGAGGTGGTGGAGACCAACGGCGAGCTGCCGCAGAAGCCGGAGACGGTGAACAAGGACCCGTACGGCAAGGGCTGGATGATCGTCGTCAAGCCGTCGAGCGCCGCCGAGTGGGACCAGCTCCTCTCCGCCCAGCAGTACGAGCAGTTCGTGTCGGAGGCCGCTCACTGATGGCGTCGCGCTACATCGCGAACACGCCGGCGGAGCAGCGTGAGATGCTGAAGACGATCGGCGCGGCGTCGATCGAGGATCTCCTCGTGAAGATCCCGCCCAAGGCGCGGCTCTCGCGACCGCTGGCGCTGCCGCCGGCGCTGGCCGAAGCCGATCTGGTGCGACACATGCGCGCGCTGGCGGCGCAGAACGCCGACGCCGATCGCTTCAGCTGCTTCGTCGGCGCCGGCTCGTACGACCATTTCGTGCCGAGCCCGATCAACCACCTGATCTTGCGCGGCGAGTTCTTCACGGCCTACACGCCGTACCAGCCCGAGGCCAGCCAGGGCACGCTGCGGACGATCTACGAGTACCAGACGATGATCGCCGAGCTGACCGGCATGGACGTCGCCAACGCGTCGATCTACGACGGCGCCTCGTCGCTGGCGGAGGCCGCGCTGATGGCGCACGCCGCGACCGATCGCCGCGAGATCGTGCTCGCGCGCGGCGTGAATCCACTCTATCGCCAGGTCACCGAGACATACTGCGAGGGGGCGGGCATCAGGCTGCGCGACGTGCCCGCGCCCGACGGCGTGCTCGACCTGGACGCCGCCAGGAAGCTCGTGACCGCGAAGACGGCCGCGCTCGTCATCCAGACGCCGAACTTCTACGGCGTGCTGGAGGACGTCGCCGCTGCCGCCGAGCTGGCGCACGCGGCCGGCGCGCTGCTCGTCGTGGTGGCCGATCCCGTCAACCTCGGCGTGCTCGAAGGCCCCGGCCGGCTCGGCGCCGATATCGTCGTCGGCGAAGGGCAGGGGCTCGGTGTGCCGATGTCCTTCGGCGGCCCGAACCTCGGCGTCTTCGCGGCCAAGAGCGCGCTCGTGCGCCGCATACCCGGTCGCCTGGTCGGCGCCACCGTCGATCGCGACGGCGCGCGCGGCTTCGTGCTCACGTTGCAGACGCGCGAGCAGCACATCCGCCGCGCCAAGGCGACGTCGAACATCTGCACCAACGTGGCCCTCTGCGCGCTGATGGCGACGATCTATCTGGCCACGCTCGGCAAGCAGGGGCTTCAGCGCGTCGGCGAGCTGTCGACGGCCAAGGCGCACTACACGGCCGAGCAGCTCACGAAGATCCCGGGCGTCTCGCTCCGGTTCGCGCAGCCGTTCTTCAAGGAGTTCGCGCTGCGCCTGCCGAAGTCGCCGACCACGGTGGTCGCGAAGCTGGCCAAGCGACGGATCCTCCCCGGCGTTCCGCTGAAGACGTACGACCGGGCGCTGGGCGACACGCTGCTGGTCGCGGTGACCGAGCAGCGCACGCGCGAGGAGATCGACGCCTATGCGGGCGCGCTCGCCGAGGTGCTCCGATGAGCGGCGCCGGCGCTTACGACAAGCTGGTGTTCGAGCTGTCATCGCCCGGGCGCGTCGGCTTCTCGCTGCCGGAGAGCGACGTGCCCGGCCGGCCGGTCACCGAGCTGCTGCCGAAGAAGCACCTCCGCGGCGCCGCCGCCGCGCTGCCCGAGGTTTCGGAGTTCGATGTCGTGCGGCACTACTCGCGGCTGTCGCGGATGAACTACGGCGTCGACACGCACTTCTATCCGCTCGGCTCGTGCACGATGAAGTACAACCCGAAGCTGAACGAGGACATGGCGCGGCTGTCCGGCTTCGCGCGCCTCCACCCTCTCGTCCGCGACGAGGACGCGCAGGGTGCGCTCCGGCTGATGTACGACCTGGCCGCCATGCTGGCGGAGATCGCCGGCATGGATGCCGTCTCGCTCCAGCCGGCCGCCGGCGCGCAGGGGGAGTTCGCCGGTGTGCTGATGATCCGCGCGTATCACCAATCGCGCGGAGAGAAGCGCACGAAGGTGCTCATCCCGGACTCGGCGCACGGCACCAACCCGGCGTCCACGGCCATCGCCGGCTACGAGGTCGTCGAGGTGAAGTCGCTGCCCAACGGCGAGGTCGACGTGGAGTCGCTGGCCCGCGAAGTCGGCCCGGACGTGGCGGCGTTCATGATCACCGTGCCGAACACCCTCGGCATGTTCGAGCCGCGCATCATGGAGATCACGGAGATCTGCCACGCCAGGGGCGTGCAGGTCTACATGGACGGCGCCAACCTCAACGCCATCCTCGGCATCACGCGGCCGGGAGACCTCGGCTTCGACGTCTGCCACTTCAACCTGCACAAGACGTTCACCACGCCCCACGGCGGCGGCGGGCCGGGAGCGGGACCGGTCGGGATCAAGTCGCACCTGGCGCCGTTCCTGCCAACGCCGGTGATCGTGAAGAACGGCGACACGTATGCGCGCGACTGGAAGCGGCCGCAGTCGATCGGCAAGCTGCAGGCCTTCTGGGGCAACTTCGGGATGCTGGTCCGCGCCTACACCTACATCCGCACCATGGGCGCCGACGGTCTGCGCAGTGTCTCCGACAACGCCGTGCTGAACGCCAACTACATCCTGAAGCGCCTCGAGGCGGACTACGACGTGTCGGTGCCGGGGCCGTGCATGCACGAATGCGTCGTGTCGGCGCGCCGGCAGAAGAAGCAGGGCGTGACGGCCACCGACATCGCCAAGCGGCTCCTGGATCTCGGCTTCTACGCGCCCTCGACGTACTTCCCGCTCATCGTCGAGGAAGCGCTGATGATCGAGCCGACGGAGACGGAGTCGAAGGAGACGCTCGACGCCTTTTGCGATGCCATGATCCAGATCGCGCGCGAGACCGAGCGCGAGCCGGCCCTGATCCACGAGGCGCCGATCACCACGCCCGTCCGCCGCCTCGATCAGACCCGCGCCGCTCGCGAGCCCGACCTCACGTGGAGCCCCAAGACGTAGCCTGGCGGCTTATCGTCACCGAGCCGTGTGACGGTGCCACGAACATGGCCATCGACGAGGCCATGTGGCGGGGCCGACAGGCGGGCACCTCGCCACCAACGCTTCGCTTCTTCGCCTGGTCCCCGCCGACGGTGTCGCTCGGGTACGGCCAGCCGCTCGACCGTCACGTGGATGCTGCCGCCTGTCGCCGGCTGGGCGTGGGCGTCGTACGCCGACCGACCGGCGGCAGCGCCATCTACCACGACGGGCCCGACCGCGAGCTGACCTACAGCGTCGTCGCCACCGCGGGAGATCTCGGCGTCTCCGCCGATCTGCTCGAGACCTACCGCTGGATCGGTCGCGCGCTCGTGCGCGGCCTGCACGCGCTCGGCGCGGCGGCGGAGATGGTGCCGACCGGGCGCGGTCTCGGGCGCGATCCCGCCTTCTGCTTCGCGCGCACGGGCGCCTACGAAATCGAGATCGGCGGCAAGAAGGTCGTCGGCAGCGCGCAGCGGCGACAGGGGACGTCGTTTCTGCAGCACGGCGCGGTCATGCTCGGTGTCGACGCGCCGCGCCTGCACGCCCTCTTTCCGACGACGCGCGCGCCGCTCGACAGCATGACCACGCTCGAGGCGGCCATCGGCACGCGACCGACGTTCGACGACGTGGCGGCGGCGCTGCGGGACGCGTTCGAGACCGAGCACGGTCTGCGCTTCGCGCCCGGCGGCCTCACCGACGAGGAGTGCGCGCGCGTCGAGCGTCTGGTGCAGGCGCGCTACGGGCGCGACGCGTTCCTGACCACGCCGGCCACCCGCCCGTGAGCCGAGAGTATCCCGACTACCCGCGGGTCGGCGTGGGCGCCATCGTGCTCCACGAGGGCCGCGTGCTGCTCGTCAAGCGCGGCCACGCCCCGGGCTTCGGTCTGTGGAGCGTGCCGGGGGGGCTCGTCGATCTGGGTGAGACGAGCGTCGACGCCGCACGCCGTGAGGTCGAGGAGGAGTGCGGGCTCAACGTGCGCGTGGCGGGACTGGTCGGCGTGCTCGACCGGGTCACGCGCGATGCCGACGGCCGTGTCCGCTATCATTGGGTCCTTGTTGATTACCTTGCCTTTCCCGAATCGGACGATGCGATCACGGCCGGCAGCGACGCGGCGGAGGTGCGCTGGGTGACGATCGACGAGGTCGAGCAGCTCCCGATCACCGAGGGACTCGTGGACATGATCCGTCGCGCGGCGGCGCTGAGCCGCGGAGGCGGCTCATGAAGGTGACCGTCTCCGTATCGCCGCTCGCCTCCGTGGAGGCCGACGCGCTCGTGGTCGGACTCTACGCCGAAGAGCCAAAGCTTCGTGACGCCGTCGCCCGGCTCGACAAGGCGCTCGCCGGACAGCTGGCGGAGATCCTCGGCGCCGAACGCTTCCAGGCCAAGCCCGCGCAGGTCACGCACGTCCACACCGCCGGCAAGCTGCCCGCGCGCCGTGTGGTCGTGGTGGGCCTCGGCAAGCGCTCGGAGCTGACGCTCGAGACCGTGCGCCGCGCAGCGTCGGCGGCGCTCCGTCGCGCGCGCGATCTCGGCGCGCGCGTGGTGGCCATCGAGACGCTCGGCGAGCGCTTGCCGGCGGCCGCGCGCGCCCACGCCGTCACCGAGGGCGCGATCCTCGGCTCCTACACCTTCGATCGCTACAAGCGGGAGAAGCCGGAGAAGCGAGTGGAAGAGCTGCGCGTGGTCGAGGTCGACGGCCGCCGACGTCGCGAAGCCAGCGAGGGCGCGCGCACCGGGGAGATCTTCGCCGATGCCACATGCCTGGCGCGCGACCTCGTGAACAGTCCCGCCAACGACGTGCACCCGACGTACCTGGCCAAGACGGCGGGCGAGATCGCCAAGGGGGCCCGGCTCGGGCTCAAGGTGCTCGAGCGCGCGGAGTGCGAGAAGCTCGGCATGGGCGCGTTTCTCGGCGTTGCCGCCGGCAGCGAGCAGCCGCCGAAGTTCATCCATCTGACGTACACGCCGGCCAGCAAGCGGCGGCGGCGGGTGGCGGTGATCGGCAAGGGCATCACGTTCGATTCGGGCGGTCTCGATCTGAAGACGGCCGAGGGCATGCTGCGGATGAAGGACGACATGTCGGGCGCGGCGGCCGTGCTCGCCATCATGCGCGCACTGCCGGCCCTGAAGCCACCGTTCGAGGTGCACGGCCTCATCGCGGCGACGGAGAACATGCCGTCGGGCTCCGCGATTCGCCCCGGCGACGTGCTGCGCGCGATGAACGGCACCACCATCGAGGTTGGCAACACCGACGCCGAAGGCCGGCTGACGCTCGCCGACGCCATCTGCTACGCCAGCGACAAGATCGAGGCCGACGAGATCATCGACATGGCGACGCTGACCGGCGCGTGCGTGGTGGCGCTCGGCCCCCTCTGCTCGGGGCTCATGAGCAACGACCAGGCGCTGGCCGACCGCCTGCTCGCCGCCGCCGAGCGTGCGGGTGAGCGCGTGTGGCAGCTGCCCCTCATCGACGAGTATCGCGAGCACCTCAAGAGCGACGTGGCCGATATGAACAACGTCGGCCCGCGCGGCGGCGGCGCCATCACGGCCGGGCTCTTCCTCAAGGAGTTCGCGGGCGAGCGCCCGTGGGCGCATTTCGACATCGCCGGCCCCGCCTTCGTGGAGAAGGACGTGCCGCTCGGTCCGAAGGGCGCCACCGGAGCTGCCGTGCGCACCATCCTGGCCTATCTCACCGCGGAGCGATGACCGCGGGCGTCGACCTGCATTCCCACACGACCGCCTCGGACGGGACACTGTCGCCGGCGGAGCTCGTGCGCGCGGCCGTCAAACGCGGCGTGCGCGTGCTCGCCATCACCGATCACGACTCGACCGACGGCCTGGCGGCGGCGCGGGCGGAGGCGGCGCAGCATCCGCCGCTGATCATCGTGCCCGGCCTCGAGATCAACTGCGACGTCCCGGGTGCGGAGGTCCACGTGCTCGGCTACTACGTCGACGACGCGGCGGGCTGGTTCCAGGACTTCCTGCGCGAGCAGCGTGCCGAGCGGGTCGCGCGCGTCCATCGGATCGCCGAGCGCCTGGCCGAGCTCGGGATGCCGATCGATCTTGCCGATGTGTTCGCCCTCGTGCGGGAAGGGTCGGCGGGCCGGCCGCACGTGGCGCAGGTGATGGTCCAGCGCGGGTACGTGAAATCCGTCCGCGAGGCGTTCGACCGCTGGCTGCACACGAACGGCCCGGCCAACGTTCCGCGGCGCCGTCTCACCCCCGAAGACGCCGTTGCGATCATCCGCCGTGCCGGCGGCGTGCCGGTCTTCGCCCATCCGGGTCTCGCCGGGCGCGACGAGCTCATTCCCGACATGATCGCGGCCGGGCTGATGGGCATCGAGACTTACTACGCCGAGCACTCGGCCACGCAAACCGCTCACTACAAAGAGCTCTGCCGCGCGTACGGTCTCGTCGCCACCGGCGGCTCCGACTATCACGGCGAGCGCAGCGGCCGCACGAACCCGCTCGGCCACCCGCCGGTGCCCATGAGCGTGTTCGAAGAGCTGCAGCAAGCAGCAGAACGAGCGACAACAGCGAGGCCGAACGGTTGAAGAAACGGTCGACTGCGTCGGAACGGTCGAACGCGGAGCGCAGCCACGACCATCTCGAACAGGCCACCCACGCCTCAAGCCGGAAATAGCGCCATCGCTACAACAATCCAGATCTTCGGGTTCAATGACTGCCAGGATACGCGGAAAGCCCAGCGGTTCTTCGCCGAGCGCCGCATCACCGTCCACTACGTGGACCTCGCGCAGCGCCCGGCGTCGAAGGGCGAGCTGCGACGCTTCGCCGAGAGATTCGGCGCCGCCGCCTTGATCGACAAGGCAGGCGCGCGCTACAAGGCGCTCGGACTGCGCGTGGCACTCGACTCGCCGACGCGGCTGCTCGAGCGCGCCCTGACCGAGCCGCGGCTGCTGCGCACGCCGCTCGTCCGCAACGGAGGCAAGGTAACGATCGGCTTGGCGCCGGACGAGTGGCAGGCATGGGTCGATGCGGCCAAGAGCGGATAGTGCAGGCGCTCGACGGCTTGACCGTGCTGGACTGCGCGACCTTCGTGGCCGCGCCGTTCTGCTGCACGCTGCTCGGCGAGCTGGGCGCCAGCGTCATCAAGGTCGAGCAGCCGGGCGTCGGTGACGACCTGCGACGGCTCGGCCGGCGCGCTGCGGAGGGCGCGCCCGACTGGTGGCTGGTCGAATCGCGCAACAAGAAGTCGATCACGTGCAATCTCCGGGCGCCGGAAGGTCAGGCCTTGTTGAAGCGTCTCATCGCCTCCGCGGACGTCCTCGCCGAGAACTTCCGGCCGGGGACGATGGAGCGCTGGGGTCTCGGCTGGGACGACGTGGCGGCGGTGAATCGTGGTCTCGTGATGGTCCGTATCTCGGCCTTCGGGCAGACCGGGCCCGCGCGCGCGCGGCCGGGCTTCGGTCGCATCGCGGCGGCCGTGAGCGGCGCCTCGTATCTCTCGGGCTATTCCGACCGCCCGCCGGTGAACCCGGGGACGCCGACCATTCCGGATTATCTCGCCGGTGTCTTCGGTGCCTTCGGCGCGCTGGCCGCGCTCCGCCATCGCGATCGCACGGGCGAAGGACAGGTCGTCGACATCGGGCTCTACGAGCCGATGCTGCGCATGCTCGACGAGCTCATCCCGGTCTACGGCGCCACCGGCTACGTCCGGGAGCGCATCGGCTCGGGCACCGAGTACGTCGTGCCCCACAATCATTACCAGGCGAGCGACGGAACCTGGCTGGCCATCGCGTGCACGAACGATCGCATGTTCGCGCGGCTGGCCACGAAGGCCATGCGCGCGCCCGAGCTCGTGGAGCGCTATCCCACCATGACCGCGCGACTCGCGCACCGCCAGGAGGTCGATCGCGCGGTGGCGCACTGGGTGGCCGCGCTTGCCGCCGACGAGGCGCTGGCGCATCTGGATGCCGCCGAGGTCCCGTGCTCGCGCGTCGCCAGCGTGCGCGACATTTTCGACGATGCGCAGGTCCGCGCGCGGGGCAACGTGGAGACGATCGCGAGCCCCCTCGGCGGCCTGCTCCACATGGCGGGTATCGTGCCGCGCCTGACGGCGACTCCCGGCATCGTGCGGCACGCCGGGCCCCTGGCCGTGGGCGAGCACAACGAGGAGATCTACTGCGGCCGGCTCGGCCTCAGCCGCCGGGAGCTCGATGAGCTAAAGGTGCGCGGCGTGGTCTGACGGCGGCCGCTGGGATCACCCTGGCGGCGATGTCGATCGCTGGACGGCCGGCCGGCTCCGATCGACGCCGGCACGCCAGCCGTTCCTTCATTAGGAAAACGTTTGCACACGGCGGCGCGCCCAATCCGTATATCTACCTACTACGACAGGCGGTCCGTCCGGCATGGCCTTGGTTCTGGGATTGCACATGGCTTCCCGTCTCGACCGCTTCGGGTACCCCGACTTCCGCGGCAACACCATCCTCGTCGTCGACGACCACCGGGACAGCCTCGAATACATGAAGCAGCTCCTGGAGTTTTGCAACGCGATCGTGGTGCCGGCGTGGTCCACGGCGCACGCGCGGACGGCGCTCGACCGCGGGGTACCGTCGCTCATCGTCTGCGACTTCCAGCTGCCCCGCGAGACGGGCGTCGACTTCGTCCGCTGGCTCCGGACGCTCCCCGATGCGCGGGCGCGGATTCCGGCGGTAGCGGTCACGGCCTTTCCGGAGGACTTCATCCAGCAGCAGGACGAATCGCTCGCCTTCGATGCCTACTTCGTGAAGCCGATCGAGGCGCCACGCTTTCTTCGCACGCTCGAGACGATTCTCTCGCGCTCGGCCGCGTCGAACCGGCCGCACTCCGCCTGATCACGCGGAGTTCGGGGCGAGGCCCCGGCCGCGCGTCTCGCTCACCAGCGTGGCCGCGAGCGCCGCCGCCACCGCGATGCCGAGGCACAGCGCGAACAGCGTACGATACGCGCCCGGCGGATAGACGCGCGCGCCCTGCGCGGCAAGCCCCTGCCAGCGCGCGTCGAGGACCATACCGCTCGCGAGCTGCACGAGGCCGAAGCCGAAGAAGATCGGCATGTTGCAGAAGCCGATGGAGAGGCCAACGCGAGCGGGATCGTTGACCTCGCGCACACAGGCGAAGACCAGCGCCAGGCCGCCGGCGGCAATGCCCATGAGAAGGAGAAACGGCGCGAGCCACTCCCGGTCTAGCCGCCCGTCGCCGCCCGTGGCAAGCACGAGCCAGCCGGCGGCATAGAATCCGCTGAAGACGACGAACGTGCGGCGGCGCCGCCGCCAGCGGTCGGAGATGAAGCCCGCGAGCGGCGCGCCGATGCCGACACCGAGTCCGAGCAGGGCCATCATGGACGACGCGGAGACGCGGCCGAATCCATAGACCTGCGTGAGCCACGCCACGCCCCAGAGGCCCTGCAACGTCACCACCGTGGCGAACATCCCGGCCGCCGCCAGCACCGGCGGCCAACTGCGCGCGTTGGCAACCACGCGCCCCATGCCCGCCAGCACGCTGCCCAGGCTCGCGCGCTCGGGCGGCGGCGCCGCGCCGGGCGGACGGTCGTGAACGATGACGAGCACGACGAGGGCGAGCACGAGCGTGGCCGCGCCGATGAGCACGAACGTCTCGCGCCACCCCGCCGCCTCCACGAGCAGCGCGAGCGGCAGCGAGGCGGCGAGGCCACCGACGTTGCCGACAGTCTGCGTCCATCCCGCGGCCGTGGCGAACTCGTCGGCCCGCAACCAGGCTGCGATCAAACTCAGCCACGAGATCAGGATGACCGACGCCCCCACCGCCATGAGCAGCCGTCCGGCCACCGCCACCCCGAAGCTGGGCGCCAGCCCGAAGAGCGCCGTGCCGAATGCCATCGCCACGCCGCCGGCGGTCAGGGTGAGGCGCGGGCCGACGCCGTCCGCGAGGCTGCCCGCGATCAGCCCCATGGCAGCGAACACGTACGGATAGACGGCGGCCAGCAGCGCCAGCGACGCGCCGGTGATGCCGAACGCGCGCATGACGTCGGCCGCGACCACGGCCGGCGCCACGCGATGGAAATAGGAGAAGAAGTAGAGCGTGGCCGGCAGCACGACGACCACCAGCCGCGCGCGCCCGCCGCTCACGCGATGTACGCGGGGAAGATCCGGCGAAGAGTTTCGCGCGGGTTGATGCCGAGCAGCCCGTTCACGAGTCGGCGCGCTGCGCCCCGCACGGTGACGAACGTGATCGCCGCCTGCGCGAGCAGCCGTCCGCTCTCGTCCCAGGCGCCCACGCGGGTGTCCCAGTAGCGAGCGTCATCGGCGCGCGCATGCACGGCCGCCCGCTCGCCGGACACCTGCACCGAGCCGCCGGCGAGGCGGCCATGCAGGACCACGCGCAGCTCGGTGGTCATCCCGGATTCGCCGGTGGCAAGGGCGCCGAGCCAGAAGGCCGCCTCGTCGAGCAGGGTCGTCAGCGCGACGGTGGCGAGCCCGCCGTCGGCGCCGAGGAAGCGTGCGTCCGGCGTCCACGTGCCCGCGACGCTCCGGTCGTCGAAGCGGAGCCGTGCTCGGAGGCCGATCGGGTTGTCGACACCGCAGGCGAAGCACGTGCCCGACACCGGCAGCGGCACGTCGCCGGAGGCCGGCGCACCGGTCGGCTCGACATTGGCCGCTCGCCGCACGTGGCCGTCGACCAGCACGGTGGCCGTTGCATCGCGCACGTGGCAGGTCACTCCATCGGCCGCGTGCGCGGCGTCGAGGCTCAACGAAACGCCGAGCGGCACGCGACGGCGATAGTGGCCGACGATCTCGCGCGGCCCTCCGACCGCGGCGAGCGCATCGATGACGGCGAGCAGCGTGCCGCCGTGCGCGGTCTCCGGCAGGCCCTCGAAGCCGGGATCGAGCGTCAGGGTGCGAGCGTCGGGGGCGCCGCCGATGGCGGCGCGCAGCAGGGCATCCGTGGTCGGCATGCGATAATCGCGCGGTGTCGCCCGCCATTTTCGCACATCGCGACTTCGTGCGGGCGACCGTCATCAACTTCACGTTCTTTCTCGGCTTCAACGCCTTCGTGCTCTTGCCGCTGCACATCAAGGAGCTCGGCGGCAGCGAGATCGAGATCGGCGTCGTGGTCGGCCTCTACAGCGCGGTCGGCATCGTCGCGCAGCCGCTCATCGGGCCTTGGGTCGACGCCATCGGGCGACGGCTGTTCATGCTGACGGGTACCGTGCTCGTCCTGGGCGCGGCCGCGCTGGCTGCGCTCTTCGACTCGATCGCCGTGCTCGCCTCCGTGCGTGTGCTCCAGGGCTTCGGCTTCTCGGCGTACTTCGTGGCGATGTTCTCGTACGTCGTCGATCTGGTGCCGCCGTCGCAGCGTGGCTGGGCGCTCGGGATCTACGGCGTGTCCGGGTTCGTGGCGACCGCCTTCGCTCCGCTCGGCGGTGAGCTGATCGTGCGGCGCGCCGGGTTCCGGCCGCTCTTCGCGGCCTCGGCCGCGATGGCGCTCGTTCCGCTGCTCCTGATCTCGCGCTTGCCGGAAACGCGCGCGACCGGCGCCGCCGCGCTGCCGGCGCGGGGCTGGCTACGCGCCGGCCTCGTGGACGTGCTGCAGCGGCACATGGTGGTGACGTTCTACTTCGGGCTCGGCTCGGGCACGATCTTCGCGTTTCTGCCCACCTTCGCCGAAAGCCTGGCCGTGGCCGGCCTCTCGTTGTTCTACACGGCGTACGCGGCGGCCGCCATCGCGGTGCGCGTGTTTGGCGGCCGGCTGATCGACACGCGCGGCCGGCGTGCCGTCATCATCCCGTCGATGTTCCTGCAGATGGTCGGGCCCGCGCTGCTGGCCGTCGTCGGCTACACGGTCAGCCGCACGAGCGTCACGCCGGTGGTGCCGATCATCTTCCTGGCCGGCCTGGTGTCGGGCGCCGCCCACGGCTTTCTCTATCCCGGCCTCGCCGCGCTCGTGACGGATCTCACGCCCGCCGCGCGTCGAGCCACCGCGGTCGGTATCTTCAGCTCGATGTTCCTGCTCGGCCAGACGCTCGGCGCCGTCGTGTTCGGCACCGTGGCCCACGCGCTCGGGTATGCCTCGATGTGGACCGTGCTCACCATGCTGCTGCTCATCGGCTCGGCGATCTCGATGGGACTGGCGCCGGCGCCCGCGCGCTGAGCGTCGGGGCGCTATACTGGCCGGGCCATGTCGACGCTCGAGGGCGACGACCTCCGCTGGGCGCTGCAGCGCCGCATCGAGGACGTCTTTGCGAAGCTCGGCGAGAAGTTCGGCGACCTTACCGGCCGCGTCGAGACCGACATCCGGCCGAGCGTCTCCTTCGACGACATCGGCGGGCTTCACGCAGCCAAGACCATGCTCAAAGGGTTCGCCTACGCGCTGACGCGACCGGAGCTCTACGAGACCTGGGGCATCACGCCGCCGAAAGGCGTGCTGCTCTACGGGCCGCCGGGAACGGGCAAGTCGAAGCTCGCCCGCGCGCTGGCCACCGCGTCGCAGGCGATCTTCTATCACATCAAGCTCCTCAACCTCACGTCGAAGTTCGGCGCCAACACCGGCGAGCTGCTCCAGGAAATCCTGCGCATCGCCATCGCCGAGGGCCGCGGAGTGCTGTTCCTCGACGAGGCGGAAGCGCTCTCCCTCGAGCATCTGCTGCCGCCGCCGCAGGCGCGCGAGGCGAGCGCGCGGCTGGTGGCCACGCTGTGTGAGCGCCTGGACGGCGTGGCCAAGACGGCTCGCATCCTCGTGGTGGCCTCCACGAGCCGCACCGACGCCCTCGACTCGGCGCTCGTGGCGCCCGGGCGACTCGACCATCTCGTCGAGGTCCCGCTGCCGGACGCCGACGAGCAGCGCGAGATTCTCGAGCTGCTCGCCTCGCGCACCGAGCGCGACGCCGGGCGCAAGCTGTTCCAGCCCATCGACTATCGCAAGCTGCTGCCGCTCCTGGGCGGCATGAGCGGGGCGGACATCACCGAGATCCTTCGGCGCGCGCTGGAGATGAAGGTCCGGCTGGTGGCCGAGGGCGGCACCGCGACCGACGTGACCACCGAGGATCTGCTCGAGGCGGTGGACCGCTACAAGCGCGTGCGCAGCGTGGTCGAGAAGATCCGCTACGGCCAGTACCTGTGATCTCCTCGACGAAGATCCGTGTCCGGTACAAGGACACGGACTGCATGAAGGTCGTCTACTACGGCAACTACCTGACGTACTTCGAGGTCGCGCGGGTCGAGTTCCTGCGTCAGCAGGGCCATCCGATGTCCGAGGTGGACGAGAAGGTCCGGCTGCCGGTCGTGGAGGCGACGGTGCGGTACCACAAGCCGGCCACGCTCGACGAGCTCCTCGACGCGCGGTGCTGGATCGCCGAGCGCAAGCGCGCGAGCTTCCGGTTCGGCTACGAGCTCGTCAACGAGCAGGGCGAGCGCGTCGCCAGCGGTGACACCCTGCACGCCTGCTGGGACCCCGGCACCAATAAAATGATTGCCATTCCGGACTGGTTGGTGCGCATCATGCCGGTTGTTCCGCCTCGGCCGTAGCGGTATAGTTCTGTTTCGGTCGGGCAGAGATCAGCCGAATTTATGATCGAAGTTCAGAATCTGACGAAGCATTACGGTCCCGTCACCGCCATCCAGGACGTGTCGTTCCGCGTGGCGCCCGGCGAAGTCGTCGGCTTTCTCGGGCCCAACGGCGCCGGGAAGTCCACCACGATGCGCATCCTCTCCTGCTTCATGCCGGCCAGCGGCGGCACCGCGCGGGTGGCGGGCTACGACGTCTTCAGAGACTCGATGGAGGTGCGCAAGCGCATCGGCTACCTGCCGGAGAGCGTGCCGCTCTACAACGAGATGCGCGTGGCCCCATACCTGGATTTCGTGGCCGAGGTGAAAGGGGTGGGCCGCGGCGAGCGGCGCCGCCGCGTGGCCGACGCCATGGACCGCTGCCTGATCGCCGACGTGCAGAACCGGCTGATCGGCACGCTGTCGAAGGGCTACCGCCAGCGCGTCGGCCTCGCCCAGGCCCTCGTGAGCGATCCGCACGTGCTCATCCTCGACGAGCCGACGATCGGCCTCGATCCCCGGCAGATCGCCGAGATCCGAGCGCTCATCAAGTCGCTCGCGGGCGAGCACACGGTGATCCTGTCGACCCACATCCTGCCGGAAGTGTCGATGGTCTGCAGCTCGGTTGTCATCATCAACAAGGGCACGATCGTGGCTCAGGGCCCCATCGACATGCTGGTCGAGCAATTCTTTCCCTCGTCGCGCGTCGAGGTCGAGCTGGCCAAGGCCGATCCGGCCGCGCGGGCGGCCATGCGCGCCATCCCGGGTGTGGTGGGGGTGACGGAGCTCAGCGCGGATGGCGGCGGGCGCTACCTGGTGGAGTCGGCGCGCGGGCGCGACGTGCGCGCCGAGATCTTCCAGCTGGCCGCTGACCAGCACTGGAGCCTGCGCGAGCTGCGTCGTGTCGGCATGACGCTCGAAGAAGTATTCATGCGCGTCGTGGCCGGTGAGGAGACCGCCCTCGACGGCGCTCCCGTCGAGCCGCCCGTGGAGCCCAAGCCATGAGGGTGTGGCCGATCTTCAAGAAGGAGATGCGCATCTTCTTCACGTCGGTCGTGGCCTACGTCATCCTGGCCATCTTCCTCCTCGTGATGGGCTGGTTCTTCTCGCAGATCTTCCAGTACTACGCGCAGGCCACCGTGCGCGCCGGGATGTCGCCGATGATGGGCCAGCAAGACCTGAACACGACCGACGGCATCCTGCGTCCGCTCTTCTCGAACATCGCGGTCATCCTCTTGCTGTCGCTCATGCCGCTGCTGACGATGCGTCTCTTCGCGGAGGAGCGACGCAGCGGAACCATCGAGCTCCTACTGACCTATCCGATCCGCGACGGCGCCGTCCTGCTCGGCAAGTACACGGCGGCCCTGGCCTTCTACGGCATCCTGCTCGCGCTCACCCTGCTCTATCCGCTGATGATCTTCTACATGGGCGGGCGCGTGGAGTGGGGCGCCGTGCTGACCGGGTACGTCGGCCTCCTGCTGCTCGGCTCGGCCTTCATGGCCGTCGGACTCTTCGCGTCCTCGCTCACGGAAAACCAGATCGTGGCCGCGGTGACCACGTTCGGCATCCTGCTGATGTTCTGGGTCATCGGGTGGGGCGCCGATGCCGCCGGTGGGGCGTGGTGGGGCAAGCTGCTCCAGCACCTGTCCATCACCGATCACTTCGAGAGCTTCGGCAAAGGCGTGTTCGAGACCAAGGACATCATCTACTACGTCGACTTCACGCTGCTGGCGCTGTTCCTGACGCTGCGCTCGCTGGAGGCGCGCCGGTGGAAGGGCTAGGGCGATGCAGCGAGTGACCGACTGGCTCTTCTACATCGGCCTCGTTTGTCTCGGCGCGGCCGTCGTGCAGCGGTTCGCGCTGCCGGCCTACGGCCGGTTCTTCACGCCGCTGCTCACGGCCGGCATCGTGCTCGTCGTCCTGTCCGCGCTGCCCTGGCTGGCCAGCAAGCGCCGCGCGCTCGGCACGCGCACGATGCGCTACGGGCTGCAGTCAGCCGTCTCGATCCTGCTCGTCATCGGGCTCATCGGCTTCGTCGAGGCGCTTTCCGTGCGTCACAGCAAGCGCTTCGACCTCACCGAAACGAAACGTCACAGCTTGTCGTCGCAGACGATCAACCTCTTGAAGGGGCTGAAGACCGACGTCAACGCCGTCGGCTTCTTCCGCTCCGACCAGCCGGGCAAGCGGGTCGCGGAGGATCTGTTCAAGCAGTACGCCGGGTACTCGAACGGCACGTTCACGTGGAAGGTCGTCGATCCCGATCGCGATCCGGGGCTGGCGCGGCGCTACAACGTCGAGCAGTACGGCACCATCGTGCTCGAGACGAAGAATCGCTCGGAGAAGGTCAACGACGCCGAGGAAGAGAAGCTCACCAACGGGCTGGTGAAGCTCACGCGCGAGGGCAAGCGCGTTGTCTACATCCTGCAGGGTCATGGCGAGCACGAGCTCGCCAACACCGAGCGTCAGGGATTCTCGGAGGCCAAGGCGGCGCTGGAGCGGGCGAACTACGAGGTGAAGCCGCTCGCGCTGGCCCGCGAGGGCAAGATCGCCGCCGACACGGCCGTCGTCATCGTGCCCGGGCCGCGCACCGACCTCTTTCCCCCCGAGCTCGACGCGCTCGACGGCTACCTCGGCGCCGGCGGCAAGGTCCTGGCGATGATCGACCCGCCGTTCCCGCAAAAGATCCAGGACGCGAGCCTGAAGAAGCTACTCACGAACTGGGGCGTGGTCCCCACCGACACGCTGATCGTCGAGCTGAGCCCGATCGGCCGGCTGTTCGGCATCGGCCCCGAGGTGCCGATCATCCAGCAGTACGAGCCGCATGCGATCACGCGCGACCTCGGCGGCATTACGACGCTGTTTCCCATCACGCGCGCGCTCGAGGTGGCCAAACCGGCGCCGGCGGGTGTGAACGTGACCCCGCTTGCGCGCACGAGCCCGGAGTCGTGGGGCGAGACCGATCGACAGGCGCTCGAGCAGGGGACGGCGAAGCCCGACCCGCAAGATCCGAAGGGCCCGCTCACGGTCGCCGCCGTCGCCACGAAGGACAAGGCGCGTCTGGTCGTCTATGGGACTTCGAATCTCGCGACGAACCAGTTCCTGAATTTGCAGGGCAACCGGGACTTCTTCCTGAACACCGTGTCCTGGCTCGCCGAGGAGGAGGATCAGATCTCGGTGCGGCCGAAGGACTCGCGCCAGAATCCGATTTTCCTCAGCGCGCGCCAGGGCCAGCTCGTGCTCCTGCTGCCGGTGGTCGTGCTGCCCGGCCTCGTGCTGGCCGGCGGCATCGTCGCCTTCATCCGTCGCCGCGCCGCGAAGTAGCCTCGATGCGGTGGCAGACCTCGGTCGTGCTCGCGGTGCTGCTCGTCCTGGTCGGCGGCTTCTACTACGTCTACGAGATCCGCCTCGGGCCCGAGCGGGAAAAGGTGGAGACGCGCAAAGGCCGCGTCTTCAGCGCCGAGGCGGCCGACGTGACCGCCCTCGAGCTGAAGCGTCCCGACGAGACCGTCACGCTGAAACGTGACGGTGACGTGTGGCGGCTCGCGACGCCGATCACGGCGCGGGGCAACAAGGGTACCGTGGACGAGACGTTGACGACCATTCTCACGGCCAAGATGGATCGCGAGATCGAGGCCAAGCCCGCGTCGCTCGCCGACTTCGGACTGGAGAAGCCCGCCGCGCAGGTATCGCTGACGCTCAAGGACGGCAAGCAGGTCGGCCTCGACCTCGGCTCGAAGTCGCCCACTGGCGTGTGGGTCTACGCGCGCGAGCAGGGTAAGCCGGCGGTGTTCGTGCTGCCCGACAGCGTCCTCCGCGAGGCGACCCGGCCGGTGGTCGACTTCCGCGATCGGACGATCCTCGCGTTCGAGCGGCGCGACGTCACCGGCGTGAACATCGTGACCGACGCCGAGACGATCGTCATCGAGCCGGCCGGCGAGAAGTGGAAGATCACTCGCCCGGTCACCCTCGGTGCCGACACCGCGGAGATGAACGACCTGCTCGACAAGCTCGCGAGCGCGAAGGTGAAAGACTTCGTCGCCGAGGCGCCCCGCACGATGCAGGCGTACGGGCTCGAGCGCCCGATCAAGGTGAGCGTGCACACCGGCAAAGACAAGGATCGCGCGACGCGTACGTTGCTCGTGGGGCGCACCGACGCCGACAAGAAAGGCGTCTACGCCATGCGCGAGGGCGAGTCGAGCGTGCTGCTCCTGCCGGAGGAGATCGCCAAGCTCGTGCCGCGGAATGTCGCCGCCATCCGCGACAAGCAGCTCGTGGATTTCGACCGCGATCGCATCCAGCGCGTCGACCTCGAGAGTCCGAAGGGCGCGGTCACGCTCGTGAAGGACAAGGATCGCTGGACCATCACGGCGCCGGAGGCGCTGCCGGCAGACCAGGTCGAAGCCGGCGCGCTGCTCACGCGCCTGCGTGAGCTTCGCGCCCAGGCCTTCCTGAGCGACGAGGCCTCCGCCATCCAGCGCTTCGTACCGAAAGCGACGGTGAAGGTGACGCTGAGTGAGCAAGGCGGGACGCCGACGACCGTGCTGCTGGCGCCGTCGTCCGAGCGCCGCGGCGGCCAGCCGAGTGCCTATGCGGCCATCGCCGACAAGGGTCCTGTCGTCCTGGTCGAGGCCAAGGCCGTCGACGAGCTCGCACGCTCGGCCAACGATCTGCGCGATCACGCGCTCTTCTCCGGCGTGGAGCCGAAGGACATCAAGCGCGTGCGCGTGAGCGCCGGCGGCCGGACGGCCATCCTCGAGCGCAGTGGTGAGAACGACTGGAAGCTGGTCGAGCCGACCAAGGGCAGCGCCAAGGCCACGAAGGTCGAGGACATTCTGTTTTCGGTTCGGGCGCTGCGCTGGAAGGACATCGTGTCACCGCGCGGCGACGACGCCGCGAAGTACGGCCTGGATGCCCCATCGATGGACGTCGTGCTGCTGAAAGGCGACGGTGGCGAGGTGGCCCGGCTGAGTGTCGGAAAACGTGACGGTGACCGCGCCTACGTCCGCGCTGGCAACAATCCGACCATCTACGCGATCGACGCGCGCACGCTCGGTCCCGCCCCGAAGATTCCCGATGACTTCAAGGGCTGAGCATCGATGATTCCCGTGGTACATTCGCGCCTCATGAACCGCGAGATCTTCGTGGTGGCGCGCGATCGCCCCGACTTGTTTCGGTACTTGAGCGAGACCTTTGCCGAGGCCGACAACGTCGATGTCATCCTCGATCGACGCACGAACCAGGGTGGTGCCGACCGCCCCGAGGACCGCCGGGCACGCCCGAAGGTCGAAGAGGAGATCAAGTCGGTCGGCTACGCCTTCATCACGCTGCCGTAGTCGCGTCGCGCGTGGGCCGCGCGCTCGAGCTCGTCATCTTCGACTGTGACGGCGTCCTCGTCGACAGCGAACGGATCGCCGTGCGCACAGACGTGAAGGTGCTCGCCAGCCTCGGCTGGCATCTCACGGAGGAGGAGTGCATCGAGCGTTTCGTCGGCCTGTCCGATAGATCGGTCAAGGAAGCCATCGAGGCGCACCTCGGCCGCGCGCTTCCGGACGACTGGGATGAGGCATTCAAGTCGCTCTATCACGAGGCCTTCGCGGCGGAGCTGACGCCCGTGCCCGGTGTGGTCGAGGCGCTCGATCGGATCACGTTGCCGACGTGCGTGGCATCGAGCGGCAGCCACGAGAAGCTCCGCTTCACCCTGGGCCTGACCGGCCTGTATGAGCGGTTTGCGGGCCGGATCTTCAGCGCCTGCGATGTCGCGCGTGGAAAGCCGGAGCCGGATCTCTTCCTTCACGCGGCGTCCAGCATGGGCGTCGCCCCGGACGCCTGCGCCGTCGTGGAGGACTCCCACTATGGCATCCAGGCTGCGCGCGCCGCGGGGATGCGCGCCTTCGCTTACGCGGGCGGGCTGACGCCACGCGCGCGGCTCGAAGCCCCGGGCGTGATCGTCTTCACCGACATGCTCGAGCTGCCCGGATTGCTGGCCAACGCATCGCCGGCCGGACCGTCCTGACTCGACGCGTGGCCGTGACGACGCGGGCCGCGCCGTACGCCGGCTCGGCTACTTCAGCGGCTCGGCGATGTAGCTGAGAGTCTTCAGATCTGACTCGGCCTCGTCCTTGTCGACCAGCTCGGGGACGATGCGGCCGACCATCAAACCCATCTGGATCTTGAGCCGCACGTAGCGCTCCTCGCGCGGCGCCAGCGTGAACGTCAGCTTCTTCTCCGTTTCGGTCGCAGCCGCCACTTCGTAGTTTCCGGGGGCGCGGTCCACGAAGTAAAAGCCGTGCGGCTTCGCCGTCCCGACCTTCTCGCCGTTCAGTCGGATGTCGGGCTGCACGGCGGCCCCGAATGCGCTGGGTCGATAGAAATAGATCCGGCCGTGCGATGGGTTCAGCGCCGGAAAGCTGGAGGCGACCTCACCGTACTTGGCGCCGCTCGCACAACCCGACAGCAGTGCTCCGGCCGCGATGGCGACGATCAGCGTTCGGGTCAGCGTCACGATGGCCTCCTTCGAATGGACAGTGTGATCGGCGCGTCTCGTACCGGCGCAAAGGCGTGCTCGACGGGCAGATAGAATCCGACGAGACGGTCGCCAGCAAGGACGAGATACGCCTCGTGGACGTGCGCGCCCTCGACGGTGAAGACGCGCCCGACGGGACGGTACACGTCGCCCTCGGCACAGCGACCGATGCGCGTCCACGGCGTTCCGCGGCGAACGACGCGGTCGTAGCCGAGTCCGACCGACACCTTTTGATCCTGAAGCACCTCGATGGTCTCGGCGGGCGGGTCGGCCAGCGGCGTGAAGCTCGTGGGGCGCCGGGAGACCTCGGGAGCACAGGCGACGAGCGCCACCGCGGTCAATGTCGCCGCGAATCCCCGGCGAACCATCACGCGAAAGATAGCGCGCCGGCGCGCGAGATTCCAAGAACTACAAGCGTCGGACCGGGCGGCGGCGAGTGGCGCGCTGCGGCGCGGTGAGGTAGCATCAACCGGTGAGGAACGGCTCGGACCTCTATCTCAAGCAGCTCGAGCTCGGCCCCATGCAGAACTTCGTCTACCTCATCGGCGATGAACAGGCACGGGAGTGCGTGGTGGTCGATCCGGCTTGGGACATCGACACGATCCTCGAGACGGCCCGCCGCGACGACATGCGGATCACGGGAGCGCTCGTGACGCACACCCATCAGGATCACGTGGGCGGCAGCCTGGCCTCGTGGGGCATGCCCGGCCGGATCCCCGGGGTCGAAGAGCTGCTGGGCAAAGTCAAGGCGAAGGTCTACGTCCACAAAGCCGAGCGGGAGTTCTTGCCCGGCTTCGGCTCGGATCTGATGAAGGTCGACAATCACGACACGCTGGTTATCGGCCGGCTCACGCTGACGTTCTTGCACACACCCGGCCACACGCCGGGATCGCAATGCTTCCTCGTCGACGGCCGACTCGTGTCGGGTGACACGCTGTTCATCAACTCCTGCGGGCGCACCGATCTGCCGGGGAGTGATCCATCGGAGATGTACTACTCGCTCACGCAGCGGCTGGGTGCGCTGCCCGACGACACGGTCCTCTTTCCCGGTCACAACTACGGCGGCGCGTCGTCGACGATCGGGCAGGAAAAGCGACGGAATCCCACCATGCGGTTTCCGTCCCTCGGTGACTTTCTCCGCGCGATGGGCGGAACGCGCGTGGTGCTGCCCTAGCGCGTGATCAGCGGGCACGACCTCGCGGCGCTGCTGGAGCGCCACCGATTCGATTTCTTCACCGGCGTGCCCTGCTCGCTCGTGGAGGACGTCATCGCCGTCCTGGAGCACGGCCGCCGGGCCCCGTACGTCGCAGCCGTGCGCGAGGATGTCGCCGTCGGCATGGCGGCCGGCGCCTGGTTCGCGGGCCGACGACCGTGCGTGCTCATGCAGAACTCCGGCCTCGGCACGAGCCTCAACGCGCTGGCCTCGCTGTCGCTGATGTACGGCCTGCCCGCGCTCGTGGTCGTCACCTGGCGCGGTCACGGCGGCAAGGACGCGCCCGAGCACATTCTCACCGGCGCGATCACGCCGAATCTGCTCGAGCTCCTCGGTATGCCGTACCGTGTGCTCTCGACCGAGACGGCGGCTGCCGATGTCGAATGGGCCGCGCGCGAGATGGACGCGCGCATGCAACCCGTCGCCATCGTCGTCCCTCCGAAGGTCGTGGAGACCGGTGGGACGCACGCGCACGCCGATGCGGCCCGCTCGGCGACCCCGAGCACGCGCGCGATCGATGCCGGGGCATCGCTGTCGCCGAGCATCTCGCGGCTGGCCGCACTGACCGCGGCACGGAAACCGCTCGGGAGCGAGCCGATCGTCCATGCCAACGGCTACATCTGCCGCGAGTCATTCGCCGTGGGCGATCGGCCGCAGAACTTCTACATGATCGGCTCGATGGGTCTGGCCTCGGCCATCGGCCTCGGACTCGCGCTGGCGCGCCCCACGAAGCCGGTGGTCATCTTCGACGGCGACGGGAATCTGCTGATGAACTTCGGCATCCTCGCCATGGTCGGCGGCCTCGCGCCGCGAAATCTCGTGCACGTCGTCTTCGACAACGAGGCGTACGGCTCCACCGGTAACCAGGCATCGCCCTCACGGGGTGTTCGACTCGATCGCGTGGCCGCCGCGGCCGGGTACCGATCGTCGGTCGCGGTCACCGCGGCCGGCGATGTCGAGGGTGCCGTGCAGCGCGCGCTAACCGGCGACGGGCCGCACTTCGTCCTGGCAAAGGTCACCACCGAAGAGGCCGACGTGCCGCGCATTCCCTTCAGCCCTGCCGAGATCCGCGACCGGTTCCGCGCGAGTCTTCCGGGAGCCTGACCATGCAGAAGACCGCCCGACTGCGTCAGCTCATCACGCGGCCCGAGCTGGCGTTCCTGATGGAGGCGCACAGCGGCGTCTCCGCCCGCATCGTCGAAGAGGCGGGCTTCGAAGGCGTGTGGGGTAGCGGTCTCACGATCTCGGCCGGCTTCGGCGTGCGCGACAACAACGAGCTCTCGTGGTCGCAGGTGGTCGATCACGTCGCGTTCATGGCGGAGGCGGCGTCGATCCCGCTGCTGCTCGACGGCGACACCGGGTACGGCAACTTCAACAACATGCGCCGTCTCGTTCGAAAGCTCGAGCAGGTGGGCGTGGCCGGCGTGACCATCGAGGACAAGCTCTTCCCGAAGACGAACTCGTTCCTGCGCTCCGAGCGCCAGCCGCTCGCCGACATCGATGAGTTCGCGGGAAAGATCAAGGCGGGCAAGGACAGCCAGACCGATCCGGATTTCGTCCTCGTGGCGCGCGTCGAGGCCCTGATCGCCGGCTGGGGATTGGCGGAGGCGCTCAAGCGCGCGGAGGCGTACCACGCCGCCGGCGCGGACGCGATCCTCATCCACAGCAAGGAGTCGAGCCCCGCGGAGATCTTCGCGTTTCTCGACGCGTGGGGCAATCGCGCGCCGGTGGTGCTCGTGCCGACGAAGTACTGGCGGACGCCGACGGCGGAGTTCCGGGCGCGGAACGTGAGCGTCGTGATCTGGGCCAATCACCTCCTGCGAGCGTCGATCGGCGCCATGCAGGCGACGGCGGCACAGCTGCGGCGTGACGACTCGCTGCTGAACGTCGAGCCGCAGGTCGCGCCGCTGCACGAGGTCTTCCGTCTGCAGGGCGACGAGGAGCTGCAACAGGCGGAAAGCCGTTATCTGCCGGCTACCCGCGGCGGGCTGTCGGCGGTCGTGCTGGCGGCTGGCGCCGGCGCCGACTTCGGCGGCCTGACCACGTCGACGCCGAAGGCGATGCTCAAGGTCCAGGGGCGACCGATCCTGGCTCGGCTGCTGGACGACCTCGCCCACTTCGGATGCCGCGGCGCCACCGTCGTGCGCGGCCACCACGCCCGCGCAATCGACGCGGCGGGCGCCCGCTTCGTCGACAATGTCGACTTCGCGACCACCGGTGAGGCGTGGTCGCTGGCGCTCGCCGAGAGCGACATCGTGCCGGGCACGGTGGTGGCGTTCGGCGACATCGTGCTGAAGCGCCACATCATCCAGGCGCTGCTCGAGGAGGCGGGCGACGGCATCACGCTCGTCGTCGACTCAGGGCTGGCGGGCGCCGACGTTCCCGATCGCGTTCGCGCCGACCGCGCCCACAGTGGACGCTTCAGCTTCGCCGAGACGCGGCTGCTCGAGATCGGCGACGTGACGCCGGCGGCGAGCCACGGCGCGTGGATCGGCCTCCTGCATCTCGGCCGCGCCGGCGCCGAGGGGCTGCGTGCCGCCATCGCCGCCGCGCGCGCCGACGGAACGCTGCGCACGGCGCGCATGTCGGATCTCATCACACGCGTTCTCGCCGGCGAGCAGCCGGTCCGCGTCGTCTACACGCGCGGCGGCTGGGTGAACGTCAACAACCTCACCGACCTTCTCGACGCCGGCGGCGTTTAGTTACATGGGGGCGCCCCGAGGTGGGCCCCCCAACGCTCACGCGCGGCTGCCCGCGTCGACTCCGAGGATCTGGCCGGTGATGTGGGTGGGGCAGGTCGCGAAGAAGACGACGGCGGCCGCGACGTCGGCGGCGGTCGCGGCGTGGCCGTGCGTGATGGCCCGCCAGCGTGCGGGCGCGAGCCGAGCGGGCTTCAGGACGGCGCCCGGCGCCACGCAGTTCACCGCGATCTGTTGATCGCGCAGCTCCAGGGCCAGCGTGCGCGTGAGCGCCTCCAGACCGGCCTTGCTCGCCGTGTACGCTGCCCAGCCGGGTCTCGGCGCGCGCGTGATGACGTCGCTGACGTTGACGACGTGACCGCCGCCCGTCATGCGCGCCGAGGCCGCCTGCGTGCAGAAGAACGCGGCGCGGAGGTTGAGCGACATCAGCTCGTCCCACCGGGCGCGCGTGGTGCTCGCGAGCGGTGTCTTCTCGAAGAGCGCCGCGCTGTTCACCAGTACGTCCAGACCGCGCAGGGCCCGGGCCGCCTCCGCCACGACTGTGCGCGCGGCGCGCGCGTCGCGCAGATCGGCCCGGATGGCGATGGCGTTCGCGCCGCGCTGCCGTAGCGCCTCGACGGTGCGTCGCGCCTCCGCGGCCGAGCGGTGAAACGCGATGGCGACGTCGAAACCGGCGTCGGCCAGCGCGAGCGCAATGGCGCGACCGACGCGGATGGCGCCGCCGGTCACCAGCGCGCGGCCGGCGATTTTGCGATCCGCCGGTCGAGATGTCATAGTCGATGAGCGATGAAGAACTGGCTCAAGGTCCGACTGATTGCCGGGTTCTTCGTCACCGTTCCCGCCGTCGCGACCGGCTGGCTGCTCTGGATCTTCTGGGCCAAGATCGACGACATCTTCGCGCCGATGTACGAGCGCATGTTCGGACGGCCCGTGCACGGCCTCGGCTTCCTCACCGCGCTGCTCCTGATGCTCGTCATGGGCATCATCGCCCGCAACGTGGTCGGCCGCCGCGTGCTCGCCTTCGGCGACAAGCTGCTGTACCGGGTGCCGGTGTTCCGGCTGCTGTATCCGTCGGTCAAGATGCTGATCGACTCGTTCTCCCCGGAGCGGCGCAACTCATTCAAGGCGGTTGTCCTCGTGCGGCATCCGCGCGAGGGCGCGTTCGCGTTCGCGTTCGTGACGAGCCAGTTGCTGCTCGAGGCGCCGGGCGGCAAGGGCGAGATGCTCACGGTGTTCATCCCGACCAACAACCTCTATCTCGGTGACATCGTGCTCGTGCCGGCCGAGGACGTCGTGCCGACCGGGCTCACGGTCGAGGAAGGCATCCGCATCATCCTGTCGGCGGGCACCGCGACGCCCACGCGCCTGCCGCGAATCTAGCCCGGAAGCGCGGCCGCCCAGCCGCCGACGGCGGCGCCCAGCCTGTCCAGCGCGCCGAGGAAGAAATGATCCGCGCCGTCGATCACCGTCACCGTCGCCGCCGGCAGCGCCGAGCGCAGCGGCTCGAGCGCGGACGGCGGACAGTACTGATCGTCGCTGCCGACGACGATCAACACCGGCCCACGCACCGCCGGCGTCGACGCGAGCGGCATGATCCGGAGCGGTGGCGCGATCAGCGCGAGGCCCGCCAGCGCCGAGGCTTGCGCGACGGCGGCGGCCACGGCCGCGCCGAACGAATAGCCGGCGAGGGCGACGGCGGCGCCCGCCGGCAGGCGCCGCGCGAGCTCTGCCAGCGCCGCCCGCGCGTCGTCTTGCTCGCCCCGTCCTTCGTCATGCGCGCCGCTGGAGCCACCGACCCCGCGAAAGTTGAATCGCAGCGTGGCCAGATGAAGACCGGCGCAGGCCTCGACGGCGCGGACGACCACGCCGCTGTCCATGTCGCCCCCATAGAGAGGATGCGTGTGGCAGACCACCACGCCGGCACGCGCGCCGTCGGGAACGCAGATGCGGGCCTCGAGGGTGCGCGAGCCGCCGCCGCCGACGGTCGCCGCCTCCTCGGCGAGACCGACCCTCACGAGCCGTTCACGCGATCGGGATCTCCGCCGGGGCGGTGGACGCCCCACGCCGCGAGCTTCTGGACGATGGTGTTGCGATGGACGCCGAGCGCCCGCGCCGCCCCGCTCACGTTCCACTGCAGCTGATCGAGGACGCGCAGCACGTACTGGCGCTCGAACTGGTCGCAGGCGTCCTTGAGGGGCAGGCCGGTGTGCTCGGCCAGGTGCGAGCGCGTCTCCGGCATGGCCACCTCGAGCGGGAAGTCGTGCAGCTGCAGGACGCGGCCGGTGGCGAGCACGACGGCGCGATGGATGACGTTTTCCAGCTCGCGCACATTGCCGGGCCAGTCGTAGCGCGCGAGGAGGTCACGAGCGGCCCCGGACACGCCCTGCACGTCGCGCCCGCATTCGCGCGCGATCTTCCGCACGAAGTGATCCACCAGCAGCGGAATGTCCTCGCGCCGGTCGCGAAGCGGTGGCAAGTGGATGTTGACGACGTTCAGCCGATAGTAGAGGTCGTCGCGGAACGTGCCGTTGCGGACGGCGGCCTGCAGATCGGTGTTGGTGGCGGCCAGCACCCGGACATCGACCGGGATCGCCCGCGCACCGCCCAGCCGCTCCACCTCGCGCTCCTGGAGCACGCGCAGCAGCTTCGTCTGGAGGTCCGGTCGTAGAGCGCCGATCTCGTCGAGGAACACCGTGCCGCCTTGCGCGAGCTCAAAGCGGCCGAGCTTGCGGGCGAGGGCGCCGGTGAAGGCGCCGCGTTCGTAGCCACACAGCTCGGCGTCGATGAGCGTATCCGGGAAGGCGGCAACGTTGAAGGCCACGAACGGCTTGGCGGCCCGCGGGCTCTGGTGGTGAATGGCCCGCGCGACGAGCTCCTTGCCGGTGCCGCTCTCGCCCGTGATCAGCACCGTGGTCGGTGTCGGAGCCACCTGGGCGATGAGCTGGTGGAGCCGCAAGACCTCGGGATGACGCCCGATGATCCCCTTCGAGGTATCACCGTGATCGATGTCCGGCCGCGCCAGCTCGGAGCGGAGGCAGAGCACCTCCCGCTCGAGCATCCGCTGCTCGAGCCCGCGCTGGACCAGCAGCACGATGTCGTCCACCTCGAATGGCTTGGTGATGTAGTCGTAGGCGCCGCGCTTGAGCGCCTCGACGGCCACCTTGACCTCGCGCACGGCCGTGGCCAGCACCACGACGATCGTCGGATCGAGCGACTTTATCTGCAGCAGGACGTCGAGGCCCTGCTCGCCGGGCATGCGCTGATCGAGCATGACCAGGTCGACCGGATGCGCGGCCAGCATGTCGAGCGCCTGACGGCCGTTGCGGGCTTCGAGGACGTGGCAATTGGCCTTCAGGATGGCGCGCAGCGAGGCGCGCACGGCGTCCTCGTCGTCGACGACGAGCACGGTGCCGCGCGACGACGCGGACGGGCGGCTGCCGGCCGGCCCCGACCGTCCGCCGTTCAGCTGCTGTCCGTCTCCCGATCCCAGCGAGGTCATCGTGCCGCCCAACCAGGGCGGGTGGGCATTGTACAAGGGCGGACGCGCGAGCGCTAGGCGGCTACGGTGACGGCGGCGTGGGCGAGCGGGAGGCTCAGGGTGAACCGCGCACCGCCTCCGTCCGCATTCGACGCTCGGAGATGCCCCCCGTGCATGGCCGCCATTCCGGCCGAGATCGCGAGGCCGAGGCCCGTCCCCCAGGGCTTCGTGGTGACGAACGGCTCGAAGATGCGCTCGAGAAGCTCGGGGGCGATCCCGTCGCCGGTGTCGGCGACCGTCAGCCGAGCGCCGTCGGGCTCGCGATGGATCTCGGCCACGACCGTTCCCGACGTCGGCGTGGCCTCGTAGGCGTTCATCAGGAGGTTGAGGATCAGCTGCTTCAGCCCATCGTGATCGGCCACGATATGAACCGGCTCGTCGGGGACGTTGACGACCAGTTGCACCCCCTTGTCGGCGAACGTCGGCTCCATGACCTCGACGGCCTCGCCGAGCGGGGCCCGCAGGTCGACGCGGACGTGCGGACGCTCGCTCGGATTGGCGAGCGTGCGCAGGCGATCGAGCAGCCGCTCGATGCGAGCGATCTCGCGCGAGGAGATGCGGCCGAACTCGTCGATGAACTCCGGGTCGTCCTGGCGCCGTGGCAACAGCTGCGCGAAGGTCTTGATGGCCACCAGCGGATTCTTGATCTCGTGCGCGACGCCGGAGGCCAGCATCTCGAAGTACGCGAGCCGCTCGGCTTTCCGCCGCTCGTGCTCGAGCTCCTTCACGGGCGTGAGATCGCTGAACACGGCCACGGCGCCCGTGATGGCACCGGACTGGTCGCGGACGGGTGAGGTGGTGAGGATCACCGGACGGCTGGCCGCGGCATCGATCAGCGCCACCTCCGGGACCCTCATGACCTCGCCCGTGTGGAGCGCCGTGTTCAATCCTTCGCTCAGCGGCTTGGGCAGCGCCGCCGCGAAGCGTCGATGCATGTCGGCCGCGTCGAGCCGGGTGAGGTGGGCGGCCGCCTCGTTGAAGAGCGTGATCTGCCCGATCGCATTCACCGCCACGACGCCGCTGTCGATCGAGGCCACGATCCGCGCAACGTACTCGTGGGCCACCACGACCTCGCGATAGCGCTGCGCGTTCTTGAGCGCGATCCCCGTCTGATTGGCGAGCGTCATCAAGAGATTCAGGTCCTCGCGGTAGTAGGGATCACCGGAGAGCTTGGGCCCGAGCGCAATCGTGCCGATGAGCGCGCTCTCGGCGAACAGCGGCAGCACCACCGACCAGTTGAGCGTCCGCATCTGCGCGTGGATGTCACGATTGGCATCGCCGGCGGCGACGTGGTCGATGGCCACGGCGTCCGTGGTTCGCGCCAGCCGGGCCGCGATACCCGTCGCCAGCTGGTCCGGACACTCGAAGCGGCTCGTCTCGAGCCCTCGAGCGCAGGCCACGCGCGTGAGCCGTGAGGCCGTCGCCGAGTAGATGGCGAGCCCCTCGGGCGCGATCGTGGTGCGCAGGGTCGTCGTCAGCACGTCGAGCACGTCCGTCATGTTCAGCACGCGCGTCAGCACCGCGCTCGCCTCGCGCACGGTGCGCTGGTAGCTGGCGTGCGTGCGATAGACGTAGCGATCGAGCAGGGTGGCGACCAGGTCGCGCGCGAAGGGGCTGATGAGGCCGACAGTGACGACGGCCCCGATGAGGACCACGTGCTCGCCGACGTCGAGCCGCTCGGCCAGCCGCGGCCACACGAGCAGCACGAGCGCGGCCACCGGCACCAGCACGATCACCGCCGCCACCGTCACGGTGAGGCCGCGGTGGATCACCAGTCGCAGGTTCATCAGCCGGTGGCGAATGATCGTGTGGGCGATGAGCGCGATGAGCACGACGCCGAAATAGGGGCCGAACCACGTATATGTGGACCGGCCGGTGATCCACGGCAGGACGAGGTTCGTGGTCAACCCGCCGAGGCCGGAGAGCAGGAACGCCCACGTGAGGTAGCGCAGCTGCGTGCGGGCCACGTTCTCCGCCGTGCGCCACTTGCTCACGAGCGTTGCCAGCGCCAGCATCCACGTCGCCAACATGTAGAAGGCGAAGACCGGATAGAGGCTTCCGGACTGCCGCTCGAACCCGTGCGGCGTGATGACGGGGTTGTAATAGATCAGCGGCGTGGTCGCCGCCAGAAGGGCGAAGATGCCGCCGACGGCCAGGTTGGCGCGCATCGTCCACGGCGGCACCACCGTCGAGCGGGCGGGAAACACGTACGTGAAGCCGAGCAGCGTCGACGGCAAGAGGCTGGCGCTCGCGAACACGAGGTCATTCCAGGCGTCGAGATGCGTTCCCCACTGTCGTCCGGCGATGCCGAACGCCCACGTCGCAAAGCACGCGACGAACGACGCAAACCACCGATGGATCGCACTGCGGGGGTCGGCACGATAGACGAACATGGCGAGAGCGAGGAGCCCAGCCGATACGACGAAGAGAAGGAGCATCGCCATAGGCCATCCCCCGGACGCGCCTGACGCGTCAGGCACGGGCTGCGGCTCGCGCAGTCCCGTGCGCCCCGGAAGGATACGCCAAATCCGCGCGTAGCGAGCGACCGCACAAAATCATGTGCACTCCTCTCCCGGGGACGGTGCCCACATCCATGGGCAGTGATACGCCTCAACGCTGCTGTCTGACCGCTAAGCGCTGTTGGCTTCGCAATTTTCGGGCCTGGCCTGAATCGTGCGTCACCGGCGGGCGGGAGGGGGCGTCATGGGGTACGGACTGACGAAGTACGGCCTGTGGACGCGCCTGCGGTTTTGCTTCTGGCTGGCGTGTGATCTCTACGTCCGACCGCGGGTGCTCCGCATGGCGCGCTCGCTTGCCCTCGACTGATCACGTGGCCGATGACCAGAGACGGACGGTCCTCCCACCCCACGAGCTGGTCGAGCGCATTCGCGACTGGCTGAAGATGTCACCGATCTTCTGGGAACAAGATCCGTATCGCCGCGAGCTGTTCCGACTCTGCGAGAGCAATGCGGACGTGGACGGCAATCAGCTCGCCGACGCCCTCCGCGGGCAGCTTCCGGAGACGACGCTGCACAGGCTCGTGCTCGTCTGGAACGCATGGCGATACGCGCTCGAACGGCTGTGACCGTGAGCTCGCTGAGCGACGATCGGCTTCGACAGCGCGTGCGGGACCGCATGCAGAGCGGCGAGCTTCCGCGCGAGTATCCCGCCAAGCTCTGGGTTGCGCCGGCGACCAGGCTGATCTGCCGTTGTTGCGATGAGCCGATCAGCGTCGGCTACGAATACGAGGTCGCGTTTGCGAACGCCACCAGCGTGAAGTTCCATCCGCGCTGCTACGTCATCTGGGATGAGGAGCGAGCCGCGTCCACCGAGTGAGGCCGGGCCGGCGGTCCAGAGGCGAGGCAAATCAGATATTTGCCGCGGCCGTCGGATATCATGCGGGCATGCGAATACGGACCCGGGGTCGCGCCGTCCAACCGATGTGTTGACCTGTTATCGCACACGACGACGTCTGGGGGCCTGGCTGGATGGCGCCCTCGACGAGGGGACGGCGCACTCGACGGCCGCTCACGTGGCCGCTTGTGGGGTGTGTCAGCGCGAGGTTGCCGAGTTGCGCCGTCTCCATACGCTGCTGACGAGCGCGGCCGGCGTCTCGGATCCGGACTGGGCCGGCTTCTGGCCGGGGGTGGTCCGTGGTATCCAGGACCGCCGCGTGGAGCCGGCACGTGCTACTGGCCGTCGCTGGCGCCCGCAGTGGGCACTTGGCGGCGCACTGGCGGCGGCGCTTCTCGTGTCGCTCGGGCTGTGGGAGTTCGGTCCGGGGACGGAGCCCGGTGTGCCGGGCGTGCTCGTCAGTTCCGCTTCCACCGGTGACCCCCGCGCCACGGTGATGGTCTACGGTCCCCCCGAGCGCGACGTCGCCGTCGTCTGGGTGCTGGGCCTCGACGAGTAGCGTTTAGCGCTCAGCCGGCTTGAGCGCGGCGAGGCGTTCGCGGGCCAGGGGAGCTTCTTCGGCCTGCGGGAAGTTGTCGACGAGGTATTGCAGCCGGGCCTGCGCTACCGCGGGCTGCTTCAAATCGAGCAGCGCCAGCGCCTCCTTATAGAGAGCCGTCGCCGCCTTGTCGCTGCGCGCGTAGTTCGCCTGCACCTTGCGAAACTCTTGAACGGCCTGCTCGAGCGCTTCCGTTGCCTTGTCGGCCTGTCCCGCGTTGGTGTAGCTGCGTGCCACACTGAAATGCGCCTCGCCGATCCAGTACTGGGCAGCACCAGCGAGCGGGTGGTCGGGATACCGGCGCAGGAACTCGCGGAATCCGGCGATGGCGAGAGGATAGCTGCCTTTGCTGAAGTCGATGTACGCCGCCTGGTAGATGTCCTGCGGCTGCAGCGCGTTCGTCGACGGCCGTGAGCTGGGCGTCGGCTCGACGGGTGGAGGGAGGGGCGCCGGCGCGGCGGGGCGCGCGGTCGCCGTCGGCGGAGGCGGCGAGGGCGCCGTGGCCGCGCCACGGAGCTGTCGCCCCAGCGCTTCGGTGCGGGTGTTTATGTCGTCCAGGCGGCCCGCCAGGGCCGTGACGCTGCTCGAGAGTCCCTCGAGTCGCTCGCCGAGCGCCTCCAGACGGCGTTGATCCTCGCTCGCCTTTTCGCGTTGCCGCTTCTCGAACTGCGCGAGCAGCGCTTCGGTGTCGACCCTGCTCTGCAGTGCGCTCTTCTGCACGCGCGCGAGCTCCGTGCGTAGCTCGAGCAGGTCTTGCTGCGTGGCGACGCCGGCGACGTCGCTCACCGACGCGCAGCCGCCGAACAGCAGCGCGGCGAGGAGCAGGCGCGTGCCCGTCCTCGCCGCCGTGCCTCGCGAGTCTATTGCGCCTTCACCAGGAAGTGCGACCGCCGGTTCTTGGCCCAGCACTCTTCGCTGTGGTCCTGGCACGTCGGGCGCTCTTCGCCGTAACTGATGATCGTGATGCGGTTGGCCTGGACGCCCTGCGACACGAGGTAGTTCATCGTCGACTTTGCGCGCCGCTCACCGAGCGCGAGATTGTACTCGTTGGTGCCGCGCTCGTCGGCGTGACCCTCGATGAGGACGAGGTGGCCCGGGTTCGACTTGAGCCACGCCGCGTTGGCGTCGAGCGTGCGCGTGTCGGAGGGACGGATGTCGTACTTGTCGAAGTCGAAGTAGATGTCCTGCAGCTCGGGGACGGCCTCGAAGCCTCTCACCGCCGGTCGCGCCGTTTGTGAGGCGCCCGGGGCCGGCGTCGGAGTGGCCGTGCCGCCGCCCGGCTGCGACATCGACGGTCCGGAAGGCGTTGCCGTGCTCGGCTGGGATCCTGGTGCCATCGTGCTCGCCGTGCCCGTCGGAGCGGGAGCGGCGGCCTGCGTGGTGGCGGGACGCTTGGCGCACCCGCTGCCGATCGCGGCCAGAACAAGCAGCGATGTCACGACAAAAAACGAACCGCGCGTAGCCATGACGCCTCCTTTTGATCTGCTGCTGAGTGCCCGCTGCAACGCCTGAGACTGTATCACGGCAGACGCGGAGACCACGAGGGGCTTGTCGCTTCCGCGGCGCCGGTCGTGATCGCCGTTGGCGCGCTTCCATCGATCAGCATGGCCATGATCTGCCAGCGTCCGTTGCGATTCGATTGAAAGGCGAGATGCCGGCCGCTCGGCGCCCAGGTCGCGCCCTGGCTATTGCCGACGCCGCCGGTGAGGCGGCGCGGGTTCGAGCCGTCCACGTTGATGAGCCAGAGGTCGTGGACGCCCTGACGCGCGGTGTACGCGATCGCATCACCCTTCGGTGACCAGCGCGGCTGGGTGTGAAAGCCACCGGAGGTCAGCTGCCGCACGCTCGTGCCCTCGGCATCCATCACGTAGAGATTCGGGCTGCCGGTGCGGTCGGAAATGAACGCGAGCTGGCGGCCGGTCGGTGCCCACGTCGGCTCGGTGTCGATGCCCGCGTGGCGCGTCAGCCGGCGCAAGGTGCCGGTGGCTAGCGTCAGCACGTAGATCTCCGGGTTGCCGTCCTTCGACAGGGTCATGGCGATGCTCTTGCCGTCGGGACTGAACGCGGGCGCGGTGTTGATGCCGACGAACGCGGCCAGCGTCTGCTCCGGCCGGCGCTCGAATGGAAAGGCGCGATAGAGGTCGGGATAGCCCTGCTTGTACGACGTGTACGCCAGCGAGCGCGCGTCGGGACTCCACACCGGCGTGAGGTTGATCGAGCCGTTCCTGGTCAGCGGTGTCTGTCCCGCGCCGTCGTAGTCGACGACGACGATCTCCTTGGCGCCGCGCGGCCCGGAGACGTACGCGATCTTGGTGTCGGCCACGCCCGGCTCGCCGGTGAATTGCAGCACGACTTCGTCGGCGATCTTGTGGGCGAGGCGGCGTCCTTGCGCGGCGGGCACGTCGAACTTCTTGGTCGTGATCAGGCGATGCTCGGGCGTAGTGAGATCGTACAGGCGCATCTCACCGTCGAGTCGATCGGGGCGGATCGTGAGCAGCCCGTGCAGCCCCGCGTGCGCGCCGGCCGCCGCGAACTCCGACCAGGCCTGTTTGAGGGCGGCCGGGTTGTTCGCCGGGATGGCGCCCGTCGCCGCCACCACGCTGAAGAGACCGGAGAAGGTCAGGTCCGCGCCGGTGATCGAGGCGACCTGCTTGCCGGCGCCCTGGACATCCGTACCGGACACCACCGTGAAGTCCGGCACGGCGATGTTGAGCTTGCGTGTCCCCCCGCCGGTGACGTTGAGGAAGACATCGACGCCCTGCGCGCGCAGCGGCGGTGGCGCGGCGGGCACGATGAGAAAGACGGCGAGCAGCAGCATGACGGCTGCGGTGCAACGGTGAAACGACACGGTCACCCCCGTTCGGCGCTGAAGTTGAAGCCGAGATGCACGCGCAGCGTCTGCCCCGTGAACTCCGCGGGCAGCGGCGGAAACGGATTCGCCTCGGTGATCGCGCGCAGCGCGGCCTGGTCGTAATAGCTGTTGCCGGAGGTCTTTTCGATGGTGAGCTTGCTCACCTGACCTTCACGGCTGATCTCGAAGACGGCGACCGGCTGCTGGCCCGGCAGCGCCTTGCCGACCCAACGCTCGGTTACTTTCGCCTGCACGCGGCTGAGGTACCAGGCGAACGGAAAGTCGGATACGTTGAGCGTCATCGCGCCCGAGCCCTGCGGCGAGCCGTCGCGCCGCCCCAGCGGTACCGGCGGCGGCGGCGGGGCCGCGCCCGCGACGTCCGTCGTCGGTCGCTCCGTGGGCGTCGGCGGCGCCTTGGCCGTGCTCGCCATCGCGGGAAGCTCCTTGTCGCCCGGCTTCGGCAGCGCCGGCGCGCGCGTGGGCAGCGAGCGATCCGGCAGCGCCGCCGACGAGGCGCGCGTGGGCAGCGAGCGATCCGGCAGCGCCGCCGAGTCGCGCGTGCGTGGCGGCATGTCACGCGGCGCGTCGCGCGCCGGCAATTCGGGCGCCCGCGTGGGCCGCGTCACCTCTTCGGCGCGCGGCGGGAGCGGCGGCGGCGTGGTCGCGGCCGGCGTTTCCACGCGGCCCTGCGGCGAGCCGACGGCGGCCACGGCCGGCACGAGGTTGACGATGTAGGTCTTCGGCTTTTCCGTCGCCCAGAACCCTGCGGTGAGGACGAGGCCGGCGGCCAGCGAGCCATGAAGCGCCGCCGAGAAGACCGTTGCCGTGATCGGCAGGCGCGTCCTGCCGAGGGCGGGTCCGCTCGGCGGCCTCATGCGGAGGGTCGCCGTCGCGATGCTCACCTCAGCGCTCGCGAGCGGGCTCGGTGACCATGCCCAGGCGCTCGATGCCGGCGCGTCGGACCATGTCCATGGTCTCGACCACGGCGCCATACGAGAGGCCGGCATCGGCCTTCAGGTAGAGGGTCTTGTCGTTCCGGTTGCGGAACGCGTCGCGCAGCGTGCCCTCGAGGCCGCCGGGCGGGATGCGCTTCTCGTTCAAGAAGAGCGCGCGGTCCTTGGTGACCGTCAGCACCAGCCGCTCCTCGACCGCCGTCGGCTTGGCCGAGGCGCGCGGAAGGTTCACGTCGATACCGCGGTACATCATCGGCGCCGTCAGCATGAAGATGAGCAGGAGCACGAGCACGACGTCGACGAGCGGGACGATGTTGATCTCCGCGAGGCTCGTCCCGATGCGGCGACCATTGCCGCCGGACGGCGCGCTAAACGCCATCTTTGGCCGGACGCGCGAGCTTGGGGACCGGACGGCTCAGCATGTTGAGCAGATCGAGGGTGAAGCCCTCCATCTCCGTGGCCCAGTGCTTCACGCGGTTCACGAAGTAGTTGTAGCCGATGACGGCAGGAATGGCGGCGCCGAGGCCCGCCGCCGTCGCGATGAGCGCCTCCGAGATACCCGGGGCGACCACCGCGAGACTGGCCGATCCCTGCGCGCCGATGCCGTGGAACGCCGACATGACGCCCCACACGGTGCCGAAGAGACCGATGAACGGACACGCGCTGGCGGTGGTCGCGAGAAACGGAAGGTAACGCTCGAGATGCGCGACCTCCACGCCCGCCTGACGGCGCATCGCGCGGTCCACCGCGGCCAGACGGTCGCCTCCCGCTTCGTCCGCGTCGTCGATGCCGTGGTCGAGCGCTTCCGGCGTGCCGGCGAGCTCTTGATATGCGGCGGCGTACAGCTGGGCCAGAGGACTGTCGCGGAACTTCTTCGCGACGAGTCCCACCGCCGATGGCCGTCGCGCCTCGCGGAAGACCTTGAGGAAGCCGACGGTGCGAGACCGCACGCGCCGCAGCTGCCACCACTTCTCGACGATCAGGGCCCAGCTAATGATGGAGAAGAAGGCCAGGATCGCCAGGACCAGCTTGGCGACCGGCCCCGCGTTCCAGATCAGGTCCAGGACGCCGGCAGTCAGGGTGTCAGGCGAGTTCGGCAAGAGCGCTCCTTTGGTTTGCTCCGATCATACGGACGCCGCCGCGGACTGTCAAACATTTTGGCCCGAAAAATTGAGTCTTTTCGTTGACTTCGCGCGCTTGCGGCCCGTATAAGAGAGGAGTGCTCGGTGCGCTCTGTGTCGTGCTGGTGGCGCTGACCCTCGTCGGTGATGCCGTAGCGGCCGACTCCCGGGCGGCCGTCGATTCCTTCCTGCAGCGCGTCGGCGACGTCACCATCCGCAGCCTGGTCGTCGAGCAGACTCTCACGTTGTACGATCCGAGCGGGCGTCAACCGAAGTCCACCGGCGAGCAACGCATCTATCTGAAGCTGCCGCGCCGGCAGCGCCTGGAGCAGGTGGTAGACGGCCAGCGCGAGGTGCGTCTGATCGTCGACGATCGCGCCTGGGTGCGGCGGGCCGATGGCCGCACGTACGAGAGCCCGCCGCCGGATCACCGCCGCGATCACACGCACCTGCTGGTGCCGCTGCGCCGCAGCAGCGCCGATCTCCTCGCGGAATGGACCACGCTCGGCGTCCGGGGCGATGTCAGCTACGACACGACCGTGGCGGGGCGGCGGATCACCGTCATCGGCGCCATGCCGGGCGAGCGCGCGGTGCCGCAGGTCTGGCTCGACAGCGAGCGTGGTGTCGTCCGATTCGTCTCGCGCGAGCGGCTGCCCAAGGGCGAGGGGCTCCTCGACCTCACGTTTTCCGAGCACCGGCCGCTGGCGGGCGGGTTCGCCTACCCGTATCGGCAGGAGGCGTTCCTCGACGGCAAGCTCGTCTTGCTCGTCGCCGTGCGATCGGCGTCGATCAACACGAATCCCGACGACGCGCTCTTCGATCCCGACGCGCTGAAGCGCGGGCGCTGATGCGCCGCGCGCGCACGCTGCGCCGCCGTCTGCGCGCACGCGCGATCGCGGTCATGGAGACGGCGGGCGGCGTCGTCCGGCTCTTCGGCTGGCTCTATGTGGCCGTGCTCGTGCCCGCGCTCGTCATCGCCGGCTATCTCGTGGTCCGCGACGCGACGGCTGGGGGTGACGTGTCCCGCTCGTTGCGCCTCGTGCCGCTCGTGATGATCTGGCCGGTCGCCGCCATCGCGCTGCGCAGCGACAGTGCGCTGGCGCTCGGATTTCCGCTCAACGCGCTGGTCCTCGTCGGCTCGATCGGCCTCGTGCTGCTCGGCTGGGGCGTCCTGCTTCGCGCCGTCCGCAATCTGTTTCGCTGGCGCGCGGCGCGCTAGCGTCGGCGCGCCCCCGACACCGACGGATCCCCCTCGATCCAGAAGCGCAGCGGTCGATCGACCGAACGTGTGATGCCGATTCGCGGCCCGCAGGCGACCGCGGTCGTCGACGGTGTCGCGGGGGGCAGAATCACCAATCGACCCGTGGTGAGGTCCGCGCCGTTGTCGCGCAGCGTGATCCCGAGCGCACGCGTGAGGTTTCCCGGGCCGCTCGCGATGCGCGGGGAAGCGGGCGCGCCGCGTCGGCGCGCCATCACGGACAATCCCTCGGTTGGCGCGAGGGCACGAATGAGCACGCAGCCGGGCTCGCCGACGGGATTCGTAATCGCGTTGAGGCAGTAGTGGACACCGTAGTTCAGGTACACGTACGCGTGACCACCGTCACCGTAGAAGAGCGCACGGCTGCCGGGCCGAAAGGCCGCGTGCGAGGCGGCGTCCTCGGGACCGAGATACGCTTCCGTCTCCACGATCCGCCCCGCAGTGAGGACGCGCCCGTGGCGCGAGACGAGCACGCAGCCGAGCAGCTCGCGCGCCACCGCCGGCGCCGGCCGGAGGTAGAACGTCCGCGGGAGCGGCTCAGGCGCGCGCGAGGCGATCGTCGACGAGGCGCTTGAGCGAGGCGAAATCGAAGGCCGTCGCCTCGCGGCTCGGTGCGCTCGCTTCCGTCTTGAGTCCCGTCTCGCTCAGGATGACGCAGAAGGACTGCGCGGGATCGATCTCCTTCGCGGCGAGCATCTTCGTGAGCACGGCCAGCGTGGCGACGCCCGTCGGCCCCGCCCACACGCCTTCGGTGCGGGCCAGCATGCGCTGGGCAGCCAGGATCTCGTCGTCCTCGGCGTCGCCGGCGGCACCGGCATCTCTGCGCAGCAGCCGCAGCACCCACTCCCCCTTGCGGCCGGGATTGCCGGCGGCCAGGCCCTCGGCGATCGTGTAACCGATCGTGAGCGGTGCGAGCGCCGCGCCGCTGCGAAAGGCGCGCACGACGGCGTTGGCCCGTGTCGCCTGGGCGGCGACCATCATCGGCACGCGCTCGATCCAGCCGGCTTCGCGCATCTCGTGGAACCCGCGTGCGGCGGCGATGAACGTCTCTCCGACGGCCACCGGCGCCACCACGACGTCGGGCGGCGCGAAGCCGCTCTGCTCGGCGATCTCGTACGCGATCGTCTTCTTGCCTTCGTGCTTGTAGGCGTTGCGCGAGGCGCCGCAGTCGAAGAAGAGGCGAGACTCCACGAGCCGGTCCCAGTGCGTGATGAGGTCGTCGTAGACGCCCTTGTAGAGGACGAGGTCCGTCGTGGTGGCGGCCATGTGCAGCAGCTTGGGGACCGACGCACGCTCGTACGCGAAGATCAGCGAGCGAAGGCCCGCGCGCGCGGAGTATGCGGCGATGGACGAGCCCGCGTTGCCGCTCGACACGACCGATGTCGCCCTGAACCCGAACGACAGTGCCGCGGCGACGGCCGTGGCCGACGACCGGTCCTTCACGGTGCCGGTGGGATTCGATCCCTCGAACTTCAGCGTCAGCCGGCGCACGCCGAGCGATCGGGCAAGGCGGGGCGCCTCGAGCAATGGCGTGCCGCCCTCGCCGAGGGTCACGCGGTGCGCAGGGTCGGCGATGGGCAGGACGGCGGCATACCGCCACAGTCCGGTGCCCGACAGCACGTCCGGCCCGCGGCGCCGGAGCGTCTCCGTGTCGTAGCGAAGCTCGAGGAGCCCGCGGCATTTCTCGCATTCGAGCCGGTAGCCCAGCGGGTGCGCGGTTCCGCAGTCGATGCAGCTCAGGGTCTGGGCGAGCGAGACGCCGGTCATGCGCGGAGCACGTCGAGCATGGCGTCCAGCCGGTGGCGCAGCGTGTGCTCGGCGAGCGCGCGGCGGCGCGCGTTCTGCCCGATGGCACGCGCGTCGTCGGGATGCGCGAGGTAGTGGTCGATGTGCCGGCGTAGCTCGCCGAGGTCGCGATAGGTCACGACTTCTTCGCCCACCTTGAACAGTCGCGCCATGTCGTCCTTCGCGTCGACGAGCTGACAGGCGCCGGCGGCGGCCAGCTCGAACGCGCGCGTGTTGACGCCGACGATGTCGTTCATCGGGTGATGGTGATTCAATGACAGCGTCGAGCCGCAGTACACGGCGAGCTTGTCGCGTCCGTAGACGGGGCCGCCGGCCACCATGCGCCGAATGACGGGATCGGTCGATTTCGACCATCCGTGTCCCCAGAGTCGTAGCGGATAGCTGGCCAGCTCGCGCACGAACCGCTCGCGATAGTCGTAGCGACTGCCGACGAACGACAGCGGCGCTGCGAAGCGGGCCGTCTCCTCGGCGGTGAGCGTCACCGGATGGTGCAGCGACGGCACGCAGTACATCGGCAGGTAATGCAGATTGCGCAGACCGACCTGCTGCAGGCTGGCCATGGCGTAACGCTCCTTGGTGAAGAAGACGTCGTACGCCTCGATGCACTCGAAGGGAATCATCCACAGTGGATTGTCGGGGAAGAAGTTCACGAACCGCGCCGGGATCTTCGCCTTCACGTGCCGGATCAAACCGGGCGTGACGGGACCGCCCTTGATGACGAGCACGACGGCCGGCTGCCAGGCCAGGCAGACGCGCTCCAGGCGGCCAAGGATCCATCGCTGGTAGGCGCGCTTGCTCGTCCGGTTCTTGTAGAGGAGGTTGTGGCGCCGGTAGGCGAACAGCCGGACCTCGTGGCCCATCGCCGTGAGCTCGTCGGCGAAATCGACGCCCATGAGGCCGGCTCCCGCGAACGGCAGGACGATGAGCCAGCGCACGGATCGTAGCGTAGCACAGGGCGGTCGGCGCTATGATGACCGCTCGATGGCCGCCCGCACGCTGACACGGCTGCTCCCGTCGCTCATCGTCTTCGCGATGCTGCTCGGCGCCTGGCAGCTGGCCGGCCCCGCCCTGGGCGTGCGCGAGTATCTGCTCCCGGGCCCGGCCGCTGTGCTTCGCGCCGCCGTCGGCGGCGCCGTGCCGTGGCACACGCACGTGTGGGTCACCTCGCTCGAGATCCTCGGCGGCTTCGCGCTCGCCGGCATCGCGGGCGTGGCCCTCGGCATCGCCATCGCGTCGTCAGCGCTGACGTCGCGCGCGCTGCTGCCGTTCCTCGTGTTCGTCAATACGCTGCCGAAGGTCGCGGTGGCGCCGCTCTTCCTGCTCTGGCTCGGCTACGGCATCGTCCCCAACGTCCTCATCGCCGCCCTCATCGGCTTCTTCCCCGTCGTGATCAACACCGCGGTCGGCCTCACGCAGATCGACGATGAGCTGCTCGATCTGGGACGCGTGTTCGGGGCGCCGACCTGGAAGGTGTTTCTCACGATCCGGCTGCCCAATGCGCTGCCCTACGTGCTCTCCGCGCTGAAGGTGACCGCGACGGCGGCCGTGGTCGGCGCCGTCGTCGGCGAGTTCGTCGCCTCGCAGGCCGGACTCGGCATGGTCATCGTGAACGCGCAGACCAATCTCAATACGCCGGTGGCGTTCGCTGCGCTGCTCTGGATCTCCCTGATCGGCCTGGTGCTCTACGGTGCGGTCGGTCTGGCCGCGCGGTGGTGGGCGCCGTGGGCCGACACGGTGTGAGGAGACCTCCATGATGCGTCGTCTCGTGCTGATGCTGGTGCTGCTGACGTTCGCCACGACCGCTCCGTCGACCGCCCAGACGCCGCAGAAGGTCCTATTCGCGCTGAACTGGTTCGCGGTCGGCGATCACGCGGCGTACTGGGTGGCGCTCGACAAGGGTTACTACAAGAGCCGCGGTCTCGACGTCGAGCTGCAGAACTCCAAGGGCTCCGGCGACTCGATCGCGAAGGTCGACACCCATCGCGCAGACCTCGGCCTCGCCGACGCCGTGGTCGTCATCCCGCGCATCGCCCAGGGGGCGAAGATCAAGATCGTGGGCGCCGTGTTCGACAACACGCCGCTCAATATCTGGACGCGCAAGGACACCGGCATCACCAGGCCGAAGGACCTCGAGGGTAAGCTGCTGGCGGCGCCCCCCGGTGACTCGCAGCGGCAGCTCTTCCCCGCCTTCGCCAAGGTCAACGGGATCGATGCCTCGAAAGTCCGGTGGCTGTCGATCGAGCCGGCCGCCAAGTTCGTCGCGCTCGCCGAGAAGCGCGCGGACGCGGTGCCCGACTACACGACGGGCCAGCCGTTCTGGGAGAAGGCCGTCGGCAAGGACAACCTGGTGCGCATGCCGTGGCACCAGTACGGCTTCGACACCTACTCGATGTCGATCATGACGAGCGAGAGGATGCTGGCCGAGCGCGCGCAGACCGTGCGCGATTTCCTGGCCGCGTCCTACCAGGGGTGGCGTGACGTCATGGAGAACCCCAAGGCCGCGCTGGAAATCTTCAAGAAGCGCGTGCCGGACATCGACCTCGCGCTGATCGAGCCCAACATGCTGCTCGGACTCGAGCTGATGCGCACCGAGCGGTATGCGAAGAACGGGATCGGGTGGATGGACCGCGCGAAGATGTGCGGCACCGTCGAGTTCATCAACACCTACATGCCGGACATGCCGCGCAAGGTCGGTTGCGACGAAGTCTTCACCAACGAGCTGCTGACGAAAATCGAGCCGCCCAGGAAGTGATCGTCCTCGACCGGGTCGGCATGACGTACCGCGCCGACTCCGGCCCCGTCGAGGCCCTTCGCGACGTCTCGATGGAAGTCGCGCGCGGCGAGCTCGTCGCCGTCGTCGGACCGTCGGGGTGTGGCAAATCCACGCTCCTGCGCATCGTGGCCGGCCTCCGGCCGCCGACCACCGGCGTGGCGCGCGTGGACGGGCGGCCGATCGACGGCCCCATCCCCGCCGTCGGCATGGTGTTCCAGACGCCGGTATTGCTGAAGTGGCGGACCGTGCGCGACAACGTCTTGCTCCCGGCCGAGCTCTCGGGGCTCGAGCGGCGCCGCTTTCGGGCTCGCGCCGACGCGCTCCTGTCGCTGGTGGGGCTCGCGGAATTTGCCGCGAAGTTTCCTCGCGAGCTCTCGGGCGGCATGCAGCAGCGCGCCGCGCTGTGCCGCGCGCTGCTGCTCGATCCGCCGCTGTTGCTCATGGACGAGCCGTTCGGCGCGCTCGACGCCATGACACGCGACGAGCTGAACCTGGAGCTCTTGCGAGTCTGGGGCGAGTCGCTCGCGGAGCGCAAGACGATCCTCTTCGTCACGCATTCCATCCCGGAGGCCGTGTTCCTCGCCGACCGCGTGGCCGTGCTGTCGTCACGGCCGGGTCAGATCACGAAGATCTTCGAGGTGCCGCTGCCGCGGCCGCGGACGCCGGCCACGCGCGCGCTGCCGGAGTGCGGCCAGCTCGCACTGGCGATTCACGAGGCGCTGGCGCAGCGACCGGAGCGGTAGCCGCGGGCTCGTTCAGAGGAACGCGCGCTCGACGAACAGCGCGACCCCGATCAGGAGAATCGCGGCCGACGAACTCCACACCACGCGTCGCTCCCATGCCGTGCGTTGTATGAGGGCCAGCGCCGGAAAGGCGAGCGCCACCACGAGCCCCTGTCCCAGCTCGACGCCGACGTTGAAGCCCAAGAGCGACAGGAGCAGGCCGTGGGAGGGCAGGCCCATTTCGCGCAACACCGAGGAGAATCCGAAGCCGTGCACGAGCCCGAAGCAGAAGCTCACCAACCACCGCCGCGATACAACGGGCCGCAGAAACAAGTTCTCGGCCGCCACGAAGGCGATGGACAGCGCGATGACCGCCTCGACGAGCCGATCGGGGAGGGCGACGACGTCGAACACCGCCAGCGCCAGCGTCACGCTGTGGGCCAGCGTGAAGGCGGTGACGATCTTCACGAGGGCAAGCCAGCTGCCCCCGCGCAGCAGCAAGCCGAGCAGGAAGAGCAGGTGGTCCCACCCGCCGAGGATGTGCTCGATTCCCAGCCACACGAAGCTTGTCGTCCCGCGCGCGGGCGAGGTGGCGAGCCGGAAGCGCGCATCGCGTGCCGCCTGCTCGAAGGCGAACTGCCGCGTCTCGCCGTCCCAATCGACCTTCGTCAGCGTGTGATGATCGTTGCCGAGCACGTCGAAGATGTCGTCGCGGACGGCGAGCTCGCGGAATCCAGCCGGACACGCGAAATCGACGAGCAGGGTGACGCTCGGCGCATCGCTCGCCGCGGGTTGGACAAAGCCCGGGCCGGGCTCGCAGCGCCGCCCGTCGCCGCTGAGCGTCACCACGCGGCGGACGACGTCGAGGAGGCGATCCGCGGCGTGCGTGTTGCCGTCGCGCGCGAGCCATAGGTTCTCCGCCATCTCGGTCGGCAGCGCGGCGGCGGGAAGCACGAGGGTGTAGCGCACGGCACTCCGCTCCACTGATATGGACGCGTAGCCGGTGGTACCGCCGGTGTGCGCGACGCACGGTGCGGCGGCGGCGAGCGCGGCCATCAAGCCCAGGCGGAGGAGACCAGCACCCCTCACCGTGCGGCCTCCGCGAGAACGTCCTCCCACTCGCGGCCCATCGAGCGCGACATGACGAAGACCTGCTCCCGGCCTTGCACGCGTACATACTGCAGCACCTTCTGCGGGTTCTCCGAGCCGAACGCGACGCGGAGGACCGGTCGCCCGTCGCGGAACAGTGCGGCGGAGTATGCAGGCGGATCGAGACCGAACTCGCCGAGCCCGTGCTCCGACCACTCGGCGCGCTCGAGCACGCGGATCGGACCCGTGACGTGCAGGAATTTCAGCGCGTCGTCGAGATGCGTCGCCAGTGTCGCGGGGACGGGTCGCGCGTCGATCTCTGTCCGCCAACCGTCAGGCGACCGCCGGAAGACCCAGCGGCCCGAGGCGGCGCCAAGCTCGACGCGGTCGATACGGCCGGGCGGATCAGCCAGCACGCCGGCCGGCGTGAATCGCACGAACTGCCCACTCTCGCGCACGCGGCCCGAGAGCGCCATGGCGACGAGGAAGCCGACGGCGAGCGCGGCGGCCGCGAACGGCCCCGTGCGCCGCGCCCAGGCTAGCGTCGACTCCACCACACGAGCGCGCCGCACAGCACGACCGACAGGGGCAACAGCACCTCGACGATGACGAAGATTTGCTGCATCTGCCGCTTGGTGAGAAGCACGAGCGGCGGCACCGGGATGCGCGCCGTCACCGAGCCCGTCTGCTCCTCGCGTACGAGCCAGCGAACGATTGACACGGCGAGATCGCCGTTCGCCATGTATGGCAGGAACGAGTTGCTCGCGAAGTCGCCGTCGCCGACAACGACCAGCCGGAACGGCGCGCTCGCGGTGTCGCCGGGCCACGTGCCTTCGGCGGCCACGGCAAGCACCTGCCGTCCCGTTCGCGGGGTTGCCGGTGTCGGCGGTGCTGGGCCAGGGTCTCGCTCGCCTGCGGTCGCGACCGGTCGCGTGTAGCTTTGCGTGCTACTGAGGAACAGCGGCGCCACGGTCACCCCGGCCGGTGGCGATCCGAGTGCGATCGAACGGATGCCGGGGAAAAACGACAGGGCGATGCGCCGGGTGATCACATGCGGCTCGTAGACGGGAATGGCCACGACTTCGGGGTCGGTCGAGTAATGGTCCAGCGGATCGACAACGACGTCCTGCGTAAACCCGATGCCGAGCCCGCGAAGGCCGGCCGCGAGTCGCGGCTCGAGCACGAAGCCGAGGTCATACGCCAAGAGCACGGCGCCGCCGCGGGCCAGGTACGTCAGCATGGCGTCGCTTTCCGCGGGCAGGTACGTCGTCCGCGGGTTGAGGTCCACGACGGCGGAGCAATCCGGCGGAATCGCGGGAAGGGTGGCGAGCACGATGCGCCGCACGTCGTAGCCAACCGCCTCGAGCGCGCGCCGCAGCCGTCCGGCACCGTGGCCCTTCATCAAGACGACACCGGAGCCGGTCTCGCCGTGGCTGTGTCCGGCGAGCCCTTCGAAATGGGTATGGAACTCGAAGTTGTCGATCGGGTACTCGTTGTGGCCGTCGACGAAGCAGATACCGATGACGCGCGCGCGCAGCACGCGTAGGATCCCGAGCGCGATATCGTTTTCGTCGGTGCTCGAGACTTGCACGCGCCGCCCCTCCGCCTCCAGCACCGCCGCGTTATAGATCCGCACGCCGAACGTCTCGGCCACGGTCGGCTGCTTGTCCGGATCCACGGTGCGAACGCGCAGGCGCGGATTGCGCCGGCCCAGGACCTCGACCATGTCTCGCGCCCGCTTGCCGGCCGGATCCTGCGCCTGAAAAAAATACGTCAGCTTGACGTCCTGCTGCAAGGCATCGACGACCTCCTGCGCGCGTCGCGACGGCGTGAATACCTTTTCGCGCGTCAGATCGACGTGCATTTCGTGCATCGCGAGCGCCACGTTGGCGAGCACGACGATGCCGACGACGGAGGCAACGACGAGCACGGAGTAGCCGAGAGCGGCGATCCGACCGACGCGCGGCTGCAGCGGCAGGCGCGTGCCGAGCACGAAGAGCACGAGGAGGGCCATGAGCCATCCGACAAACCAGATGGCGTTCACGACATCGGCGCCGCCCATGCTGCGTCAGCGCCGCGCCAGCGTGCGAACCGCCAGCAGCAGGCAGCCGAGGATCACGCTCAGGAAGAAGCCGAGGTCGGTCAGGAAGAGCGCGCCAGTGGCGAACGGCGTGAAGTGTGCGACCAGCGACATGCTCGTCACGATCGTATCGAACGGTTCCGGCAGCAGGTGGCCGATCGAGTCGATCATCCACAGCAGGATGCCGACGCCCATTGCGATCACCGCGGCCACGATCTGGTTCGTCGTCAGCCCGGAAATCAGCAGGCCAATCGCGCCGAGGGCGCCGGCGAGCAGGAAGAGACCGACGAAGCCGCTGTAAATGGGTCCCCAGTCCGGCTCGGCGTAGATGCCGAGCACCACCGCGTGTCCCGCCGTGAGCACGAGCATGGCGAGGATGACACTGATGCTGGCGACGAACTTGGCGGCCACGATCTCGATCTCGCGGACGGGCGACGTGAGCAGGAGCTCCAGCGTGCCGCTGCGCCGCTCCTCCGCGAGCGAGCGCATCGTGATGACCGGCATGATGAGCAGGAACAGGATCGCGCCCTGAAAGAAGATCCGCACGAGCTCCGCCGTCCGGTTGATGAAGAGCATCAGCGTGAACACGAACCCCATGACGAGCAGGTACACCGCCACGATCGCGTAAGCGATCGGGGACGAAAAGAGCGCCTTCTCCTCCTTCCACAGCAGCACGGCGAACCTGCTCACGACGGTGCCGGCGCGGCGCCACCCGTGAGTCGCAGGAAGAATCCCTCCAGATCGCCGAAAGCGGGTTCGAGCGAGCGCAGTCCGAACCCCTGGGACACGAGCGTCCGCGCGAGCGACTCGGCCACCGAGGCCTCGCGCGCGACGACCAGGAACACGCCCTCCGAAAGTTCCGCCGCGCTCTCGACCTCCACCGCCGTCACGCCCGGCACGGCGAGAATGCACGTGCGGATCTTGTCGGCGTCACCGCTAACACGTAGACGGAGGCGCTGGCCGCCGTCCGCGCTGCGCAGCCTGTGCACTGCGAGGAGCCGGCCGTCGAGCAGGATGGCCACGCGATCGGCGACCTTCTCGATCTCCGTCAAAATGTGCGAGGTCACCAGGATCGTGCGCGCGCCGGCGAGCGCACGAATCAGCGCGCGCACCTCGATGATCTGCCGCGGATCGAGCCCGTTCGTCGGCTCATCGAGAATCAACAGATCCGGCTCGGCAAGCAGAGCCTGTGCGATGGCCACACGCTGTCGATAGCCGTGCGAGAGTCGGCCGATGTGAACGCGGCGAACGGCCTGCAAGTCGAGGCGTTCAGTGCTCGCGGCGACCGCGGCCCGAGCGTCGACGGCCGCGAGTCCCTTCAGACGGGCCATGAACGTCAAGAACTCCGCGACCTCCATGCCAGGATAGAGCGGCGCGTTCTCCGGGACGTAGCCGACGCGCTGCCGCGCGCGGAGCGACTCAGCGACGACATCGAGGCCGGAGATCCTCGCCGTCCCGGACGTTGGGTGCAAATAGCCCGCGAGCACGCGCAGGAACGTCGTCTTTCCCGAGCCGTTCGGGCCGAGAAGCCCCATCACCTCGCCGCGCTCGACGGTCAGCGAGAGGCGGTCGACGGCGAGACGCTTTCCGTAGCGCTTGGTGAGGCGGTCAGCGGTCACGACGGCGGTCATGAAACAACGACGGCCGGGGCGGGTGAGCGCCCCGGCCGCGACCTTCCATTCAACTTGCCAGGTGGTTACTCGAACTTCTGCGGATCATGGCTCTTTGCGGCCTTGGCAGCGGGGCCGTCCAGATCATGCGCCGTCATGAAGCTTGCGTTCTCGCGCGCCTGGAGCGAGCGAATGAACTCGTACGCCGTCAGAATGCCGGTCGGCAGGTACGCGAGCGAGACATCGGGCAACAGGTTCTTCGTGACGTTCTCCGAGAAGTAGACGTTGTCGCTGGTCAGCACCACGGTGCCCGTCTTCGGCAGACGCACGACGACCATTTGACTGCCCGGCGTGTGCCCCGGCCAGCGCTTGATCTCGACGCTCTTGTCGCCGTAGACGTCCAGGTCGCCCTCGAGCATCTCCATCTTGAACTTGTTCGGGAGCGCCTCACCGATGCCGTTGCGCAGGCACGCAACGTCGCCGGGGATGTACGGACCGGCCGTCCCCGGCTCGGGCCAGGCGGCATTCTTCATCTCGTCCTTCTGCACGAGGAAGATGGCGTTCGGGAATTTGCACACGTTGCCACCGTGATCCAGATGCATGTGCCCGACGGCGACGTACTTGATGTCGTTGGGCGTCAGGCCGATCTTCTTGAGCTGTGTGTCGATCGCAACATCCGGAGTCCGCACCACCTGCAGCGCCTGCGCCATCGGTCCCCAGTAGCTCGGATCGTTGATGACCTTGTCATTGTTCCCGGTGTCGAACAGGAAGTTGCCCTTCGGATGCTTGACGACGAAGAACCCGACCGGGACCTGGACCTGCGTGCTTGGGGCTCCGGCCTGCAGGGCGCTCTTGGCGATGGTGAGCGGACCTGAGCTGAACGCATACATCGTCATGCCGGCGGGAGACTGGGCGAGCGCGGACGCGACCACCGCGAGAACGAAAGCCGCCGCAGCGACCGAAACAACCGAGCGCTTCATCTTTTTCCTCCGTCGTAAAACGACAGCGCTGCTCGAATGCTTCCGAGACTTCCGATCGACGAGATCTTGGGTCGCCCCCTTTCCCATCGGACGGACGTTCGAAGAACGCGCCCGCGAGTATCGTCGCCGCCTGCAATGCTGTCAAGACGCGCCGTGCTGCGCGCCGTGCTGCGCGGCGTCGGTGTGGAGCCGCGTCGCCGGTCAGGCGACGGCGGTGGCGCGCAGCTGCCGGAAGCGAACGGCGAAGAGCGGATCGAACAGCGCGGCGGTCGCGATCAACGCGGCGTCGGCGCCTTCGCGCAGCAGGTGATCGGCGCGCTCGGGCGTGGTGATGCCGCCGACGGCCAGAACCGCGCGATCCCAGGCGCCGGCTTTGCGCCACGACAGCATCTCCTCCACCTGGCGGGAGGCGAGCGGCCACGTGTCGGCGCCGACGATCGTCGCGCGATCGCGCCCCGCGCCTTCGAAGGCGCTGTTGCCCTCGTCATCGATCACGCGCCGGCGGATTCCGTGCACCAGGACGAAGCCGTTCGACCAGGACGCCAGCTTGGTCGCCGTGTCGTGGAGCAACCGCGGGGTACGGAAGACGCCGAGCTTCGTGAGGAGGGGACGGCTCACGTTGGTCCGCACGCGATAGAGGATCTGCGCGGCCAGCGGGATGTTCTCGTAGATCATCTGTGGCTGCTCGGAAAACGGGTCGGGCACCGCGAGATGGATCTCGACAGCATCGGCGCCGGCCTCGGCCGCCCACACCGCGCACAGCACGTAGTCGTTGATGAGCTGCTCGGCGTCGCCGCCGGGAACCTGGGTGCCCATCACGCTGACGATCAGGAGCTGTCCCGGCCCGAGCTTCTCTTTCGCGCGCCGCACGTCTTTGCGCCAGACATCCGGCTCCGCCGAGGGCATGCCCATCGAGACGGCGAGAGTCGGGTGCCCGTTCGTCAGCGAGCGCCGCGTGGTGACGGCGGCGTGCTCGTGATTTTCCACGGGACGAATGTTCGGCAGCGCGTGCGCCGGCATCTCCATCGAGCGGACCGTCTTGTAGGTGAGGACGTCGTAGCCGAGCCGCGCGTAACCCTCGACCCACTTCGAGTTCAGCAGCGGACCGGAGGCGATGCCGAGACCGGAGTTCAGCTGGCGATCGAAGAGCTTGCCGCCAGGACCGAGCGGGAGTCGACGGACACGCGGGAGCGTTGGGGCGTGGCTGTAGTTCCACGAGTACGAGCGATCAACGCGATAGACGGTCTGAGCGATGGCCGTATCACTCCCACAGCGAAATCACATGAACGAGCGTCATTATATCAGCCATTTAGAACGCGTGCCGGGGTTTGGTCCGACCAGTTTTGCTCAAATTTGACGCCTACTTGAAGGCCGGCATGACCTCCCTTGCGAGCAGGTCGAGCTCCTTCATGATGTGCGCGTGCGGCATCCCCGGAAAGAACGTGCGACAGATCAGGTGCGTCATCCCATAGCTCTCGACGAAGCGGCGGATCTTCGGGATCACCTGATCCGGACCGCCGATGATGAAGCGATCTGCCATGAGCCTGTCGAGATCGGTCGCGATGCTCGCATCGATGAACGGATGTCGCCAGCCGCCGGCGTACTCGCGCCGGTAGGCGACCATGATGTGCTCTTCGGCCAGCGCGCGCGCTTTCTCGTCCGTCTCCGCGATGATGACGTCGCGCGTGAGCGGCCACTCGGCGATCGGCGTCGTGAGGCCGGCCGCCTGGCGGTTGGCGAGGAACTGTTGCTTGCCGGCGAGCAGCCGCTTGAGATCCGCGGTCGGCCCCGGAATCCAGTTGTCGGCGAGCGTCGCGGCGCGGCGCAGCGTGATGTCGCCCCAGCCGCCGATCCAGATCGGCGGATGCGGCCTCGTCAGCGGCTTCGGCTCGAGCCGACCCTCGACCGTGTAGTACGTTCCCTTGAACGAGAGGCGCTCCTTCGTCCACAGGCCCTTCACGATCGCGAGCTGCTCCTCGAATCGCGCGCCGCGTTTCTCGAGATCGACGCCGTAGAGCGCGAACTCGTCGGGCTTGTAGCCAATGGCCATGCCGAGCACGGCGCGGCCGTTCGACATGATGTCGAGCAGCGCGACGTCCTCGGCCAGCCGCACCGGATGATGGAAGGCGGCCACTGCGATATCGGTCCCGAGCAGCACCCTGGAGGTGCGTGTCGCGAAGCCGGCCAGGACCATGAACGGTGAGGGCCAGTAGTGATTCGTCACCGAGTGGTGCTCTTCCATCCACACGGAGTCGAACCCGAGCTCCTCGGCGCGGGTGACCTCCTGGAGCGCTTCCTTATAGTAGTGGCCGCCCTCGATGGGGATGAAGCCGATCTTCAGTCGCGCCATGGTCGTCGTTCCTCCGCAGGGTTGCGTATTGTAGCGCGCCCTTGACACTGCTCACGCGCCTGCCTACGGTTGGGGCGATCGAAGGAGGCGCCGATGTCCAGCATGACCGGCTTTCATACGCTGAAGCACTTGCCTGAGGAGAAGATCAGCGACAAGATCTCGCGCCGCGTGCTCATCGGCGACAAGACGATGATCGTGTGGTGGTCGATGAAGGCCGGCGCCCACGCCGCCGCGCACAAGCATCCGCACGAGCAGGCGTTCTGGATGCTGTCGGGGCGGATGGACCTTCGCATGGGCGGCGAGCGCCGGATGTGCGCGCCGGGCGACGTCGGCGTCATCCCCGGGAACCTCGAGCACGAGGCGTGGTTCCCGGAGGATGCCGAGCTCATCGACGTCTTCGCCCCGCCGCGCGAGGATTTCTTCCCGGGCACGGGGGCGCCGACGTACATGCAGCGCTGACGACGAAACTCTCACTCGGGGCGCGCGCGGGCCTCGTCGCCTCGCTCGCGCTTGTCCCGTCCGTCTTCGTTTACGGCACGGTCTTCGGCGGTCTCGCCGTCCAGGCGGGGCTGCGTCCGGTCGAGGTCTGGGGCATGTCGGTGCTCGTCTTCGCCGGCGCCTCGCAGTTCGTGGCGGTGCCGATGATGGCGGCGGGCGCGCCGGTGCTCGCCGTCGTCGTGACGACGTATGTGATCAACATGCGTCATTACCTCATGGCGGCCACGCTGGCGCCTTCGTTCCGGGGCTTTCGGCGTCGCTCGCTCGCGCTGATCGCTCATCTGATCAACGACGAGTCGTTCGCGGTGACGGTGGCGCGGTCGCAGCCGCCCGACGCGGGCGTCTATCTCGGCAGTGCCGCTGCCATCGCCGGGTCGTTCGTCGCCGGTGTGCTCGTCGGCACCCTGCTCGGCGGGCTCGTCGACGATCCCGAACGCTATGGGCTCGACTTCGCCTTCCCCGCCGTGTTCCTCTCGCTCGTGGCCGTGCAGCTGCGGCGGCGTAGCGACTGGCTCGTCGCCATCGGCGCCGCCGTCCTCGCGGTGGCGCTGGCCCTCGTGCTGCGGGGCAACTGGCACATCGTGATCGCCGGCGTCGTCGCCAGCGCGATCGGCGCGCTCCTCTTGCCCCGCACGGAGGACGACGCGTGAGGGCGTACGTCTGGCTGACGATCGTCGGCATGGCGGTCGCCACGTACCTGACGCGCGCGCCGATGTTCCTGGCGCTGGCGCACCGGCCACTGCCGCCGCGCGTTCGCCTGTGGCTGCGCCTGGTGCCGCTGGCCGTCCTGCCCGCGCTCGCCATTCCGCTGGTCGTCGTGCGCGACGGTCACCTCGCCGCGAGCCTCGCGCATCCGCCGCTCTGGGGCGCCGTGGTCGTCTTCGTGCTCGCCGCGCGCGGCGTCAATCTCCTCGCGTCGGTGACGTGCGCGGTGACCGTGGTGGCGCTGCTCCGCGCGCTCGGCTAAGATCGTCCCGGATGAGCGAGGCGTTCACGCCGGAGGAGCGCGCCGCCCTCGAGGCGTACTTCACGAATCTCGACGGACCCGTCTTCGCGCTGGTGAACCTTCCCGAGGTGGTCAAGGGCGCGCTGTTCGCGCGCTATTCGCGCTCGCCGAAGTCGCTGCGACGCCTGTATCTCGACGAGTTCGCTCAGGGCGGCGCGCCCGTCGTGACGGCGGCACCGGGCACCGAGCGTGCCGAGCAGCTCTACGAGCGCGTCTTCCTCGAGTATGGCGACGACTCCGTGGCCCAGCTCGGCGGCGTGCACCTGGCCTGCGAGGGCGCCTCCAACATCCTGACCAAGGTTCTCGAGTGGGGCCGGCTCATGGCCTACCTCGAGCAGTCGACCCGCTACATTCCCTACGACGATCGGCCGGGGGGCCGCTATCGCTATCACGTCCCGGCCGAGCTGACGGGCCCGCTGCGCGATCGCTACGTCGCCACGCTCGACGCCGCCTTCGACACGTATCGCGCGTGGCTGCCGCGGATGCGCGCGCACTTCGAGCAGCGCTTCCCGCGTGATGCCGCGACGTCCGAGTCGGTCTGGCGACTCAGCTTGCGCGCCAAGGCGCTCGACACGCTGCGCGGGATGCTTCCGGCCGCGACCGTCTCCAACGTCGGTATCTTCGGCACCGGGCAGAGCTACGAGCAGCTGCTGCTGCGCATGCGCGCCCATCCGCTGCGCGAGGTTCGCGCGTACGCCGATCTGATGCTGGTCGAGCTCCGGAAAGTCATCCCGGCGTTTCTCCGCCGCGTCGATCTACCCGAGCGGGGCGGTGCGTGGTCGGCCTATCTGAGCGAGGCACGGGCCGCCATCGAGCGCGTGGCCGAGCAGACGCTCGGCGACACGCCGGCCGAATCACGCGACGAGGTCACGCTGACGGACTTCGATCCCGAGGGCGAAGTGAAGGTCGTTGCGGCCGCGCTCTACGCCGTGTCCGCGCTGCCCGACGATCAGCTGCTGGCGCGGGCGCGCCGCATGAGCGCCGGTGAGCGCGCGGCGGTGCTGGCCGCCTACGTCGGAAAGCGAACGAATCGGCGTCACAAGCCGGGGCGGGCCTTCGAGCGGACGAGCTACCGGTTCGACGTCCTCGCCGACTACGGCGCTTTCCGCGACCTGCAGCGACACCGTCTGCTGTCGCTCGAGTGGCAGCGGCTGTCGCCGCGCCACGGCTCGGTGATGCCGCAGGCCGTCGCCGACGCCGGCGGTCGCGAGGACTGGGACCGAACGCTCGACGCCTCGGCCTCGTTGCACGACGCCATCGTCAGGGCTGGGCTGCCGGAGGTGGCGCCGTACGCGGTGGCCATGGCGTTCCGGGTGCGGTTCTATCTGGAGATGAACGCACGCGAGGCCATGCACCTGATCGAGCTGCGCAGCGCGCCGCAAGGCCACCCGTCGTATCGGCGCATCGCGCTGACGATGCACCGCTTGATCGAGCAGCGCGCCGGTCACCGTGCCATCGCCGCCGCCATGACGTTCGCCGATCACTCCGAGGTCGACCTCGAACGTCTCGAAGCCGAGCGCGCCGCCGAGCGCCGCCGCAACAGCGCCGGTTAGGGTTTCGCCTGCCTTCCGATGCGTAGCGGTCAGACCGACGCTCGGCCCGTGCGTTGCCTACATCGTCATCAAACGATAGAGGCCGACTTGATCGAACGATAGACGTTCGCACTGTCGCCGAAAAAATACGCACCACTCCGGCACGTCTTTCACAACCCCCATGCTGACAGCCACTTACCGCGTAGCCAACGTCCACATCGTCTGTGGACAGTGGCGGGGATTACGTGGACAAACATCCGCGGGCCGAATCTCCCACTGGCAACCCGCCGCACAAGGTTCTACCAATGATCAGTCCCGGATCCACGAGTCGGCGGGTGGGATCTCCGGGCGCGTGCCGGGCTCGAGGCGCCGGAGGGCTTCGACCTCGGCGCGCCGATAGAGGCGCTGGCGCTTGGTGCCCTCGCGATACGAGCGCAGGACGCCTCTGCTGACGTAGGCGTAGAGCGTCGCGGCCTTGACGCCGAGCAGGCGTGCGGCCTCGTCCACCGTCAAGAACTCCTCGCCGTCCACGATTCTCGCCACGGCGTCCACGCTAGCAGCGGCCCCCGTCCCGGTCGAGGGGCTTGCATCCCTAATCAAGTTAAATCAATATAAATCAAGATTCGTCAACTTGGGAGGGTGCCATGGATACCGCCTTCAAGGCCGGGCTCGAGGACGTCATTGCCGCTCGCTCCGCCATCTGCGCCATCGACGGCGCCGCGGGCCGGCTGTACTACCGCGGGTACGAGATCGGCGATCTCGCGGGCCCGGTGCCGTTCGAAGACGTGACGTTCCTGCTCTGGCACGGCGAGCTCCCAATGGCCGCCGAGCGCGCGGCGTTCGACGCGCGGCTCCGCGCGGCGCGCGGGTTGCCGCAGCCGATCTTCGATCTCCTCCGTGCGCTCCCGCGCGACTGCCATCCGCTCGACGCGCTGCGCACGGCGATCTCGCTCACCGCCGCCCACGATCCCGATGTCCGCGGTGACGACCCGGAGGCGAACCTCCGCAAGTCGTTCCGGCTGATGAACCGCATTCCGGAAGTGGTGGCCGCCTGGCATCGCATCCGGACGGGTCGTGAGCCCATTGCCGCGCGCCCCGACGGCTCGCACGCCTCATACTTCCTCCACCTGCTCGAGGGTCGTGAGCCGACACCGGAGGTCGCGCGCGTGCTCGACGTGGCACTCACGCTGCATGCCGATCACGAGTTCAACGCCTCGACGTTCGCGGCGCGCGTGGCGGTGGCCACGCTCGCCGACCTCCACGCCGCGGTCGTGGCCGCGCTGTCGACGCTCAAGGGCCCGCGTCATGGCGGCGCCAACGAGGACGTGCTGCTGATGCTGAAGGAGATCGACGATCCCACCCGTGCCGAGGCGTTCGTCGAATCGCGCCTGGGCGCCCGTGAAGGACGCTCGCGTGCGGAGCGGGCGGATCCCAAGGCACGCGTGCCCGGGTTCGGCCACCGGGTTTATCGGGTGGACGATGCGCGCGCCCGTGTGTTGCGCGGCATGGCCAAACAGATGGCGGAGGCAACGGGCCGGACGCGAATGTTCGCGGTCGCCGAGGGGGTGTACGACGCCATGCGCGCGCGCACCAGCCTGCCGGTGAACGTGGACTTCTTCTCGGCCGTGGTCTACGACGCGCTCGGCATCCCGGCCGACCTGTGCACGTCGATCTTCGCCACCGGTCGCGTCGCCGGGTGGTGCGCGCACGCGCTCGAGCAATACGCCGACAATCGCCTGATCCGGCCGCGCGCGGAGTACACCGGTCGCGCGCCGCGCCCGTTGCCGGCCGGCGCCGTGACTACTTCGACGCCTTCGTGATCACGCCGCAGGCGACGCGGGCGCCCGAGTTGCCGGTGGGATCGGTCTTGAAATCGTCGGGCGAAGCATGCACCACCATCGCGGCGCCGTCGGCGTCCAAGAGCGACGACGCGCCGGTGCCCACGCTGATCTGCTCGTTGGCCGTTTCGAGGCGCCCGCTGCCGTCCGCTCCGACGTTGAGGTTCGGCAGATCACCGGCATGAGAGCCCTGAGGATTGAGGGCGCCGTGCTGCTTGCCGGTCGGGTTGAGGTGCGGGCCGGCGCTGGCGAAGTCCGGCGGGTCGCACTTTCCGACGGCGTGAACGTGGACCGCGTGCAGCCCGGGCGTGAGTCCCTTGGCATCGAGCACGATGCGGACGACGTTGCCGACCTGGGTGAAGGTCGCCGTCCCGACGCTGGCGCCGGAGGCGTTGCGCAGCTCGGCCACGGCGGTGTTATCACCGGCGGGCTGCATCCCCGCACAGCCGGCGAGCAGCGATGACAGCACCACGATGACGACGCGTCTCATGCCTGTCCTCCTTCACGGGAGAAGTCCTGGCGGGCGCGCGCCAGCGCCTCCGGCGCCGACAACAGGTCGAGCGCGGTGAGCGCCAGCGCCTTGGCGCCGGCCACCATGCCCGCGCGCGCCAGCGGGGACCGCGCCCACTGCGCGAACTCGCGCGAGTGCCCGGGTACGCCGTCCGGTGAGATGCGGATGTATGGATGGATGGTCGGCAACCGCTGGCTCACGTTGCCGCAGTCGGTGGAGCCATAGCCCGCCTGTCCGTCGTCGGGATCTTCCGGGAAGTCGATGTACGCGAGGTTCTGGCGGAAGAGATCGGCCATCGTCGCGTTGGCCTTCATCGGCTCGTGCACGGTCGGATCGGCGGTGACCTGCACGCGACAGCCGGTCGCGGTGGCCGCCCCCTCGGCGGCGCCGGTGAAGCGGCGCAGCAGCTCGTGGCAGTAGGGCACCGTCGTCGCGCGCAGGTAGAACTCCGCGCTCGTGTACTCCGGGATGATGTTGGCCTGCTCCCCACCGCGCGTGATCACGCCGTGGATCCGCGCGTCGGTGCGAATCTGCTGGCGCATAGCATCGAGCGCGTTGAAGAGCGAGATCACCGCGTTCAGCGCGTTGATGCCGCGCCACGGCCACGACGAGGCGTGCGCGGCCTGGCCGAAGAACTCCGCCTTCACCTTGATGATGCCGAGCGTCGGCCGCCACACCTGCGTGCCACAGCGACCGTGGACCATCATCGCGGCGTCCACGCCGTCGAAGACGCCGGCGTCCATCAGCTTGACCTTGCCGGCGCCGCCTTCTTCGGCCGGCGTGCCGATCACCTGGACCCGCCCGGCGAACGGCAGCGTTCCGAGCGCGTGCGCGAGCGCGGCGCCCGCTCCCACGCCGGCGGTGGCGATCACGTTGTGACCGCAGGCGTGACCGATGCCGGGCAGCGCGTCGTACTCCGCCATGATCGCGATGGTGGGCCCGGCTGCGGCACCGCCGATCGTCGCGCGGAAGGCCGTCGGCAGCCCACCGACGCCGCGCTCCACGGTGGCGCCGTGCTTGGCGAGAAACTCCGTGAGCCAGCCATGCGCCTTCTCTTCCTTGAACGCGAGCTCGGGATTGTCGTGGAGCTGGTGCGACAGACGCTCGAGCTCGTCGGCGAGGGCGTCGACCGCGGCCGCCACCCGCGGCTTCACGGCATCCCCGGCGCTCATTTCGATGCCTCGAATTCCCGCCGCGCTTCCTTCACGAGGGCGGGATCGGCAAGCAGGTCACAGGTCGTCATGGCCATGACCTTGGCGGCCGTCAGCATCCCGGCGCGCGCGAGCGGTGTGACCGCCGCCTCCGCGAAAGCGCGTGAGTGGATCGGCGTGCCCTCCGGCGCGATCTGGACCATCGGCTGGATCGCCGGAATGACCTGACTGACGTTGCCGACGTCCGATGATCCCATCCGCTCGCGGCTCTCCGGTGACTCCACCACGCCGAATGTGCGGGCGTTGGCGCGGAAGAGCTCGAGCAGGGTGGCGTTGCGCTTCATCGGCTCGTAGGCGTTGTCGCGCTGCTCGGCGACGGTCAACGTGCAGCCGGTGGCCTTCGCCGCACCTTCCGCGCACGCGATGACGCGCTTCTGAAGCGCCCACATGTAGTCGAGGTCCGCCGCGCGCACGTAAAACGTCGCCGCGGCGAACTCGGGGATGATGTTCGGCGCGGCGCCGCCGTCGTTCACGATGCCATGGATGCGCGCCTCGGGCCGGATCTGCTGGCGCAGCATGCTCACGTTGTTGAACGTCTGAATAACGGCGTCGAGGGCGTTGACACCTTCCCACGGATCGGCGGACGCATGCGCGGCCTTGCCGGTGAACTCCAGGCGGCATCGCACGATGCCGAGCAGATCTTGATGCATGATCCACCGGTCGAAGCTGTGGATCATCATGGCCGCGTCGACGCCCTTGAAGATCCCACTGCGGATCAGCTTGATCTTGCCGCCGCCCCCCTCTTCCGCGGGCGTGCCGACGACTTGCACGCGACCCTTCGGCAACCGATCGCGTACCGCGGCGAGCGCCGCACCCGCGCCCACGCCGGCGCCGGCGATGACGTTGTGGCCGCAGGCGTGGCCGATGGCGGGCAGCGCGTCGTACTCGCAGAGAATTGCGATCGTCGGTCCGTCGCCCGTCTGGATCGTGCCGCGGAACGCCGTGTCCACGCCGCCCACGCCGCGCTCAACCTTGAAGCCCTGGCGCTCGAGAAAGTCCGAGAGCCAGCCGGCGGCTTTCACTTCCTGATAGGCGAGCTCGGGATGTTCGTGGAGCCGCCGCGAGAGCGACTCGAGCTCGTCGCCCAGACGGTCGACGGCGCCGGCAAGGAGGTCTTTGACACCGCTCATGAGGAGTCTCCTGGTGACGCAGGACTGGGCCGTCCGCGCGGCCGGACGTCACTATACACCAGGAAAATCTTTTCCTATTCCGGCGCGCGTCGAGTGGAGATCGTCCTCGTCGCGCGCTATGCTCAACCGAACTGTCATGCTCGCCCGTTCCAGCAGCTCGGCCATGCCGCTTCGTCGCCACTTGATCACGCTGGTGGTGGTCGCGGTGGTGCCGATGCTGCTGTTCGCCTTCGTGATGACGGCGTTGTTCGGCCGGCTCGAGCGTCGGACGACGGAGCGTGGACTGCAGGACGTCGGCCGCGCGCTGACGCTCGCCGTCGATCGCGAGATCGAGACGTCACTGCGCTCGCTCGAGGCGCTGGCGGCGTCGCCGCAACTCGACACCGGCGACGTCCGCAGCTTCTACGATCACGTGCAGCGCGTCGTGCCCTGGCAGCCGCGGTGGCGCGCCGTGCTGCTGGCCGACGCCAAGGGGGCGATCGAGCTCGTCTCCACCCAGCCGCTCGGGTCGGTGGCACGGCCGGCCATCGGTGATCGCGACTACTTCAAGGAGCTGGTGGCGACGCGAAAGCCGGTCTTCTCGCAGATCATCGCCGATCGATCGCCGCATCCCAAGCCGACGATCATGATGGTCGTCCCCGTGATTCGTCGCGGCGACCTCCGTTACGTCCTCGGCGCGTCGCTCGACCTCAGCGCGGTCAGCGGCTTCATGGCCGAACAGACGTTGCCGGCGGCGTGGACGGCCACCATTCTCGACAAGAACGGCACCGTGCTCGCACGCAGTCGCGAGCCGGAAGCGTGGTTCGGACGGCCGGCGAGCGCGTGGTTCCGCGGCGCCGGCCGCTCCGCCGGATTCGCGGCGGGCGACGATGGTGGGGTGCCGTCCTATCTCGCGTACGACCAGACGGCCTTCGCCGGCTGGACCGTCGCGGTGTCGGTTCCGACCGAGGTCGTCGACGCGCCGTTACGGCGCTCGCTGACGATCGCCGTCGCGGGTGGCGTGCTGCTCCTCGCGCTCGGCGCCGCCGCCGCCGTACGACTCGGTCGCCGCGTGGCGCGGCCCATCGAGCGCCTCGTCAACGCCGCCGAAGCGCTGGGGCACGGCGAAGCGGTGGCGCCGACGACCTCGCCGATCGCCGAGCTCGCACGGCTGGGAACGGCCATCGAGACGGCCGGGCGGGAGCGGGAGCGCGTCGAGGAAGCGCTGCGTGCGAGCGAGGCGCAGCTGCGCGCGATCTTCACCTCGACCCTCGACGCCATCGTGGTGGCCGACAACGAGGGACGGTACGTGGACTGCAATCCGGCGGCAGAGGAGCTGTTCGGCGCGTCGCGCGGCGTGCTCCTCGGACGCCGAGTCCAGGACTTCGCCGCGGCGCCGGCGGCTGCCGACGCGACGTGGCAGGAGTTCCTGCGCAAGGGCACCGCCACCGGGACGTTTCGCCTGCTGCGGCCCGACGGCGGCGAGCGCGAGGTGGAGTTCGCGGCGACCGCCGACGTCTTGCCGGGCCGCCACGTCTCCGTGCTCCGCGACGTGACGGCGCGGCGCGAGGCCGAGGACGATCTACGCCGCCGCGAGCGCGAGTCGACCACGATCGCCACGCTGACCCAACGGATGAACGCGCGCCTCGACCTCGACGAAATCCTGCTCTCGGTGTGTGAAAGCGCGCGCGAGCTATGCGGCGCCGATGCCGCGACCATCGCCCTGCCCGAGCCCGGCCGCCCGGAGGCCATGACGCTGCGGCAGCGGGTGGCCCGCGTGAGCGTGCCGCTGCCGACCCAGCGCATCGAGCGCGGCCGCGGCCTCGGCGGACGCGTGATCGAGACGGGACGGCCGGTGCGAACGGAGGATTACGCGCACGATCCGGCGATTGCCGACGACTATCACGCGATCGGTGAGCAGCTCGGCACGTGCGCGGCGCTGGTGGTGCCCATCCACGTCGAAGGCCGCGTCGAAGGTCTGCTCTACGTGGCGAACGGAAGCCGCCGGCCCTTCAGCGATCTCGACGAGGCGGTCCTGGTCCGGCTGGCCGACCACGTCGCTCTCGCGATTCGCAACGCCCAGTTGCTCGCCCGCGAGCAGGAGGCGCTGGCGGAGTCCGAGGCGGCCAACCGCTCGAAGGACGAGTTCCTCGCCACCCTGTCGCACGAGCTGCGCACGCCGCTGACGTCGATGCTCGGGTGGGTACGCATGCTGCGCGGCGCGCGGCTCGATCCGGAGCAGACGGCGCGCGCGCTCGAGACCATCGAGCGCAACACGCGGCTCCAGGCCAAGCTCATCGACGACCTCCTCGATGTGTCACGGATCGTCGCCGGCAAGATCAAGGTCGAGCAGCAGCGCGTCGACGTCGCCGCCGTCGTCGGCGAGGCGGTGCACTCGCTGCGGCGCGAGGCGGAGGTGGCCGGCGTGGAGATCGACGTCGCGCTCGCCGCCGACGCCGGCATCGTCATTGGCGACGTGCTGCGTCTGCAGCAGGTGGTCGCCAACTTGTTGTCCAACGCCATCAAGTTCACGCCCGCCGGCGGTCGCATCCGCGTCGCGCTCGAGCGCATGGACGACGCGACGCTGCGGCTGATCGTGAGCGACACCGGTGCCGGCATCCTCCCCGAGCTGCTCCCCCGGATCTTCGATCGATTTCTCCAGGGCGACGCGAGCCGGACGCGCGGCCGCGGCGGCCTGGGTCTCGGCCTTGCGATCGTGCGGCATCTCGTGGAGCTCCACGGCGGCACCATCGCCGCCGCGAGCGACGGTCCCGGGCACGGCGCCACGTTCACCGTCACGCTGCCGGCGGGGGCCGCGGGACAGCACGCCGAGACACCGCCGTTCACGGGAGCGCAATCGACCAACGGTCGCCCGCTCGATGGACTGCGCGTGCTGGCCGTGGACGACCACGACGACTCGCGCGAGGTCATTCGTGTCGCCCTCGCCGAGCGAGGCGCCGACACGGTCGTGGTGGGCTCCGTCGACGAGGCGCTGGCCGTGCTGGAGCGCGAGCCGATCGATGTCGTCGTCAGCGATATCGGCATGCCGCAGCGAGACGGCTACGCGCTGGTCGAGGCGCTGCGGGAGCTCGAGCGCTCGCAGGGCCGGCGGCCGATCCCGGCCATCGCGCTCACCGCCTACGCCGGCCGGGACGACCGCGATCGGCTCCTCGCCGCAGGATTTCAGGTCCACGTGGCGAAGCCGATCGATCCGGATGTGCTGGCGGAGACGGTCGCCCGCGCGCTGCCGCCGAGCTGAGCGATCGCCCGGCCAGCACAAGATGATAAACTCGCCGGCGCCACCGGGGGCGACTGCGACGCGCCTGTAGCTCAGTTGGATAGAGCATCAGACTTCGAATCTGAGGGTCGGGGGTTCGATTCCCTCCAGGCGCACATCATCAATTACCCCGACGTTCCGCTCTGGTAGTGTCCGGGGTCATGTGGAAAATCAGATGGCGCATTCTTCCGGTTGATGAAGTGCACGACCAGCCCGCCGCCCTGGCAGGCGGCCACCGGAGGAACGCGCCATGGGCAAGAGTATCAGGGAAGCTCCGCGAGCGCTGGAGCTTGAGCCCGTCTCTCTGAGCGAGCTGATCCACCGAGAGATCCGCGTCGCGATCGAGACGGCCGTGCACGAAGAATTGCGCGCGGCGCTCGGAACGACGCCCTACGAACGCAGCCAGCTCCGACGTGGCTATCGTAACGGCACGAAGAGCCGCACGCTGACAGGCCCGACGGGGCCGATCGCGCTCACCCTGCCGCGCGCCACGCTGTTCGCTGGCGCGAAGGAATGGACGTCGAGGATCGTTCCGCGTTACCACCGGCGAATGCCGGAGGTGAATGAGGCCATCGTCGCCACGTATTTGGCGGGCGGCAACACCCGCCGGATTCGTGGCGCGCTTCAGCCACTTCTCAGGGCCGCACCTCTCTCAAAGAGCGCGGTGTTGCGCGTGACTGCCACTCTGAAGGACCGGCTCGACGCCTGGCGCACCCGGTCGCTTGACGATCTCGACGTCGTCTTATGTGTGCCTCGATGCCTTCGCCCTGCGTGTTCGCAGCGCCGGGAGAGTGGTCAGCGCGCCGATGCTCGGCGTCGTCGGCGTCCTGTCCGACGGCCGGAAGCATCTACTTGCCCTCGAGGTGTGTGGAGGCGAATCGTTCGCCGCGTGGAAAGGGTGCCTGGACAATCTTGTGGTGCGCGGGTTGCGGGCGCCGATCCTGGCGATCATCGACGGCAACGCTGGACTGCGGCGCGCCGTCGAGGGAGTCTTGCCGGGCGCGACTGTGCAACGCTGCTGCGTACACAAGCTGCGCAATCTGGAGCGGAAGGCCCCGAAGCACGCGCTCGACGACATCCGCGACGACTTCCATCGCATCGTCTACGCCAGCAACCACGATGCTGCCCGCGCCGCCTACGCGACCTTCGAGCGCACCTGGGGCAAGCGATGTCCGGGGGTCGTGACGGGCCTCCGCGAGGGCGCGGCGACGAGCTCCTGACGTTCTTCCGATTTCCCAAGGCGCAGTGGAAGACGCTGCGTACCACGAACACGATTGAGAGGCTTCACGAAGAATTCCGCCGGCGCGTGAAGACGCAAGGCTCCCTGCCGAGCGAGGACGCGGCCGTCATGCTGCTCTTCAGCCTCGTGGCGAGCGGGCAAATCAGGTTGCGGAGAATTGACGGCTGGCAGAAGATCGCCACCGTGCTCAGGCAGCAGGCCCCGCGAGCCGCATGATGAGGCCGCCTCCCCGCAGCTGTCGCCCGGTTTCGGATTTGAGTTGGGCAGTGAAGATCCCGGTGCTACGCTGCACGGCCTCGCAAGATATCAAGGCAAAGCCCTCCGGGTCGTGCGCCATAAAGGTCCTCTTCATCAGGCATCGCGACGCTTGAGTACGGTGCAGCCTCGCCGCGCTACACTGCGCCACCCGCAGTGTTCACCGTGTTGGTTCAGGCAGATATCGTTAGAGAGACGAGGCGGAGGGCGCCATGAGCACTCTAGGCTTCGCTGATGAGATGGCGCGCCTGCAGCGCGCCTTGGCCCAATGTCACGACATGGTCGCCCGTCGGAGTGCCGTCCTGGAGGCGCTACGCCTTCACCGCGGTGAACGCGTCCTAGAGGTCGGGTGCGGCGGCGGCTTCTATGCGTATGAGGCAGCTCAGTGCGTGGGGCGTACCGGCCGCGTATGTGCCTTGGATCTCAGCGCAGATCAAATCGCAGCCGCCCAAGCCCGCTGTGCGGACCTCGAATGGGTGGAATGCCGAGTCGGAGATGCCGTCAAGCTGCCCTACGGCGACGCGCAATTCACCGCCCTCTACGGGGTACAGGTGTTCGAGTACGTGGTTAAGGTTGACGACGCCCTGCGAGAGCTCTCCCGCGTGCTGCTCCCTGGTGGGAGAATGGTCATCCTGGCAACGAACTGGAGCTCCGTGGTTTGGCACTCCGACCAGCCGGCGCGGATGGAGCGAGTCCTCTCAGCGTGGACGCCGCACGCCCCACATCCCGATTTGCCCGCAATCCTCCTCGCGCGGCTTCGGCAGTCAGGCATGACACCGATTCGGCAAACTCCCGTGCCCGTTCTGAACACGTCCTACCACGCAAACAGCTTCAGCTATTATCTCGCCCGGATGATTCGTCCGTTTGTCGTAGGCTCGCAAGCGGTCACGCAGGAGGAGGCGGATGCGTGGCTCGACGAATTCGAGGAGCTCGAGCAAAAAGGCGCGTACTTCTTCTCCTCCACCCCTATCATTACCGAGGCGATCAAGGTGGCACAGCGCAACTGAGCTCTCTAACAACGGCATACAGGCTGACGGCGCTTCGCGCCGCAGCTGATGCCAAGCGTTACGCAAGTACGGATCTTAGCGACCGGAGAACGCTTTCGGATTTTCCACACGCTTCGGGACACGACCCCGAGGTAACCCGTCCCCGGACTGTACTCGACTAATGCTCGTGCCAACAATCGTCGCAACGAATCGGGGCGGCCGAGATCAATCTTCACGAGAACTAACATCACGCGCTTTTGTGGCTTGACTCGTTCGCCCCGGTCATTTTACAGTCCGGTCGACCGCAAACGCTTTTCTCGCTATCCAGCGATCACCACGATGCGCTGTTCACAACGCGAACACCTCACTGAAACAAAACTTTGCGCGGGAGAGACATTGAACAAGAGTTTTGAGGCAATCGGAATTAGACGATGGAGCCGTCGACTGATTGTCGCCGCATTATTGACGTTCACCGTATTGGTACCGCGCGAAGCCCGGCCGCAGTTGCCGAGCCCTCAGTGTCCGCCGGCCGGGGCGGACCTCGCTCTCGTCCGCTATGCGGCGCCTGCCGGCGCCGGGGACGGCCTTACCGTCGGCTCACCGTATCGGATTCAAGATTTCTGGAACTCGATGCAAGCTGGGTCAACGCTCTGCTTAGCGAGTGGCACATATATGCGGGCTAATGGTGGACTGCTCACGCCGCCATCTGGGCGGGGAGGTGACGCGTCTAAACCGATCACGATAGGCGCCATTGAGGAGTCCGATCCACCGCTGTTCGATGCGGAATGGCAGGCAGCGCCGATCTCGCTGTCTCAGAACAGTTACTGGATTATCGAGGGCGTCAACGCTAGGAATGGGGAAAGCCTGATTCGTATCGGCGAAAACTCCGATCACAACATTATCCGCCGGGTGGTCGTCTGGGACGCCACATGGAACGCCAACAATGAGCTGATTGGCATCCATTCTGGGTCGAACGACAACCTCCTCGAAGACATCGCCGCGTTCGGCCCGTCGCGCAAGACAGTTAATAATACGCAAGGCGGCGACAATAATACGTACCGTCGCATCTGGATACAGCATCAGGGCTCCGGGGACGATGGTCCGACGGCAGTAGATCTCGCCTATAACAGCTACGGAGCGCATTTTGAGAACGTCTTGGCGTCGATGGACTGGAAATTCGGCCCAGAGACGTGGATTCGAACCTCTAACGGGAGCAGTTTAGGTGTCACTCAGAGTGGTGAGTTCCGGGCGGTGAACACAGGGAACATTATCAGTGCTGCTGGCACGCAATCCGGAGATAACTGCGCGAATGCATCTGTGCATGGCAGTCTCGGATATTTGATGGCCGACTATATCTTTCACTCGCAAGGCAACGACTATCACGGCCTTGGCGCCCCGATGCTGTACTTAGCCGGTGATAGTCTGAATTGCATTACGCTTCGTCATGTCATGATCTATATCGACCCGGGTAACGACCGCTACAACGAGTACCGCGGGATGTTTCTCGGTGCTCTCGATGTTCAAGGAACGGCGCATGCATGGAGCGCCGCGAACCTCACGTCGGTAAGCGGACCCCAGGGCGACTATCTCGACTCGACCTGGGGGGTCGGATCGACAATGTCTGCGGGTTTCACTCACAACGACGTAGTGAGTCCATGGACCGCAACAGCGACCGGGGCGAACCTCTGCTATCAGTACAAAGACGGAGTCGTTACAGACGTTCCACTGTGGCCGTGGCCGATGAACGAGCGCATCAAGCAGGCAACAGCACTGGCCGGTGTGTATTCACCACCATCATGTCTCGGCTGCTCGGGCGGTCGCGCCTCACGGGTCGCCATCGACGTGACGGCGGACATCGAGTCAATGCTAGGGGTAATTCCGGCGCACTGTAGGAGATAGTCTCTGCGTTTTCATATGTGCTGCACGAAACTCTGTCCGCGTTCTGTGGTCGTTCTCGATTACTTTGGGCATGGGGCAAACACGAGGGTGGACATCAGGGCCTAATCCGCATGATGGAACGATCGCAATCATGGCACAAACTCTATGGCTCCGATGTCACATAACTTTCGACCGTTGCCGTCGCCATCGATGCGGCGCTGGCCTAGTTGATCCCTTGGTGGGCATGCTGCTCGATTAGCGGCATCAATGGCCGGGCTCTCGGCGAGCAGGGGAATGTACCCGCCGCCAGGTGTGCCGTTGTCAACGAACGCGCCGAGACCCGCGTCACCAACAAAATCGGACGAGACAAGGTCGATCGTGCAATCTGTCGTGTCGCTGATGATGTTGTTGCCGAGCGATGTAATCGTCCCGAGACAGTCCCGACCTGAGCCCGGAACACTAGCAGATATGCTATTGCGCGCCAGAATGGAATTTTGAAGCTGCACAACGCCCGCCGCAAGGATGCCGCCGCCGCCCACGGGGCCAACAGCGAGATTGTCCGCGATGGTAACGTTGATCAGCCGCACAGCCGCATCATCGAATACGGTCAAGCCACCATCGATATTATTAGCGATTGTCGTATTGATAATTATTGTTGTGCCGTCAACAGCGCACAGTCCGCCGCTAAAATCCGCACCGTTGCTACTGATCGTGCTGTCCTTAATCGTTGTAGTGCCGCTCACCGCGATACCGCCACATATTCCAGCGTCGCTGTCTTCGATTGTGCTCCTCAGAATTTGCAGTGAGCCGCGACTTTCTATTCCGCCACCAAAACCTTGCGGCGCGAAGTTGCCTGTGATGCGGCTGTCTACGATGGTCAACGTCGCCAAGTTCTGGATTGCTCCGCCGAAGTCAAAAAGCCGCGAATTGCTGCGCACGACGCTGTGCGAGACAGTCAACGTCCCACGATTGAAGATCCCAGCCCCTCCAAGAGTGCTAGGGTCGCCTTGAGTGCTGAGCCCTCCGCCTTGAATCGTGATGCCGTGCAATGTGAGTGTGCCTGTCGCCTCAATATGAAGAATCCGAAAATTCGGAAACGTCAGTGGATTGCGCTCGATGATTGTTGCAGCGGCACCGGCACCTAGGATAGTGAGTCGGCCAATGACTGACGGAAGGCCATTTGCCCCGTCACGCAGATTATCGACGACCGTCAAGGTATACGTCCCTGCCTCGAGGATGATAGTGTCCGAACCCGGTCGCTCATTTGCGCTTCGAATGCTCGCGATGAGACAGAAAACATCGCCGGATCCGCAGTGAAAGATTCGTGCCTGGGCGGGATCCGCGATACCGATGGCGAGGAGCAAGGCGAAGGTGACGACGCCAAGAGCGCGACGACAGTCACAATAGAGTCCCATGGCAGCGACACTCCTGAGCTCCCGAAATGAAGACGCGAGAATACTAGGGTCGGCGAGCGGGCACAATAGGTAAATGGCACTGGGAGCCGCTATCTGGCGACTCATTGAGCAATCTTGCGATTCCCGACGTACGATCGGGGCGCATTACGCCGAAAACTCGAGGAGCCTGGAGCGACGGCCGAAATGAACACCCCGCAAGCTGAGCGCCGCGTGGCGTTCGCGCTCGTAGTGCCGCCTGGTGAGGAAGAAACCGAAAGAGACCGCCTCTGCCCTGATTGCCTCGCGCTGCCCGCGCCGCCTGAGGAGCGCGGCGAATGAGATCAGGCGACCCCGCGGTACACCGGGTCGCGGAGCAATCCGCGGCGATCCGCGGGACAGGCGCAATTCGGCGGAACTGGACAGTCGGTGTCGAGGCCGGAATCGACGTATATCAGTCGCCTACCGGACACGTGGAGCCCCGATTCGGAATAGCGGTCAGCCCTGCACCAGACGCGGCTGGTCGGCGCGGAGAATCGTGACGTTGGACAGCCGCCCCCGCACGCGCGTCGGCTCTGTCTCGCCCGGGACTTCGATAGCGAACTCCAGGTACGAGTCGCCGGGCGTGTAGGTGAATCGCACGTGCGGGCCTAGGCCGACCACGTCGTAGATCTTATACGGCTCAAGCGCCATTCGGGCCCTCCCTCTTGATCCAGCGCGACCGCCGCCAGCGGCCATAGCACCGGGAACATGGTCATCCAGATACGAACCTCGACCCACACAGCATAGAGCGCGAACGGCACGAGGAACAGCGGCAGCACGAGGAGCGCCCGCCGCAGAGATAGAGGGCTTGCCCGATAGCCGCGCCAGACGACGAGCCCGACGGGCAGGCCGAGTGTAAGCGTGGTCAACATTGCCGCGCGCGCGAGGTTACGCGCCTCGAAGTTCGTGCTCTACAGCGTCTCGACGTACGGCGCCCGTTCAAGCGCAAGTCGGGTGCCAAGATAGACGGCCGCCCACGCAGCGCCGCTGACTACGATCCGCGACGACGGCGCACCGGTCGGTGACTTCAAAAAAGCCTGGGCCACGGCCTGCATTCGTGCGGGCTTCTTCCGCGTCGAGCCGATCGGTCAAGCCAGGGATGGCGAGCCACAGAAAACGCGGAAGGTGCCGACCAAGCTGTTTCACGTTTTCCGACGAACGGCGGTGCGGAACCTCGTGCGCGCCGGCATCCCCGAGACGACGGCGATGGAAATGACCGGCCACAAGACGCGCGCCGTCTTTAAGCGCTACACGATCGTCGACGAAGGAATGCTCCGAGAGGTCGGCGCGAAGCTCGCCGCAGCAGCGGCGCTGCAGAGTAGCAAAGTGGGCGCATCAAATGGCAAAGTCATCGCGCTGGAGCGCTGGAATGCTGCACAGTTGCGGCGCGGGATTTTCTCACTTCGAATCTGAGGGCCGGGGTTCGATTCCCTCCAGGCGCACCATCCCGATATCACGGCAGCATCAACGTTTCCGCGAGTAATGCGGACGCTTCGAGGCTCAGCGCCACCATCCCGCCGTCGCTGCTTGGCGCGGGCGGATCACGTGATGGAATGATGCCGTTCGAAGGATCACGGCGAGCGCTCGCCGTTCGCGGTACTCATCGGCATCCGTTTTGATTCCGCAAGCGTCGGGCTATGGACCTGTCCGCCGTTCGCGCGAAGATCGCCGCTGGCATTCTTCCGCGAGCGGAGTGTCACCAGACACGGATTCGGACGCGGCCGGCGACGATCTGCCGCGTCTGCGACGGACCGACGACGTCAGTCGATATGGTGGCCGAGTGTCACTGGGCGGGGTTGGTTTTGGTAGCGCATCCCGACTGTTTCGTTATGTGGGAGGAGGCGCGCAGACTGGGAAGCTAGCCGTCGCCTCTTCGTTCGTGGAGGATCCTACGGCGCAACGCGTTCCGCCATACAACCAAGCAGGGGCGATCGAGAACGATATCCCCACGGGCCGACGGAACTATGTACTCTGTGGCGTCCTTCGGAATAGCCTTTGCGCAGATGGTGCAACGCGTCGCGCCGCTGGCAGGCCCGGCGAAGATACGCGGTATTTCGATCGACGACTCCGCGACCGATGTAGAGCCGCCCCGGATAGAGAGCAGAGCGAGACTGCGCACTCAAGCGATGGTCTCGCGGCTCGCCTCGATGAGCTCACGTGATTGCTGAATCAACCATCGACTACGACTGCCCATCGGCGCTCTCCAAGTATCTGCTCTGTGCGCCATGCGGCCGTGCCTCCGCGCTCGTCATGCCGCCCGGCGAGGAAGAAACAGAGCGAGACCGGCTCTATCCTAGCTGCCTCCAACTGCCAGCACCACCGAGGAGTCGTGACCACCCTGCGAGCGGTCAGGGCGCGCTGTCCCGATCGGTAACAGCAGCTAGGCCCAGCGGATATTCCGCTCTGGCGCGGGAGGTGGTGCTGGACGGACGACCGCGAATCCATCGGTTCGGATTCGCTCCCCCACGGCATCGTCACCGGCCTTGCGGCGCTCAGCGCCAGTCCACTTCGACAAATGCAAGGCGCGATTGCGACGATCGAAGAAAACCTCGACGCCGGACTCGTTCGCCAAAGCAGTGCGGAGAGTCGTATACACACGCTCATTTGCGGGATCGACGATGAAGAGCTTGCGAGTCATAGTCCCGCTAGTTCGCACCGCAACGACGAAAATCGCAACGGGAAAAGCATTTCACGGCGGCCACCGCTGAAATTGTCAATCGTACAAGCGACGTCCTATGAATGACGGACTTCCTATCCCATCGGGCCGAACATTCTTGATATGCGAAAGAGACAGCATGGCGCGCAAGCTGTTCATCGTCGTATCGCCGGGAGAGGGATATGATCGTATACCATGCGTGCATTGACGAAGCTTGCGAAGCGCCTGCGGCGGATACGGAAGAAGCAAGGCCTCAGCCATGCGGCGCTCGCCGATCGGGCGAGGCTCACGAAGGCATACGTGATCCGGCTCGAGGGTGAGCAACAAGACCCGCGACTGAGTGTGGTGGAGCGGCTGGCGAAATCGTTGAGAGTCACGATCGGGAAGCTGGTCGATTAGGCAGAGAGATAAACATCCGCATTGATTACCCTAAAGCTCACGCGAGGGGGCGAGTGTGGACGCCAGCAGTCTACGGCAGGATCGAAGCGAGAGGGCGACGTAGTTGACGACGACGATGTGTGGTGCAAGGATAGTCCGCCACCGTGATAGGTCACCTTACGGACGCCGAGTTACTTGCTCGAATCCGAGCGAAACTCGCGTCCGGCGACCTCTCCCGCCAGACTCCTCTCGAGACCTTCGGTGGCCCGAGCGCCGGTCAACACTGTTCTGGGTGCGACGAGAACATCGCCGCTGCGGAAGTGGAGATCGAAGTGTACGCAGGGGACGCGAAGCAGAGGTTCTTTCACATCCGCTGCTTCCATCTTCTGCGGCGCGAGCGAGGTCAGTCGGACAATTAGGGTTTCGATGTAGCGCCGCGTCGCCCGGCCTACGCCGCCTGCTTGAATCCGGCGTCACGATCCCGCCCTCGCTGCGGGCGCGGGCGGATCACGTCTTTGACTGAGATGAAGCGCCGCGCATTCGTGACCGGCCTGGGACTCGTGCTCGCCTCGGCACTCCCGCTCGATGCGCAGCACGCGAAGATGCCACGCTTTGGTGTACTTCTCTTCGGCACT
>DASTCJ010000066.1:0-6935 GCA_035605575.1 Candidatus Methylomirabilota bacterium
TAGCTTCAGGCTGCCGCCCGACTGTGATGATCGGCTCTCCCGTGACGCCGAAGCGAATGTGAAACAGCATTGCAGCCCCTCTGATCACGAAGGCGAGCGCGAAGGCAAGCACGGCTGCCAACGGGTGAGCCATGCCATAGCGCGAGAGGACCGCGTATGTTGCGGCGCCGATCAGCGCCGCCGTCGCATAGATCTCGCCGCTCAGGATCATCGGGCGCGTCTGCGTCAACAGATCGCGGATCACGCCGCCACCGGTAGCGGTCATCATTCCGAGAAAGGCCACGACGACAAGGGATGCCCCGTCCTGTTGCGCGACACGAGCGCCAACGACCGCGAAGGTGGCGAGGCCGACGGCATCGGCCCATTCGGCCAGGCCCTCGCGGCCGAGGGGAACCTGTTTGACGAAATAGCCGAGGAAGGCCGTGATCGCGCAGAGCACGAGTTCGATCGGATTCTGAACCCACCAAACGGGGTGTCCGAGAAAGATATCCCGCAGCGTGCCGCCACCGATGCCCGTCACCATGCCGATGAGGATGACGCCGAGGATATCCGTACGGCGCCTGGCGGCGACCAGCGCGCCGCTGAATGCAAACACGATGTCGCCGAAGTAATTCATGACACTGAGTACGATGGGCATCGGCTCGGCCGGACTCACCGGGTGACCGCCCACACTGCTCTCTGGCGAGGGAGGCTCATGGCGGCCGTGTGCCGACGACTATTGCGTTGAGCATGAAATGCCACCATAGGATGAAGGTCCAATAGCCCGTTGGCGGCTGGACGCCCACGCTTCGGTTCGATGGTTCTGAGGAGGAGGAGATCATGGGACTTCTCGACGAGTTGCTAGGCGGTGTGCTGGGTGGGGTCGCGGGTCAGCAGCGTAACCGTCCGCCCGAGAGCTCGGCCGCGGCTGGCGGTGGCGCGGCCCAGATCATGATGGCGTTGCTGCCAGTGGTGCTGTCGATGCTCGCGAATCGAGGCGGCGGTCCGCGCGCAGGCGGCGGTGGCCTGGGCGGTCTGCTCGAGCAAATGCAGAAGGCCGGCTTCGGTGAGCAGGCCAAGTCCTGGGTCGGAACGGGTCAGAACATGCCGATCTCGCCCGATGCGATGAGCGAAATCTTCGGTAAGGACGGCGTCGAAGAGATCGCGCGACGCACGGACCTCACACCGCAGGAGGCCTCCGAGGGTCTCTCGCAGCTGCTACCCGAGGTCGTCGATCGCGTCACGCCGGGCGGACACGAGCCCGACTTCGACGAGCTGATCCGGAGCGTCGAGCATCTACGAACGCGGATGGGAGCGTAAGGCGCTCAAAGGTCCCGAGTGCCGAACGTGTCGCACTGTCGCACGGCGCCCGTCTCGAGCCCGCGCGTGAACCAGCGCACGCGCTGCGCCGAGCTGCCGTGCGTGAATGCGTCGGGCACGACGTAGCCGCGCGACTGGCCCTGCAAGCGGTCGTCGCCGATGGCGGCGGCCGCGTTCAGGCCGGCTTCGACGTCTCCCTGCTCGAGAATCTGACGCGAACGATTGGCATTGTTCGCCCAGACGCCGGCGAAGCAATCCGCCTGGAGCTCCAGCCGGACCGACAGTGCGTTGCTCTGCCGCTCGCCACCGCGCGACTGCATCGAGCGGACTCGGTCAGAGATTCCGAGCTGCTGCTGAACGTGATGCCCGATCTCATGTGCGATCACGTAGGCCTGCGCAAATTCACCGGGCGCCCCGAAGCGATCGCGAAGCTCGCGGAAGAAGCCGAGATCCAGGTACACCTTCTGGTCGGCCGGACAGTAGAATGGCCCCACCGCCGACTGCGCAGCGCCGCACGCCGAGCGGACCGCGCCGGAGAAGAGCACGAGCTGCGGATCGCGGTACTCCCGATTCATCCGGCGGAAGATCTCGTTCCACGTGTCTTCCGTGTCCGCGAGGACCACCGACACGAAGTCCTTAAGCTGCTCCTCCTCGGGCGGGGCAGCGCGCTGCTGGCCGGCGGGCGGCTCCGTGCTCAGGCTCGGATCGTTGCCCTGGAGGATGGCGCTCGGGTCCAGCCCGAAGAACAATGCGAGGACCAGAATGACAACCGTGCCGAGGCCGCCGCCGATGGCGACGCCGCCCATGCCCACGCCTCGGCGATCGTCGATGTTGTCGCTGCGTCGACCCATCTGCCAGCGCATGCCTGTCCCTCCGCATGAGCATAGCCTGCGCCAGGTCGCTCAGCTACGTGATCGTCCGCCGTGAGGAATCTCGCTCAACCCCGCCGCGCCGACGTTCCTGAACGGGCCGGCCCTCGCTTCATCGTGACGCCGGCACCGCGGACGCCTTTCCCGCAGTCCGCGCAGTAATAACCAACCGAGACAGGGTGGCCGCATTCCGCGTGCACCAGCCTGGCGCGCTTGTACACGTACCGGCCGCCCCACGCCGCGAGCGCGCCCACGACCGTCGCGAGCTCCCGTCCCTTCTGCGTGAGCGCATATTCCGCTCGCGGTGGGTGATCCGAGTAGAAGCGCCGCGCGATCAGTCCGTGATCCTCCATGAGCTTCAGTCGCGTCGACAGGATATTCGGGGCAATGCCGGGCAGCGTCAGCTGGAGATCCTGGAAGCGCCTGGCGCCGGGCAAGAGATCGCGCACCACGAGCAGTGTCCACCGATCCCCGACCACCTCGAGGGTCTTCGCAACCGGACAGCGCTGGCCGTATTGCTTCGGCACGACACTAGTATAGCCGGCCGCTTGACACCGGGGCAAGTGACTACTATTTTAGTAGTCACTTTCGATCAAGGAGACGCTCATGCCGCGGCCGATCGAGTTCATACGGATGGTCCAGCGCGGGGAATTTCCACCCCCTCCAGTGGCCCAGCTCGTCGGGTTCACCCTGAGCGAGGTCGAGCCCGGCCGGGCCGTCATCACCTTCGATGCCGACGGTCGCCACGCCAATCCGATGGGCACGCTCCACGGGGGCATCCTCTGCGATATCTCCGACGCGGCCATGGGCATGGCCTACGCAGCAACGCTCGACCAGAACGAGACGTTCACGACGCTCGAATTGAAGATCAACTTCCTCAAGCCCGTGCGGACAGGACGTCTCGTGGCGACGGGCCGTGTCGTCAAGAGCGGCCGAACGGTCGGTCTCGTGGAGTGTGACGTGCTCGACGACAAGGAGCATCTCGTCGCGCGCGCGTCGAGCACGTGCATGACCCTGCGCGGCGAGCAGGCGGTGGGACGCTGAGATGACGCCGTCGGTCGCCGCGATCGCTCCGGGGACGACGGCGACTCTCTCACCGCGCACGCGCCTTCTGCTCGAGGGGCCGGTGGCGACCACACTCCTGCGCCTCGCCGCGCCAAACGTCCTGGTCATGGTGCTGCAGGCGATGGTGAGCACGCTCGACGCCGTCTTCGTCGGCTGGCTCGGCTCGGACGCTCTCGCCGGCGTTGCGCTGGTCTTTCCGCTCGTCATGCTGATGCAGACGATGTCCGCGGGCGGCATGGGCGGGGGCGTGGCCTCCGCCGTGGCGCGCGCGCTCGGGGCAGGCCGCCGTGCCGACGCCAACGCGCTCGTCGCGCACGCTGGCGTCATCGCGCTCGTGATGGCCGGATGCTTCACGATCCTGTTCGAGCTCGCCGGCCCGGCGCTCTATCACGCCATGGGCGGGCGTGGCATCGCGCTCGATGCCGCCGTCGTGTACTCGCGTGTGCTGTTCGGCGGCGCTCTCGCCTACTGGCTCTTCAACACGTTGGGCAGCGTGATCCGCGGTACGGGCAACATGGTGGTGCCCGCCGGCGCAACGCTCGCCAGCAGCGTCCTTTATATAGCGCTGTCTCCCGCGCTCATCCTCGGCGCGGGGCCGTTGCCCCGCCTTGGCATCGCGGGCGCCGCGGTGGCGAGCGTCACGTCGTTCGGCCTTGGGACACTGGCGTTGCTGGCATTCTTGCTATCACGACAGAGCCTCGTGCGGCCGACGCTGCGGGGTCTCCGGCTCCGGCGTGCTCTGTTCTACGAAATCCTCAGAGTCGGCGCGCCGGGTTCGCTCAACACGATCCTCACGAATCTGACCGTCGTCCTGCTGACGTCGCTGGTGGGGCCCTTCGGCGGAGCCGCTCTTGCCGGATACGGGCTCGGCGCGCGGCTCGAATATCTCCAAATCCCGATCGTCTTCGGCCTCGGCTCGGCCCTCGTCACGATGGTCGGCACGAGCATCGGCGCCGGCGACCGTCGGCGTGCCCTGCGCGTCGCCTGGACGGGAACCGCGATTGCGGCCGGTGTCACCGGCACGATCGGAATCGTCGCCGCGATGTTCCCGGGTGCCTGGCTCGGTCTCTTCACGACCGATCGAGAGGTGCTGGCCGCCGGGAGCCGGTATTTGCAGATCGTCGGGCCCTTCTATGGTTTCTTCGGGGCTGGGCTGGCGCTCTATTTCGCGTCGCAGGGCGCGGGCCGATTGCTCTGGCCACTCCTGGCCGGCTTCACTCGGCTGGTGATCGCGGGTGCAGGCGGCTGGCTCGCCACGCGCTGGCTCGGTGGTGGCCTGCCCGGGCTCTTCGTCGCGATGGCAGTGGCACTCATGACATTCGGGATGATGAACGTTGCGGCCGTCCGCATGAGTGCGTGGCGCATTAGAACCCGCCGAGTCTCCGTTAGATAGATCAGCACACCCGCCACCCTGGTCGTCCATCTCATCTGCGGCGCCACGTTCGGCTGGCTCGGCGATCGCATTCGGCCGGACGCTGAAGCGTATCGTTGGCAGAAGGCGGCGTGAGGCGCCCGCGCGATGAGAGAGACATGTGCAACCGACATACCGATGCCCGTTCGATCACGCCCGATGCGATGCGCTCGGCTCCCTCGGCGTCCTGGTCCCCGGAGTCGTCGTCCTCACAACTGGCTGGCAAGCGGTCCGTGGTGGATCGTGGCCGGGCTTCTCGTCGGCGCGGTTGCCATGATTCCATTCGGACATGCGCTGTCGCACTAGGCTGCACGCCGGCTGGTGGCTCGGCGTGGCGCTGATCATACTCGCCGTCGTGCCGCTCGGCGTTAATCCGTACCATGTGATCCTGACGGACTACGCCTTGGTTTTCTCCATCGCGTGCCTCGCTCTGAACCTCCTGCTCGGCCACGCTGGCCTGCTGTCGCTCGGACATGTCGCCTATTTCGGACTCGGTGCCTACGCGGGCGCGTTCCTGTTTACCTTCGGCGACGTGACGTCGTTCGAGCTATATCTCGCGTCCGGCATCGCGTGCGCGGCGCTCGCTGCGTCGGCCGTTGGCTTCCTTTGCATCCGGACGACCCGGATGTTCTTCACGATCCTCACCCTCGTCTTCACACAGATGCTCCAGGCGCTGTTCGTCGGCGGCGCGGCGTTCCGCCCGTTCGGCGAGGTCGGCAAGGGCTTCTTCCTCATCGGCCACGGCGGCCTGTACCTTCCGAGGTTTACGCTGGGCGGTGTCGAACCCGAGCCCGCCGGCTTCACCATCGCCTTCCACTACGTGACGCTGGCCGCGTTCGCCGGCTGCACCATCTTCATGTGGCGGCTCCTTCACTCGCCGTTCGGCATGGCGCTTCGCGCGACCCGGGACAACGAGACGCGCGCCCGCTTCGTCGGCATCCCGGTCATGCAGTACCGCTGGATCGCCTTCGTCATCTCGGCCGCCGTCATGGCACTGGCCGGCGGCCTGTTCGGCCAACTGGTGCGGCAGATCACGCCCCAGCATGTCGGCTGGCTCTTCAACGCCGAACTCGTCGTCGCCACGGTCCTCGGCGGCACCCGCGCCTTCGCCGGCCCGATCATCGGCGCGTTCGTCATGGTCGCCGTGAGGGAATTCGCCTTGCGATTCCCGCTATCTCACCACCTCGTGCTGGGTGTCCTGCTCATCGGAATGTTATTCGTCTCTCCTGGTGGGCTGGCAGAGCTCGGCGCGCGGGCGTGGGCGCGTCTTCGAGGACAACTGATCGACGATAGCGCGACCGGTTTCGTAGGCGGTGGCGAGCGGCCATGGACACGACCCTGATCGCGCGCTCGCCCGCCGCGGGCGGCGGCTTCAGCCGATCAAAGACCTCTCCGACTTCGGCGTAGATCGGGACCTTCGACAGGATTACGTCTCCAGATACATCCCGTAGCGTTCGACGTTCTGAACGATCCGCTGAACGATAGCGTTGCTGACGGATCGCTGCTGTGCGTCGGCTTCGCTCGCAGCGACTCCAAAGTCTCTGAAGAAGCGCTCGAATCCCTTCGGGCGCCAGCCGGTGAGCCAGACCACCGGCGTCATGCGGCGCGCCTGCTCAAAGTGTCAGTGCTCGTGGGGCAGCTGATGGAGCGGAGGTGAGCTACTCTCTCGCTCGATGCCCGAGCACCTGAAAGAACGCATTCCCTTTCGCGAGCAACTGCCCCAGCCGTCGTTCGGATACCGATCGGTCATCGGCAAGTGGCTGATCCGCGGCGAGCGCGTGGACGGCCACAGAGGCCGGGAGGTCGCGACCCATCCCTGGTGGAAGGTCATCTGGCTGACTGGCGTGGACTACTTCTCAACGCTAGGCTACCAGCCCGGCATCGCGCTGCTGGCCGCCGGCGCGGTGGCGCCGATCGCTACCGTGTTCCTCGTCCTCGTCACGTTGTTCGGGGCTCTGCCAGTCTACGCGCAGGTCGCGCGCCGCAGTTACGCCGGGCAGGGCTCCATCGCGATGCTCGAAAACCTGCTCGACGGCTGGAAGGGCAAGGGGCTCGTCTTGGTCCTCCTCGGTTTTGCGGCCACCGACTTCGTGATCACGATGACGCTCTCGGCCGCTGACGCCGCCAAGCACGCTATCGAGAATCCATTCCTGCAGCCCGTCCTCCGGGAGCACTCGATCCTCGTCACGCTGGCGATCCTCGCCGTGCTCGCGGCGGTCTTCCTGAAGGGGTTCAGCGAGGCGATCGGCCTGGCCGCCGTTGCCGCCGTGCCCTACCTCGCCCTCAACGTC
>DASTCJ010000047.1:0-68111 GCA_035605575.1 Candidatus Methylomirabilota bacterium
CTGATGCTCCGCCGGTGAATTTCAGCCGGCCGTCCATCGACGTGCTGTTCGATTCCGTGGCAACGGTCTACGGCAAGCATGCGATTGCGGTGATCTTGTCGGGCGGCGGTAGTGACGGTGCCCGTGGGCTGCAGGCGATCCATCGTGCCGGAGGGCGAACGATCGTGCTGGCGCCGGCCGAGGCCCGGATTCCGAGCATGCCGACCGCCGCCATCGCGCTGGACGGCATCGACTTCGTCCTGAACCTCGATCAGATCGGGCCGCGGGTAGTGGAGCTCGTCGAAAAGGGGTAAGCTGTCGCCGCCGGAGACCCCGACTCGGGGGAGACCGGGGCACTGGCGTGGTCGGGGCTCCGCACCGAGGTTGTGCATGGCGGTGGCGCTCTTTCTGCCGGATCCCGAGAGATCCGTTCGTGTCCGCATGGCCGCCGAGACTTCGCGCACCCTCATCGCGCGAAGTCGGAGCCTGATACACGCGAGTCGCCATCGGTGTCTCCCCCGGCTTGGTCGCGGCGCAGACGTGGCCCCCGAGCCGGTCGGTGGATGGCCCCGCGGGTCTTTCGGGCGGCTCGCCGCGATCGTCCAGTCGTCCGACGACGCGATCATCACGAAGACGCCTGACGGCACGATCACGTCCTGGAACAGCGCCGCCACGCGCATCTTCGGCTACGATCCGCTCGACGCGATCGGACGCCATATCACGATGCTGTTCCCGGTCGAGCGTCTCGCCGAAGAGGACGAGCTCATGGCGAGGATCGCGCGGGCTGACCGCGTCGAGCACTTCGAGACGGAGCGCCTCCGCAAGGACGGCAGCCGGGTCGCGGTGTCGGTCACGCTGTCGCCCGTGAGGGACCAACACGGTCGGATCGTCGAGATCTCCCACATCGCGCGCGACATCACGGGGCGGCGTCTACTCGACGCTGCTCGTCACAAGGCGGAACAGCAGGTGCGCGAGCGGGACCAGCAGCTCGCCACCGAGCTGGCCGCCATGACGTCGATGCAGCGGGTGAGCATGCGGCTCGTCCAGGCCGGCGACGTCTCGACCCTCATGAACGAGATGCTCGACGCGGCGATCGAGATCACCGGCGCCGACACGGGCACCGTCCAGCTGTTCGACGGCGCGGCGCTGAAGATCCGGGCCCAGCGTGGGTTCGAGGCGCCCTTCCTCGCTTATTTCGACGAAGCTGAGGAGGGGCGGATCATCAGCGCCACGGCGCTTGGCACGGGTCGGCGCGTCATCGTCGACGACGTGGACCGCAGCCCGATGCTCGCCGGCACCGCCGCCCTCGACGTCATGCGCTCGGCCGGTGTGCGCGCGCTGCAGTCAACGCCGCTGGTGAGCCGCGCGGGTCGTATGCTCGGCGTGTTCTCCACGCAGTATCGTCGGCCCCATCACCCGGCCGAGCGTGACCTGCGCCTTCTCGACGTCCTCGCGCGGCAAGCGGCGGACCTGATCGAGCGGACGCAGGCCGAGAACGCGCTCGCGTCCGCGAGCGAGACCACGCGGGCCTTCTTCGAGTCTGCCGCGGAGGGCATCGTGGTCGTCAGCCGCACGGGCGACATCGTGCGCGGCAACCGCCGTCTTGCCGAGATGTTTGGCTACGCGGAGGGCGAGCTCGTCGGCCAGTCCGTCGAGATTCTCCTTCCGCATCGTTTCCGCGCCAGTCACGGAGGGCATCGCGCGAACTACTTTGCGTCGCCGCGGACCCGCTCCATGGGAGTCGGCCTCGATCTGTTCGGGCTTCGCAAGGACGGCGTCGAGTTTCCGGTGGAGATCGGTCTCAGCCCGATCGAGACGGCGGAGGGAGCGTTCGTCATGGCCCTCATCACGGACATCAGCGAACGGCGCAGCCTCGAACAGGCCGCGCGACACCGCGAGAAGCTCGCGACACTGGCCACGCTGTCCGCGGGGATCGCGCACGAGCTGAATAACCCGATTGGCATCATCTCGACTCGCATCGAGCTCATGCTGCAGGAGGCGGTATCGAAGCCGCTTCCGAGCCAGACCATTGAAGACCTTCATGTTCTATACCGCAACATCCAGCGCGTCGCCGCCATCGCAAAGGGAGTGCTCACGTTCGCGAGACACGCGCCGGATGACACCGGGCTCGTAGACCTCAATTCGGTGGTCGACGAAACGCTCCTGCTGCTCGGTAAACCGCTCGCGAAGGATGGTGTCCGCGCGACGGTCAGCCTCGATCCGCGACTCGCGCCGGTCTGGGGCAACGCCAACTCCCTCCAGCAGGTGCTGACGAATCTCCTGTTGAATGCGCGCGATGCGATGCCGCGCGGCGGCGAGGTGCGTATTCAGACCGCTGTTCCGCCCGAGCGGCCCGGATGCGTTCGGCTCGTCATCGCGGACACCGGCGACGGGATGACGCCAGAGGCGCTCACGAAGATCTGGGAGCCGTTCTATACGACAAAGCCATCAGGCACGGGGCTGGGATTGTCGGTGACGCAGCGAATCATCCGCGAGCACGACGGCGCCGTGGACGTCCAGTCCATCCCGGGCCACGGAACGACGTTCACGATCACCTTGCCCGTCCGTTCGTCTGACAGCGTCTGACCCGGTTTCCTAACTCCGCCAACCGTCAGCGGCGAAGCGGTCGCTCATTTCACTGCGGTCGCACGGTGAGGACGGGACACGGTGCCGTGCGGATGACACGATCGGCGACGCTTCCGAGCATGAAGCGAGCGACCCCGGAGCGGCCGTGGGTGCCCATGATGATGTAGGCGGCGCCGACTTCGCGCGCGATGTCGCAGATCGCCTCGTGAGGGATACCGACTCGCCGCAACCAGCGCGTCGGTATGCCGTCCTTGCTCAGTGCCTCCGCGCGGGCGGCGAGACGTTCCTCCGCCCAGCGAGCTTGCCCCTCGTACACGCGTTTGACGTCCGGAATGCCGAATGCGGTCTCACCGTAGAGGGGAGTCTCCACGGACACGTGGAAGAGCAGCAGCTCGGCGCCGAGCGAGCGCGCCATGCTCGCCGCCTGCCGTTCCGCCCGCTCGGCCTCTTCGGAGAAATCGGTCGGGTGGACGATCGTCATTGTGCGGGCGGTCACTGCACCTTCGCCAGGAACTGCGCGCGCCGGTTCTTCGCCCAGCAGGCCTTGTCGTGGGTCGTGCACACGGGCCGTTCTTCGCCGTAGCTGATCGTCGTGATGCGGTCGGCCGCGACACCGCGCGCCGTCAGGTAATTCAGCGTGGCCCTGGCGCGGCGATCACCCAGGGCGATGTTGTACTCGTTCGTCCCGCGCTCGTCACAATGGCCTTCGATGAGAATTGCCGCGTCCGGGTGGGACTTCATCCAGTCGATGCTGACATCGAGGATGCGCGCGGCGTCCGGCCGGATGTCCGACTTGTCGAAATCGAAATAGATAGGCTTGAGTTCGGCGACTTCGCGAAACTCCGCTGGACGCGGCAGGGCCGGAGCCGGCGCGGGCGCTGGCGCCGGCGCGGGGGCGGGGGCGGCCACCGCGGGCGCTGGCGGTGCCGGTGGCGTCACCACCGGAGCGGGAGCCGGCGCAGGCGGCGCAGGTTGCGTCACCGCGGCGCCAGTCGGAGCGGGTGCCGCAACGGTCGACAGTGCCGGCCGCTTGGCGCAGCCGACGGCGACCAGCGGTACGAGCATGAGCAGCAGCGCGCATCGTTGCCAGGCAATTCGCATTCGCGTTCTCCTCCCCATCGTGCATAGCTGACACCGCGTCCATTTATACAGGGCGACAGCCTCGATCCATATATATAGATGACGAGACGTCGCCGGGCCGAGGGCCACGGCGACGTCGTCGAGGGTGATCAGGCGGCCTTGACCGGGATCATCGTGCCTTTCGCCTCGGGCGCCTTCGGCAGCGTGATCGCGATCACGCCATCCTTGAATGTCGCCGTGGCCTTCCCGGCGTCCACCGCGGACGGCAGGACGATCGACCGGTAGAACGCGCCGTAGGAGCGCTCGATGCGATGACGGCGCTTGTCCTTCTCCTCTTTCTCCGCGTGCTTCTCACCCTTGATCGTGAGCACGCCCTCCTGGATCGCCACGTTGATGTCCTTCTGATCCACACCGGGGAGCTCGGCCTTGATGGTGATCGTGTCCTTCTCCTCCGTGACGTCGAGCTTCGGCTCCCATTCGCCCAGCGCGGGCATCTCTCGCCACACCGGCTCGACGAAGCGGTCGAACAACCGGTCCATCTCGCTCTTGAGGCTCGTCATTCCCGACCATGGTGTCAGTGCGCGCATCGTGTCTTCCTCCTCCTTCATGAGCCCCGGTGTTCGCTCGGAACGCGCGGAGACTGCTGCACGGACGCTGCCATGCTGCCTTGCCTTGCGATTCGGCGTGTTGCGCCGCACAGCCGAGGGCAGCGGCGCAGCGTCAGCGCCTCACATGGGGCAGCGCCGCCCCATCTCCTATTCGGGGTGGAGCCTCACAAACGCCTGGATTTCAACGCCGGCCGCCTGGCAGCGCCGATGCAGTACGCCGTCGAGCCGATTTACCACGCCGACACGAGGAGGATGCGATGCCGTATACGCGGGTGCTCTTCCGCTCGCAAGCGCGTGAGAAGGTGTTGAACGGCGTCAACACGCTGGCCGACGCCGTGCGCGTGACGCTGGGACCAAAATCGAAGTGCGTGCTCATCCAGCGCCGCTTTGGCCCGCCGATCGTCTGCAACGACGGCGTGACGATTGCGAAGGAGATGCACCTCGAGGATCCCAACGAGGATCTCGGCGCCCAGATGATCCGCCAGGCGGCGGAGCGCACCGGGGACGCTGTCGGCGATGGGACGAGCACGTCCACGATCCTGGCGCAGGCGATCGTGACGGACGGGATTCGCAACGTCGTCGCCGGCGCCAGCGCCATCGACCTCAAGCGCGGCCTGGACCGCGGCGTCAAGGTTGCGGTCGAAGCGCTGAACAAGCTCTCGCGGCCGGTGAAGAGCCGGCTGGAGAAGGCGCAGGTCGGAACAATCTCCGCCCACAACGATCCGAGCATCGGCGAGATGGTGGCCCAGGCCATGGAGCGCGTGGGCGACGAGGGCGTCATCACCGTGGAGGAGTCCAAGACGACGGAGACGCAGCTCGAAGTCGTCGAAGGCCTGCAGTTCGACCGCGGGTACGTATCGCCGTACTTCGTCACCGACGCGGAGAAGATGGAGGCCGTGCTCGAGACGCCGGTCGTGCTGCTCTACGACGGCAAGCTGACCGTGATGAAGGATCTGCTGCCCTTGCTCGAGCAGGTGGCACGCGGTGGACAGCCACTCCTCGTCGTGGCCGAAGACATCGAGGGCGAGGCGCTCGCCACGATGGTCGTGAACCGGCTGCGCGGGACGCTTCGGTGCGTGGCGGTGAAGGCCCCCGGCTACGGCGACCGGCGCAAGGAGATGATGGAGGACATCGCCGTGCTGACCGGCGGCCGCGTGGTGAGCTCGGAGATCGGTGTGAAGCTCGAGAACGTCGACATGTCGTATCTCGGACGCTGCCAGCGGGTCGTCGCGGAGCGCGAGGCCACGACGATCGTCGGCGGCGCCGGGGACAAGCAGGCGATCGAGGGACGCAAGAAGGAGCTGCGCACACGGATCGACAAGGCGACGAGCGACTATGATCGCGAGAAGCTGCAGGAACGGCTCGCCAAGCTGTCCGGCGGGGTGGCCGTGGTGCGCGTCGGGGCGCCGTCCGAGGCGGAGATGAAGAGCCGCAAGGAGGCCTTCGACGACGCGATCCACGCGACCAAGGCCGCGGTGGCCGAGGGCATCGTTCCCGGGTGTGGACTCGCCCTGCTCCGCATGATCACGGCGGTGGAGGCGGAGGAAGCCGCGGTCCACGGCGACGAGCGCACGGGCCTTCAGATCCTGCGACGTGCGCTCGAGGCGCCGACGCGGCAGATCGCCGACAACTCGGCGGTCGATGGGGGCGTCGTCGTGGAGCGGATGCGCGCAGGGACCGGGAACTTCGGGTTCGACGCCGCGCGTCGCGAGTACGTCGACGTCGTGGAGGCGGGCATCATCGACCCGACGAAGGTCATCCGCATTGCGCTCGAGAACGCGGTGTCGGCGGCCAGCCTCCTGCTCCTCACCGAGGCCGTCATGACCGAGGTGCCGGAGAAGAAGGAAGAATCGCCGGCGCACCTGGAATGAAGACAGCCGATATCGGTCGCGCTGTGCGGGTGCTGGCCGGCACACGGCCTTTCGTACCCGGACACCGATTGATGACGACACGCTCGTACGTGCTCACCGATGCTTCGCGCTGAGATCACGCCGGTGCAGTCCCTCGACGCGCTGCTGCCGCCGGAGATGGCGCGTCGCGCCGAAGCCGTCGGGGCCGCGAAGGCCGCCATGGACAGCGGGCGCCTCGCCACGCTCGGCGTTCTCGCCGGCGCGTTCATTGCCCTCGGCGCGATCTTCTCGACAGTGGCCCTGGCCGGTGGAGACGGTGCGCCGTGGGGGCCGACCCGAGTGCTGGCGGGCGTGGTGTTCAGCGTTGGGCTCGTGCTGGTCGTCGTCGGCGGCGCCGAGCTGTTCACCGGCAACAGCCTCATCGTCATGGCGTGGGCCGGCCGCCGCGTCGGCACCCGCGCCGTGCTCCGCAACTGGACGATCGTCTACGCCGGGAACTTCGCTGGTGCGCTCGGCGTGGCGATCGCGGCCTGTGTGGCGCGCCTCCACGACACCGGCGCCGGCACGGTTGGCGCGGCCGCGCTCCGGATCGCGACGGCGAAGGTTCAGCTTGGTTTCGAGCAGGCGGTCGCGCTCGGAGTGCTGTGCAACCTGCTGGTCTCTCTCGCGGTGTGGCTGTCCTACAGTGCGCGCAGCACGACCGACCGCGTAATCGCCGTCGTTCCCCCCATCGCCGCCTTCGTCGCCGCTGGCTTCGAGCATTCGGTCGCGAACATGTATTTCGTGCCCTTCGCGCTGCTGCTGAGGCACTGGGACCCCGCGTTCGTTGCCGCGCGCGGCGGGGATATGGACTCACTGAGCTGGAGTCGGTTCTTCGTTGGCAATCTCCTGCCCGTCACGCTCGGCAATCTCATCGGCGGCGTGCTGCTGGTCGGCCTCGTCTACTGGTTCGTCTATCTCCGACCGCGCAGCCGGCTCGAGGTGGAGTGATGCGCCGCAGAGCACGAGAGCGCGCCTCATGGTGACCAGCGCCGCGCCGGACATATTCGGGGACGCGCGGCGGCGGATGGTCGAGCGCCAGCTCGTCCGGCGCGGCATCGCGGATCCACGCGTGCTGGCCGCCATGCGGAAGGTGCCTCGCGAGCAGTTCGTGTCTGCAGAGCAGGCGGCCTTCGCCTATGCCGACGGTCCGTTGCCGATCGGTGAGGCGCAGACGATCTCGCAGCCCTACATCGTGGCGCGCATGGCCGAGGTCGCGATGCTCTCGCCCGCGGACCGGGTGCTGGAGATCGGCACCGGCTCCGGGTACTCGGCGGCCGTGCTGGCGGAGATCGTGACGGAGGTCTACACGATCGAGCGGCTTCCCCGGCTCGCAGAGCGGGCCCGGCAGCGACTGACCGCGCTCGGATATCGGCGCGTTCACGTGCTCACGGGGGACGGGACACTGGGCTGGCCGGATCACGCACCGTACGACGCGATCATTGCGACCGCGGGCGGTCCGCACGCTCCCGCCTCGCTGCTCGATCAGCTCGCCGTCGGCGGTCGTCTCGTGATTCCACTCGGCCCCGACCGGTATGAGCAGCGCCTGGTACGCGTCATTCGCGTGACTGACGATGACTATCGACGCCAGACGCTCGACCCGGTGGCGTTCGTGCCGCTCATCGGTGCGCAGGGATGGCACACCGCCTCGAGTCCGACGTGACGGTCACGGTAGAACAGCTCCGCCAGCCGCCGGTGGCCGCGCGGCGCATCGAGCTCGTCGAGCGGAAGGGACTCGGTCATCCCGACACGCTGTGCGACTGTCTGGTCGAAGCCATCGCCGTCGCGCTGAACCGGATGTACCGCGAGCGGACGGGCGCGATCCTCCACTACAACGTGGACAAGGCCCTGCTCGCGGCGGGGCAATGCGTGAAGGACTTCGGTCGCGGGCGCATCACGCGACCGATGACGCTGTTCGTCGGTGATCGGGCGACGTTCGAGGCGGATGGCGAGAAGCTCCCCGTGGAGGCGACGATCCGCCAGGCCGTCGACACGTGGATCACCACACGGCTGCCGCGCGTACGGCCCGGGCAGGACCTCGAGACGCGGTGCGTCCTCGCCCCGGGATCGGCCGAGCTGCGCGGTATCTTCGCCGCGGCGACGCACATCGTGTCGAACGACACGTCCGGCGCGAGCGGGTACGCGCCGTTCACCGCGACCGAGGCGACCGTGCTCGCGGTCGAGCAATACCTGAACGGCGCAGAGTTCAAAGCGCGCTTCCCGGACACCGGCGAGGACGTCAAGGTGTTCGGCACGCGCGCCGATGATCGGCTGTGCCTGACGATCGCGATGCCGCTGCTCTGCTCGGCGACGACGTCCGAGACCGCGTACTTCGCGCGCAAGGAAGAGATCCTGGCCGCACTCGCCGACCGCTTCCGCGAGACGCCGTTCTCGCTCGAGTGGCGGCTGAACAACCTCGACGGGCCTGGCCGCGGAGCGGACGGTGTCTACTTGACCGTGACGGGGACGTCGGCCGAGGATGCCGACTCCGGACAGGTCGGACGCGGCAATCGCGTGAGTGGGCTCATTGCATTCTCACGCCCCGCCGGCGGCGAGGCGGCCGCCGGCAAGAACGCGGTGTCGCATGCCGGCAAGATCTACAGCGTTCTGAGCCAGCGGCTGGCGCAGCTCGTCCATCAGCGCTGCCCCGACCTCCTCGAGGTCTACGTGCACCTCACCGCCAGGATCGGCGAGCCGATCGATCGACCGTGGGCGGGTGTCCAGGTCGTGTTGCCTGACCACATCGGCTTGCCCGACGTTGACGCAGCGATCCGGGATGTCGTCCGGGACGAGATCGCTCGCTTGCCGGCATTCCGGGAGCAGCTCATCCGGGGTGAGCATCCCGTCTGCTGAGCTGAACCGCGCGATCAGTCGCCGTGCGTGACGACCGGCTCCGCTTTGCCGGCCGGCGTGGGCGCTGCCTCACGCGCGGGGCGGAGGACGACGACCGGCATCGAGGCGCCGCGGAGCACCGCGTCGGCAACACTGCCGAACATGTCGCGCTGGGCGCCGGTACGGCCGTGGGTCGTCATCACGATCCATCCCGCGCCGTAATCGTGCGCCGCGCGCACGATCGCGGCCGCGGCGGCGCCGCGCCACACGGCCGTGAGCACGTTGCGATAGTCGCCGGCCAGCCGTTGCTTCGCCGAGGCCAGGTACGCCTCGGCACTTCGGATCGGCACGAGGTCGCCCTCCACCGGTGCGGGATCCGGGGCCGGATGCGGGGTGATGACCATCAGCAAGATCAGCCGCGCGTTCTCGCCGCGCGCCAGTTGAAGGGCGACCGGCACCGCGGCTTCCGCCGTCGCAGAGCCGTCCAGGGGAACCAGGATCGTCATGGCTCAGTCCTCACCATTGTGATAGGCGCGGACCACGTACTCGTGGAGGACGCGCTGGGTGTTGAAGAACGACGCGTTGATGGCGATCGTCGCGCGCATGATGTCGCTCCACGCACCGGCGTCGCGCCAGGCCGGCAGCACACGCTGCTCGAGCAGAGCGTACATCGCTTCCGCGTCGTCGACGTCTTCACGCGCCGGTCCGCCATCTCGCCGCTGCATGCCGATGGCCCAGCCGGTGACGCCCTCGAGATGGCCCTCCCACCACCAGCCATCCCGGATGCTGAGGCTCGGCACCCCATTGTGCGCGGCCTTCATGCCGCTGGTGCCAGAGGCCTCCTCCGGGGGGCGCGGCGTGTTGAGCCACACATCGACACCGGCGGTGATGAGCTGCGCCAGGCGCAGATCGTAGTCGGCAAGCCATACCACGCGAACGTCGGGCGCGAGCCTCGCGCCGTGCTCGACGACATCGCGGATCAGCGCCTGTCCACTCTCGTCGCGGGGATGTGCCTTGCCCGCGAAGACGAGCTGCAGCCCGCCCGCCTCGCGTGCGACACGCCGCAAGCGCTCGACATCATGGAAGAGCAACGCCGGTCGCTTGTAGGCCGTCGCGCGGCGGGCAAAGCCGATGGTGAACAGGTCGGCGCGAAAGGCGGCGCCGGTTCGCTCGTTGACGGCATCGACGAGTCGCTGCTTGGCTTCACGATGCGCGGCCATCACGGCCTCGGCGGGGATGGCGCGCGCATAGCGCAGCGTGAAGCTGCTCCGATTCCAGTCGGGGATGTACCGGTCGTAGAGGCGCTGAAACGGCGGCGACGTCCACGTGGGCGAGTGCACGCCGTTACTGATCGACGCGATGTGGTAGCCCGGGAACATCGAGCTCGACACCTCGCCGTGGCTCCGGGCGACACCGTTCACCCAGTGGCTGAGCCGGAGCGCGACGAGCGTCATGTTGAGTCGATCGCCACAACAGTCGAGCGCACGGAGCGCCTCCACCTCCGAGCGCCCGAGCACCTTCTCGGCGAGACCGATGGGGAACTGATCGTGACCCGCCGGCACCGGCGTGTGCGTGGTGAAGACGCACGACCGGCGCACCCGCTCGGCGGCGGCGCCCGGGTCGTGCGGCGTCCGCGCCCGCGCCTCCGCATACAGCTCGAGCGCCAGCAGCGCCGAGTGGCCCTCGTTGAGGTGAAACCGGCGGATGTCGTCGTATCCGAGCGCGCGCAGCATGCGGACCCCGCCGACACCGAGCACGAGCTCCTGGCAGAGTCGATACCGATCGTCGCCGCCGTAGAGCTCGTCGGTGAACGTGCGGGCGTCGGGATCGTTCTCCGGCAGGTCGGTGTCGAGGAGAAGCACGGGCACGACATGGTCGTTGATCCCGCGGACGTCGTATCGCCACGCGCGGATGGCGACGGGCCGTCCCTCGATATTGACCGTGCAGCGTGCATCGATGTGGCCGAGACGCCCTTCGGGTGACCAGACGATAGGCTGCATGCTCTGGCGGCCGCCGGCATCCAGCCGCTGGCGGAAGTAGCCGTGCCGGTGCGCGAGGGTCACGCCGACCATCGCCACGCCGAGGTCGGCGGCGCTGCGAAGCAGATCGCCCGCGAGCACGCCGAGGCCACCGGCATACGTCGGGATGTCGGTCTCGAGGGCGATTTCCATCGACAGGTACGCCACCCGCGCATCACGCAAGCGCCGCTCCATCACGTGCGTGCTCCGGGCACCGCTCCATCGCTTAGCCCGTTCGCCAGGGTGGCGATCGCCTCGGCGTGCGCGGCCGCGTTGCCGGCCGCGAATGGCATCGGCGCGCCGTGCTGCCGCGCGAGGTCCACCGGGAACAATGGAGCGCCGTCCGGGGTGGTGATGAACCCGTCCGCCTCCAGAAGTATGGCCGCCCCTGCGGCGACGTCCCAGAGCGTGGCCCGATCGTCGACGACGAGATCGATGGCGCCGAGGGCCGCGTACGCGAGATGTAGCGCCACGCTGCCAAAGGCACGCAGCTTGTGACGGGCGAGCCAGCCGCTGACCGGTGCGCGAAGCCGATCGGAGACCGGCGCGCGGACGCATACGTTCGAGGCGTGGTCGAGCGCGCGGCTCGTGACGTGCAGACGGCGCTCCGCGGAGAAGGCGCCGGAGCCGCGGCGCGCGTGGACCATCAGCCCGGTGTTCGGATCGTGGACGACGCCGATGTGAGGCTCAGCCGCGCGCAGCACGCCGATCGAAATGGCAAAGCACGGAATCCCAAGGACGAAATTGTTGGTGCCGTCGAGCGGGTCGAGCGCCCAGACGAATTCCCGGTCGGTCCCGAGGCGCCCTCCGGACTCTTCGGCGACGATTCCATCATGCGGAAATCGCGCCTGGATCGCCTGAAGCATCCTGGACTGGATGTCGATGTCGACGCGCGTGAGACGCTCGCCCGGTCGCTTCCACACACTCGTGACCGCACCGAGGGACGCCACCGCCTGTCGCCCGGCTTCGCGGGCGAGCGAGAGCGCCAGCGCCAGGCGCGGATCGCTCACGCCGCGCGCGCCGTCGCGAGCATCGGTGCGGGCACCGTCGCGTGCTGCCTCCACGGGGGTAGCTCCATCGAAGCAATGGCGCTGCCAGGCCGATGTCGTTTCATCACCGGCAGTTCGGCGGACGGCCGATGGGCTCGACTGGGGCACCCGGCCGGCTGTGGGGCATTGCGGCCCCACCTGAACCTGGCGATGGCCGTCGGGCATCTCGCTTGCCGTTATGATCAGGCGCGGCGACGAGGAGGTATCGCAGACATGGCGGACGATGCCGTCGAGCTCGTGAACGCCACGCCGCGTCCCCGGACCGGCCGCGGACACTGGCGCGCGGTCTTGCCGGTCTCGATCGCAGCGTTGGTTCTCGCCGTGCCCCGCCCTGGTCCGCTCACGCCGGAGGCCTGGCACTATTTCGCGCTGTTCGTCGCGGTGATCGCCGGCCTCATCACGGATGTCCTTCCGGGTTCGGTGGCGGGACTGATCGGCATCACGCTGGCGACGGTCCTCGGTCTCGTGGCCACGGATCCGGCCGACTCGATCCGCTGGGCATTGACGGGTTTCGCGGACACCACCGTGTGGCTGATGTTCGTCGCCTTCATGTTCGCGCTCGGCTATGCGAAGACGGGGCTCGGTCGGCGCATCGCGCTGCTGCTCGTGCGTCGACTTGGAGGTCGGACACTCGGACTGGGTTATGCCATCGCGCTGGCCGATCTCGCGCTCGCGCCATTCGTGCCCTCGAATACGGCGCGAAGCGGCGGCATCATCTTTCCCATCGTCGAGAACATTCCGGCGCTCTACGGCTCCGCCTCCGGAGAGACGCGACGCGGAATCGGCACCTACGTGATGTGGACGGCATTCGCGACGACGTGCGTCACGAGCTCCATGTTCCTGACGGCGCTGGCGCCGAATCTCCTGGCCGTGTCGTTTCTCAAGCGGATCGCCCAGGTCGACGTTTCGTGGTTTGCATGGCTGACCGGATTTCTGCCCGTTGGCGTCCTGCTGTTCCTGGTGCAACCATTGCTGATCCATCGGCTTTGCTCGCCGCGACTCACGGCGACGGAAGAGATACCGCAGTGGGCGGACCGGGAGCTGGCCGGCATGGGAACGACGTCACGCCGTGAGCTCAGTATGGCCGCGCTCGCCGGCCTGGCCCTCGTGCTCTGGATTTTCGCCCCGAGCTGGATGAGCGCCACGACGGTCGCTCTTCTCTGCCTCTGCGGCATGATGCTCACCGGCGTCGTTTCCTGGGACGACATTCTGGGGTATCGCCGCGGCTGGAACAATCTCGTGTGGTTCGCGACGCTGATCACGTTGGCCGATGGCTTGAGCCGCGTGGGTTTCCTGCCCTGGTTCGCCGGGGCAGTGGCGAGACATCTGGACGGCTTCCCAGGATTTGCCAAAGTCATGCTGCTCGTCGTCGTCTTCGTTCTCTCGCACTACATGTTTGCAAGCCTCACGGCGCATGCCACGGCGGTGCTGCCCGTGATGCTTACAGCCGTGGTGGCGGTTCCCGACGTGCCGATCACGGTGGCCGCGCTGTCGCTGGCGTATGCGCTCGGATTGATCGGTATCATCACGCCCTACGCTACCGGTTCGGCGCCGCTGTACTACGCCAGCGGATACATCAGCCATCGAGACTTCTGGATGTTCGGGCAGCTCTTCGGCGGCCTCTATCTCCTGGTCTTGCTCGGGCTCGAGGTTCCGTATCTGTTCCTGGTGTTCCGGTGAGCGAGGCAACTCGCGTCGCGCGCGCCCACTTGACGAGTTGCATGCCAGCGACGGGCCAGACCGCGCACGCCGTCGCGGCCAACCAGTCCGCGGCGGAAAGCGGCACCGTCTTGAGGATGGCCGCGAGCGGCGTCGGCGCGATCGCCAGCCATTGCACGGCGGCGAGGATGATCGCGGACGCCCAGATCAGACGATTCGACGGAAGCTGCCACCACACCGCCGTCTGCGAACGGCAGTTCAGCGCCTGGAACGGATGCAGGAGCACGAGCGTGAGGAACGCGAGCGTCCCGGCTTCCGCGCCGATACCGGCGTGCCAGATGCCCCAGACGTACGCGCTAAGAGCGCCCGCGGAAAGGAGCATGCCTTCGAGCATCATCCCGCCGCCCGCCCGCCAGCTCACGAGCGCCGTGCCCCGAGCATGCGGCGGACGTCGCATGATGCCGGGTTCGGCCGGGTCCCGGATCAGCGCGACCGCGGGGACAATGTCCGTGACGAGATTGATCCACAGAATCTGTAACGGCAGCAGTGGCGCCGGAAGACCGGCCGCGATGGCGGCGAGGATGAGCACGATCTCGGAGAGGTTGCACGAGAACAAGAAGCGGATGACTTTTTGCAGATTCGCGTAGATGACCCGGCCTTCCTCGATCGCGCGCACGATCGTCGGAAAATTGTCGTCCGTCAAGACGATGTCCGCGGCCTCGCGTGCGACGTCGGTGCCATGGCGCCCCATGGCGATTCCGATGTCGGCGCGGGCGAGCGCCGGCGCATCGTTGATACCATCACCCGTCATCGCGACCACGTGGCCCTCGCGCTGCAGCTGCTCGATCAATGCGAATTTCTGTTCGGGGCTGACACGGCTGCGCACGGCATCGGCGGAAAGACCGAGCTGCCGCCCGACGGCCTCGGCCGTCTGCCGCTGGTCCCCGGTCAGCATGATGGTGATGATTCCGGCCTCGTGACAGCGCGCGATCGCGTCGCGCACGCCGGCGCGTACGGGGTCTTCGAGGGCGACGAAGCCCAGGAAGGTGAGATCACCAACGCGACGGTCGCCGTTGCACGCCGGCCGCCAGGCCACGGCGAGCACGCGGAGACCAAGCGCCGCGAGGTCCCGATTGACTTCGAGCACGTGCGCGCGTTCGTCCGTGCTGAGCCGGCGGCGTCCGTCACCGTCGTGGATCCACGCCGATCGCTCGACGACGACGGCGGGGGCGCCCTTGACGAGCAACGCCTGCGTGCCGTCCGGCGCGTCGTTCCATGTCGCCATGAATCGTGTGGTGGCGTCGAACGGCGTCTCGTGCTGCCGCGGCCACGCACGTGCCAGCCGTTCGGGGTCGAGGCCCACCTCGAGCGCCGCTTGCAGAAGGGCTGTCTCGGTCGGGTCACCGTGCAACCGCCGCGGCTGATCGCCGCGCCGCTCGATGACGGCGTCGTTGACGAGCGCGGCCACCGTCAAGAGCTGCACGACGGCGCCGCGCTGCGCGCGATCGGACATCGCCTCCTCGAGCGCCTGCGTACGCCCGCTCGCATGGATGCGGACGACGGTCATGCGGTTCTCGGTCATGGTGCCCGTCTTGTCGGCGCAGATCACGGTCGTCGAGCCAAGCGTCTCGACGGCCGGCAGTCGTCGGACCAGCGCGCCCGCACGCGCAAGACGCCAGAGACCAGCGGCGAGGGCAACAGCCGTGATCGCGGGAAGGCCCTCCGGAATCGCCGCGATGGCGAGACTGATCGCGGTTTCGATCATGAGCCCCGCGGCCAAGCCGCGGATGATTCCGATGAGTCCCACGAAGGCCGAGATGGCGAGGGCGACCACGACGAGCCGGCGGCCAAGGACCTCGACCTGGCGCTCGAGCGGCGTCGTCCGGTCGCCGGCAAGGCCGACGAGCTGCCCGATGCGGCCGAGCTCGCTGGCGACACCGGTGGCGGTCACGAGGGCAAGGCCGCGGCCGGCGCTGATGATCGTCCCGAGATAGACCACAGTGGTACGTTCCGCGATCGGCGCGTTCCGGTCGACGATGGCGTGAGCCGATTTGTCGACGGACACGCTCTCGCCCGTGAGCGCTGACTCGTCGGCCCGGAGCGCAACCGCGTCGACGAGGCGTGCATCGGCCGGAACATGGCTGCCCGCCTCCAGCACGATGATGTCGCCCGGCACGAGCTGAGCGGACCGGACCTTCGCCACCATGCCGTCGCGGCGCACGAGGGCATGAGGGACCGTGAGGTCGCGAAGGCGAGCGAGCGACACGCGCGCGCGCCACTCGGTACCGAAGCCGATCGCGGCGTTCAGGACGAGCGCGACGAGGATCGCGAGCGCTTCGAGCGTATCGCCGAAGAATGCGGCGACGAGGGTCGCGGCCAGCAAGAGCAGCACGACGATGCTCCGGAACTGGTCGAGCGCCAGGCGCCAGAGTGAACGCTCGGGCACGTCCCCGACGCGGTTCTCGCCCAAACCGGCGAGCCGCCGCGCGGCTTCCTCGGCTGTGAGTCCGGTCTCGACCGAGGTCCGCAGGAGGCTGGCAGCCTCCGCCGCCGACATCGCATGCCACGCAGGCGGCGCCACGGCGGGCGCCGTGGCCGCAGCAGCCGGAGTCATGGCTATCGCAACGAGGCGAGATATGCGGCGAGCGCCTGAATCTCCTGTTCGGTCAACGCCAGTCGCGGCATGTGCGCGCTCGGCTTCTGGCTGGCCGGATCACGTAACCACTTCGCGAGCTCACTCGCCGTGTACTTGCGGCCGATGTGGGTGAGGTCGTACGCGATCGGTGTCCCGGCGACGCCGATTCGGTGACAGCCGTAGCAGCCCTGCGTGAAGAAGACCTGCTGTCCTGTCTCCCCGCCCGATGGCTGCTGCGCGAGTGCCGGGGCGAACGATGCGAGCATGCAGACAGCCACCACGCCGATGATTCGCGCCATTCTCGGACCTCCTGTTCGCTGTGGTCGCGTTATCGTATGCAACGGCGGTGCCTGGTATCCGACTCGAAAATCCGTGATCTCGCTGGGCCGACGATCGCGCGTCACGTCGCACGCTGGGGCGCGCATGGGGCGGTGGGGCGTGACGACCCCATGCGCGCGATGAGCGCCGGCGCATCACCACCCCGCCTCTTGCGTTCCACGACGCATACTTTCGGGCCGCGGCCCCGCGGTGCGCCATTGGCAGCACTGTTGCTCTTGTGGCGCGCGATGCTGCGCGGATTGCGCCGCGAAGGGGGACCAGGATGAAGTCGAGAAAGTACGAGCAGCCGCGTCGGCGCGACATTCACGTCGCCCAGCCGAAGAACGCCGAACGGCAGCACGCCCGCCCGGGCGCGGGCATCAAGCGGGCGCGGGCGGCGATGTCCAAGAAGCCGCGCTCGTCGTAGCGCCGGTGGCCACCCGGCGGATCGTCATCCTGGGCGCCGCGGGCCGCGACTTCCACGACTTCAATGTCGTGTACCGCGATGATCCGACGGCCGTCGTGGTGGCCTTTACGGCGACCCAGATTCCCGGAATCGCCGGTCGCCGGTATCCGGCCTCGCTCGCGGGCACCCGCTATCCGGCCGGCATTCCGATCGAGGAGGAGAGCGCGCTCGAGACGATCTGCCGGCGCGATCGCGTCGACACCGTGGTCTTCGCCTACAGCGATGTCACGCAGCGCCGCGTGATGGAGCTGTCGACCATCGCCCTCGGCGTCGGCGCGGACTTCGTCCTGCTGGGGCCCACGCGGACGATGCTCGGGGCTGGCGTTCCGGTGGTCGCGGTGTCGGCGGTTCGAACGGGCTGTGGCAAGTCGCCCATCGCCCGCTGGCTCGCGGCACGACTGCGCACGCGCGGCCGACGGGTCGCGGTGATCCGCCACCCGATGCCGTATAGCGATCTCGCGCGGCAGCGCGCGCAGCGGTTCGCGACGCTCGCCGACCTCGACGCTGCCGCATGCACGGTGGAGGAGCGGGAAGAGTACGAGCCGCACATCGCGGCCGGCCACACCGTGTATGCGGGCGTCGATTACGGCGAGATCGTGGCCCAGGCCGCCCGCGAGAGCGAGGTGATCGTCTGGGATGGCGGCAACAACGACTTTCCGTTCGTGCGCCCGGATTTCCACATCGTGGTCGTGGATGCCCTGCGGCCGAACGACTCACGCGGCTTCCACCCCGGCGAAGCGGTCCTGCGCACGGCCGACGTCGTCGTCGTCAACAAGGTCAATTCGGCCGCGGCGGCACAGGTCGAGCGAGCCGAGCAGGTCGTCCGAGCGGTGAACGACTCGGCGCCGATCGTGCGCGGGGCGTTGCCGATCACGGTCGACGCGAGCAGCGTCCACGGACGACGCGTTCTCGTCATCGAGGACGGGCCGACCATCACCCACGGCTCCATGCCGTACGGGGCGGGCTTCGTGGCCGCCTCGGCGGCCAAGCCGGCGGTCATCCTGGATCCGCGACCATTCGCGGTCGGTGAGCTGCGCGACGTCTTCGAGCACTACCCTCACATCGGGGCGGTCCTCCCCGCGGTCGGCTACACGCCGGCGCAGGTCGCGGCGCTGGCGGAAACGATTCGCCGCGCGGACGCCGATCTCGTGGTCGCCGCCACGCCGGTCGATCTCGGGCGGCTCATCGAGGTCGACACGCCCATCGTGAGAGCGCGGTACGAGTTCGCGGATACGGCTGACTCGGGCCTCGGCGCCCTGGTCGACCGCTGGCTCGCGAGCGCATTCCCACCGTGACCCTGGTCGCCGGCCTGTCGACCGTCGAGGCGCAGCGCCGGCTGCGGGAGGTGGGCCCGAACCAGCCGGCCGCGGTCCCGAGCCGCCTCAGTATCGTGGCGGTGGGCCGATTGTTCGCGAATCCGCTCGTCATCATCCTCCTGCTGGCGAGCGCCGCGTCGGCGGCGCTCGGAGACGTCGTCAATGCGGTGATCATCGTCGCCATGGTGCTGCTGAGCGTGACGCTGAACTTCGTCCAGACCTTTCGCTCGGAGCGCGCGGCCCGTGCGCTGCGCGAGCAGGTCGCGCCGCGCGCGACGGTGCGGCGCGACGGGCAGTGGGTCGAGATCGCGCGATCCGAGGTCGTGCCCGACGACGTCATCCGCCTGGCCGCCGGAGATCGTGTGCCTGCCGACGCCGTGCTGCTCGAGGCCCGTGACCTCCACGTCTACGAAGCGGCGCTCACCGGTGAGTCGATGCCGGTCGAAAAATCGCCCCTCACCACGACGGCCGTGGCGACGACGCGCATGAACGCCGTGTACCTCGGGACGTCGGTCGTGAGCGGCACCGCGGTCGCCCGCGTTACCGCCACCGGCGCCGCCACCGCGCTCGGCGATATCGCGGCGCGACTCTCCGCGCGGCCGCCCGAGACGGAGTTCGAGCGTGGCTTGCGGAGCTTTGCCGGGCTGATCATGAAGACCGTCGTCTTCCTGGTCCTGTTCGTGGTCATCGCGGCGGCCCTGACCCACCGGCCGCCATTGCAGGCGCTGCTGTTCGCGGTGGCGCTCGCCGTGGGCTTGACGCCGGAGTTCCTGCCGATGATCACGACGGTCACCCTGACCCAGGGCGCGATTCGTATGGCGCGCCGCCGCGTCGTCGTGAAGCACCTGGCCGCCATCGAAGACTTCGGCAGCATGGACATCCTCTGCAGCGACAAGACCGGGACGCTGACGACGGGCGTGATGACTCTGGAGTCGACGCTCGATCCGAGCGGCCGCGCCGCCCCGCGCGTGCTGCTGCTCGCCGGCGCCAACAGCGCGCTCCAGACGGGCGTCCCGAGCCCGCTCGACGCGGCCATCCTCGCCGCCGCCAAGCCCGATGCGAGCGCCTGGAAGAAGCTCGACGAGATCCCGTTCGACTTCGAGCGTCGCTGCGTCTCCGTCGTCGTCGCCGTCGACGGCGACGGGCGCATCATCACAAAGGGCGCTCCCGAGGCCGTGCTCGCGCGCTGCGAGACGTCCGAGATCGACGGGACGCGGCAGCCGCTCGACGCCGAGGGCCGCGCCCGGTGCCGCGCCACGCACGAAAGGCTTGCGCGCTCGGGAGCAAAGGTGCTCGCGGTGGCCGAGGGCGTCGTTCCGCCGCGGGAGCGCTACACCACCGCCGACGAGCGCGCGCTGACGCTCGTGGGCTTCATCGTCTTCTCCGATCCCGTCGTCCCCGATGTGGCGGAGGCGCTCGCGGCGCTCCGACGCGACGGCGTCGCCGTGAAGATCCTCACGGGCGACAGTGATCTCGTCGCCCGCCACGTGTGCGCGCAGGTGGGCCTCGACGTCGAGCGGATCGTGCTGGGCACGGAGCTGGACGGCATGACCAACGGCGCGCTGGCGGTGGTCGCCGAGCAAACGACCGTTTTCGCCCGCGTCAACCCGGCGCAAAAAGGCCGGATCATCCAGGCATTGCAGAGCCGTGATCACGTCGTCGGGTTCATGGGCGACGGCATCAACGATGCCCCGTCGCTGCATCTCGCCCAGGTCGGCGTGTCAGTCGCGAACGCCGTCGACGTCGCGCGTGACGCCGCCGATATCATCCTCCGCGAGCGATCGCTCGACCAGCTTCATCAGGGCATCATCGCCGGCCGGCGCACGTTCGCGAACGTCTTGAAGTATCTGCTGATGGGGACGAGCTCGAACTTCGGCAACATGTTCAGCATGGCGGCCGCGGTCGTCGTGTTGCCGTTCCTGCCGATGCTTCCGACGCAGATCCTGCTCAACAATTTCCTGTACGACCTGGCGCAGCTCACCATTCCTGCCGACCGCGTGGACGAGGCGATGGTGCAGGGCCCCCGACGCTGGGACATCCGGATCATCCGCGACTTCATGCTGTCCATCGGGCCGATCAGCTCGCTCTACGATTTCGTCACCTTCGGCGCGCTGCTCTGGCTCTTCGAGGCTGGCGAGGCGCTCTTTCACACCGGCTGGTTCGTCGAGTCGCTCGCGACGCAGACGCTGGTGATCTTCGTCATCCGGACCGCTGGTAATCCGCTGCGCAGCCGGCCCAGCCCCGCGCTCGCCGTGACGACGGTGGCCGTCGTACTGACGGGGCTGGTGCTGCCATTCACGCCATTGGCGGCGCCGCTCGGCCTCGTGCCGCTTCCCGGGACGTTCTTCGTGTTCCTCGCCGTCGCCACGCTCACGTACCTCGCCCTCGTGGAGGCGGTGAAGCGGCGCGTGCTCCTCCGAGCCTGAGGCGCCGTTGCCGCAGGGCGGGGCGCGATCGCCCCTCTCGCTTTCCGACGGCCGACAGAACTGTGTGAATTCGTTGATCGCGAACGCGGCAGCACCGTTGCTAACAGGACTTAGGAGGCATCGCTATGAGCATCTTCATCGCGACGACGACGGACCCGACGCCGCGCGTTGCCAAGCGCGTCAACGGCCACAGGCTCGGCCTCGCCTTCGCGGGAGTGCTGGCTGTCTGGCACCTGGGCTGGGCGGCGCTCGTGCTCACCGGCTGGGCGCAAACGGTCATCGACTTCGTCTTCTGGCTTCATTTCATCGAGCTGCCGCTCAAGGTAGGCGCGTTCAGCCTCTCTCGAGCCCTCGGGCTCGTCGTCGTGACGGCCGCCGTCGGATACGTCCTCGGCGTCCTCAGCGCGGCGCTGTGGAACGCGGCGAGGATCGAGTAGCGCGCTCCGGCCCGTCATTCGCCGAGGAACCAGCGCCGCCGCACTCGCGGTCCGTACGTGAGCCCGAATCGCCGCATGCCGATCTCCGCGATGTCGTGGACGATTTCCGCAGGTGAGTCGAGCAGCCGCAGACGGGCGGTGTCGGCGGCGTCGATCGTCCCGGCGGCGACGAGCGTTTGCAAGAATCCCATGAGCGGCCGCCAGAACTCCCTGCCGACGAGCACGAGAGGGAAGTCGCGCAGCTTGCCCGTCTGTTCCAGCGTGGCCGTCTCGAACAGCTCGTCGAGGGTTCCGAAACCGCCCGGCAGGGCGATGAACGCGTAGGAATATTTCACGAGCATCACCTTGCGAACGAAGAAGTGCCGGAAGGTCAGCCATCGGTCGAGATAGGCATTCGGTTTCTGCTCTTGCGGAAGCTCGATGTTGCACCCGATCGACAGGCCACCGGCTTCCCGCGCCCCACGATTGGCGGCCTCCATGATGCCCGGCCCACCCCCGGTCACCACCGTGAATCCGGCCTTTGCCAGCCGCGCGCCGATTTCCCGGGCGACCGAATAAGACGGATGGTCGGGGCCGAAACGGGCGGAGCCGAAGACCGTCACGCAGGGGCCGACGAAATGGAACGCTCGAAAGCCGCGGATGAATTCAGCAAAGATCCGCACGGCACGGACGAGCTCGGCGCCTCGAGACTGTGGACCATGAAGGAAGCGCGCAACCTCGGGTGCCGTGGCCGAGCGGCCCCAGCTGTGCGGCGCGCGATGTTCAGTCACGCGCGTTCGTGTTCGCTATCGGCAACGCGATGGTGAACGTCGTGCCGTGGTCCGGTCGCGAGTCCACGTCGATCGTCCCGCCATGATCGCGCACGATGCCATAGGAGATGGCCAGGCCGAGGCCGGTGCCCTCCGGCTTGGTCGTGAAGAAGGGATCGAAGACGCGGGGCAGCGCTTCGCGCGGAATTCCGCGTCCGGTGTCGTGCACCGACAAGCGCACCTCACGTCGGTCGGGCGACGCCTCCGTCCGGACGTCGATGGTCCCCGCGCCCGTGATCGCGTCGCGCGCGTTCGTCAGCAGGTTCACGAGCACCTGCTGCAGCGCATTGGCGTCGCCCATGAGCCGCGGAAGCCCGGGGGCCCGCGTGGTGACGATGGTGACGCCGCCTCGTGTCAGCGGATGTTCCAGTAGGACCAGCGTGTCGTCGACGATCTGATTGAGGTCGACCGGGCTCCGCGCGTGCGGCGACTTTCGTGCGAACGATAACAGGCCCTGGGTGATCCGGGCGACTCTCCGGGCGTGCCGGTGCACCACGTCCAGATCGTTACGGACCTCGTTCGGCAGGTGGTGCGCGTCGGCGTCCAGTCGCATGAGCTCCACCCGCGAGGTGATCACGCCGATAGGATTGTTGATCTCGTGCGCGATGCCGGCGGCCAGCGTCCCGAGCGCGGCCAGCTTCTCCGCCTGAGTCACCGACGCGGTCAGGGTCGTCACCTTCCGGCGTTCGCTCGCCTCGAGATCCGCCAGGATGCCGACCCCGACCACGGTGCCGAGCAGCGTGGCGAGCCGGACGACGACGTTCGCGGTCTCGCCATCGAGCGTCGGCCACGACACGAAAAGATATCCGAGCGCCACCACGACGCCGACCACGACCCCGCGCCGCAGGCCGTGGTAGTAGGACTGCAGCCCGGCGATGACGAGCAGCGCCAGAAACAGCGTGCTGCTTGCACCGCCGCTCAGCGCGATCAGCGCGAGCGCGAACGCGATGTCGCCGAGGAGTACGAGCGTGCTGCGCCGAACCACGGCGGCGGGCCACGCCGACAACGCGACGATCACCGCCGCGCTGTACACGGCAAATCCGAGCAAGGTGGCGGTCACCGCGCCGCGGCGCGGATCCGCGGGCGGCGTCAGCGCGACCCATAAGGCGCCGAGGATGATGGCCAGCACGCGCAGGAGCGGCAGCGCGAGGACGCGTGGCCCGCCCAGATGGCTGGCGGCGCGCTGCAGAAGCCGCGGGACGTGCATTGCCGTGGACCTGTGCAACGACAGCGCCACGCCGAAAGCCCGAAATTCTCGACTGATCCGCTGCAGTGGCCGCGTGGCGGCCTGGGGCGGCGTCGCCCCGCCTGTCGCGCGAACGCCTCGCCCGAGACAAGTGCCGGCGTGTCAGCGGCCCGAGGCGGCGCCGCCGGGCATCCGCACGCGCGACCACATGTTGGCGACGAACAGGGCGGTCCCGCATACCTGGCCGAGTCCTGCCGCGGCGATGATGAGGCGAAGCGCCGGCGTCGCCGCAAACGGCGCGCTCAGCTCCGCGGTGGCTCGGATCGCCGTTGACAGCGTCATGATCCAGTAGACGGCTTCGGCGAGCGCCGGTCGGTATCCGCCGGAGTCGGCGGCGGGTCTCGGGAACATCCACGTCGCCACGCCCATGACGATCATGACCATGAAGCCCACGAGCAGCAGATGGACATGGGCCGTGATGAACAGCCGCGGCGGAAAGCGGCCGACCACGAACTCAGTGACGATCAAGTACGCGCCGAGTAGCAAACCCGCCAGGAGGAAGACGAGGCTCGTCTTGATGTAGCGGCGTACGAGCGGCGGCACGCGGCCACGGTAGCACGCCGACGTGGGGCGCCGCGGCCGCAGGTCGGGGCGTGGCTGCCGCACCGAAGGTCGACCCCACGACGCAACCGCGTGAATTCATTCGCCCGCGCCTTGGCAGCCCTGCTGCACTTCGGTGGTCGTCGTGAACAAGCTACGCTTGCAGGCACGGTACCCCGCGGTCGTCGTGGCGGCGGTGTTGGCAGCGATCGCTCCGACCGCCGCCCGCGCCGAGAAGGCCCGCACTGCCATCGGCGGGCCGACAAGCCTCGCGCCAGCTGCGGCGGCCGCGCGCGCGGCCGTCGTGACGTTGAAACTCCCCGGTCGCTCCGGCGTCTACGGACTGCTCGCCGATGACTGGCCGGACGACGAGGATGTCTTCGAGGCGCCCGCCGATCAGGACGGCGACACCGGTGATCTGACACTCGGCTCGGCGGTCGTCATCGAAGCCTCCGGCATCGCGGTGACGACGGCGCGGCTCGGCCGGCGTGCGCTCACCCTGCGGGCGGTGACCGCCGACGGCCGGCGCGTGTCGGCGATGGTGATCGGCCGCGACGCCGAGACGGATGTCGCTGTGCTTGCACTGTGCTGCGACCGGAATCCGTTCCAGACAATCGCCCTCGGAGACTCGGACCGGCTCCGGCCTGGCGATCGCGTGGTGGCGGTCGGTGCGCCCTTCGGGCTGCACGGCAGCGCGACGGCCACCGTGATCAGCGGACGGACGACCGAAGAGGGCGACGAGCTCGGCGCGCTGCTGCACACCGGATCGACGGTGACCAGTGGCTATGTCGGCGGCGCCGTCGTCGACACACGCGGCGCGATGGTCGGGCTGGTCATCGGCAGCCACGCCGGCGGGGCTGCGGTGGTGCCGTCGAACGTCATCCGCCGCGTCGTGTCCGCGCTCCTCGAAGACGGTCGCGTGCGGCGCGGCTCGCTCGGCGTCAAAGGACAGAGCCTCGATGGCGATCTCGCCGAGACGCTGGCGGCCCCGCATCCGCTGGGCGTGGTCGTCGTCGACGTGCGAGCCGACGGACCGTCGGCGCGGGCCGGCATCCGCACCGGCGACATCATCCTCGACGTCGACGGCCGGCGCGTGGATTCTGCCACGCGCCTCGCGCGCCTGATCCGCGCCGTGCCACCCGGGCGGACCGTCGCGCTGACGCTGTGGCGACGCGATCGCGAAATGGCGCTCACCGTCCGCCTCGACGAGGAACCCGATGACGACGAGGTCGGTTCGGTTCATTGGCGGAGCCAGGCGATCTTCGGCGCGGATGTGGCCGCCATCACGTCGGACATGGGCGTCGTCATCGCCGACCTCGATCCCGGCGGCCCGGCCGAGCGCGCCGGCATCCGGCGGTTCGACGTGATCCGAGAGGTGAACGGCCGCACCATCCGCTCGCTTGGCGACTTCAACGAGGCGCTCGGCACGTTGACGGACCAGACGCGGGTGGCCGTGCTGGTCCAGCGCGGCGCCACCAGCTTGTACGTGACCTTTCGGCCGTAAGCGTGAGCGTGGGTATGCAGTCGGCCCTGGCGCAGTGCATCTGCGGTCACGGCGAAGCCGACCACGTCCGCGGCGGAGGCTGTCGTGCGCCGGGCTGTTTGTGTGACCGGTTTCGGCCGATCCCCGAGGTGGCATGGGACGCTGCGTCGCGCGTCGCGCGCGAGCGCGGATGAGCGCGACCCTCGAGTTTCTCGGCGCCGTCGGAACGGTCACCGGCTCGAAGTTCCTGCTCGAGGTGGCGGGCCACCGCACACTGCTCGACTGCGGCCTCTACCAGGGAGCGAAGGAGCTACGGCTGCGCAACTGGGAGCAGCTGCCGGTGGCTGCGGCATCCATCGACGACGTCGTGCTGACGCACGCGCACATCGACCACGCCGGCTACCTGCCGCGCCTGTGCCTCGATGGCTTTCACGGCGCCGTTCACGCCACCCATGGCACCGGCGACTTGTTGCCGATCATGCTGGCCGACGCGGGTCATCTGCAAGAAGAGGAGGCGGAGTACCACAATCTGCTCGGGACGTCGAAACACCATCCCGCGCTGCCGCTCTACACGGCCTCGGATGGCGTGCGTGCGGCCGCCGCGACCACCAGGCACGGCTATCACGAACGCTTCGAGCTCAGCGCCGAGCTGGGCGTCGAGTTCGCGCCGGCCGGGCACATCGTCGGCGCCGCCACGGTCGCCTTCGACGTTCCAGCGGCCGGTCGTCGCCGGCGCCTGGTGTGCTCGGGCGACGTGGGACGCTATGGCGTGCCCATCATGCCGGATCCGACACCGATCGGCGCTGCCGACTACATCATGATCGAGTCGACGTACGGCGATCGTGAGCACGATGCGACGCCCGTCGGGGATCAGCTCGCGCGTGTGGTGACCCGCACGGCGGCCCGCGAAGGCGCGATCGTGATTCCCGCCTTCGCAGTCGGGCGCACCCAGGAGATCATGTACCACCTCGAGCGCCTCGAGCAGACCGGGCGCATTCCGAAGATCCCGTGCTACATCGACAGTCCGATGGCCATCCGCGCCACCGAGGTCTACCGCGCGCACCGGCACGAATTCGACGCTGACACGCAGGCGCTGGAGTCGCGTCGCTTCCGGATCGCGACGAGCGCATCGGAGTCCCGGGGCATTCACGCCGTGCCGGGACCGGTGATCATCATCGCCGGCAGCGGGATGGCCACGGGCGGCCGCGTGCTTCACCATCTGCGCGCGCGACTGGCGGACCCTCGGACGACCGTGCTGCTGGTCGGCTATCAGGCGCTCGGTACCCGCGGTCGCGCGCTGGCCGATGGCGTGTCGAGCGTCCGCATTTTTGGGCAGGACGTTGCCGTGCGGGCCGAGGTCGTAACCATCCACGGCCTGTCCGCGCACGCGGACCGCCGGGAGCTCCTTCGCTGGCTCCGCACGGCTCGACAAGCGCCGCGCGGCGTCTTCGTCGTCCACGGCGAGCCCGGCCCCGCCTCAGCGCTCGCCGATACGATCGGTCGTGAGCTCGGCTGGCCCGTGAGCGTTCCGACGTTCCGCGATCGCGTCAGCCTCGACTGACAGTGACTGGGGCGCCGACGCCTCAGCGGCCGCGCGCGGCGGCCTCACACCGACCGGTCGCCGCGCCCGTAAACCCGCGAAATGCCTCTTGTCCGCGCTGGCACAGTCGCTGCTCTCCTCGTTGCGACTCGAAAGGAGGCCCAACGTGCTGGTTCAGGAGATCATGACGAAGGATCCGCTCACCGTGCCGCTCGAGACGGCCGTGAGCGACGCGCGACGGATGATGTCCGAGCGCCGCATCCGCCATCTGCTGATCACCGACGGTCACCGGCTGGTCGGGATCGTGACGGACCGGGACATTCGCTTGAACATGCCGTCGCCGGCCACAAGCCTCTCGGTGTGGGAGATCAACTATCTGGTCGCGCGGCTGAGCGTCGACTCGATCATGACGGCACCCGTGATCACCGTCGATCCGCGGCGGAATGTCGTCGGCGTGGCTCGCATCATGCTCGATCACAAGATCGGCGCGTTGCCGGTCGTGGACGAGGGAATGATCGTCGGCATCGTGACCGAGACCGACGTCCTGCGCGCATTCGCGGCGATGGCGGAGAGCGAGGTGGCCGCGACGTAACGTATGAGCGCGGGCCGACCGCGACGCGAGGTCGGCAACGGCGATATGATGACGCTGGTATGGCGGTGCGAGGAGTGCCGAGCGATTGGGACCTGGCGATGCGGCTGGAGGCGGTCGAGCGCGCCTCCAATGACGCGATCATCGCGAAGACCATCGACGGCGTCATCACGGCCTGGAACCCGGCCGCGGAGCGGATCTTCGGCTATACGAGCGGCGAGGCGCTCGGGCAGTCCAGCCGCCTCATCATCCCCGAGGACCGCGGCGCCGAGGAAGCGGACGTGCTCGCACGGCTGCGGCGAGGTGAGACGATCGGGCCGTTCGAGACCATCCGCCGCGCCAAGGACGGCCGACGTCTGAGCGTCTTGCTGACCGTCTCACCCATCAAGAACCCCGACGGGCGCGTCACCGGCGCGACCGTCGTCACCCGCGACATCAGCGAGCGGCAGCGCGTGCTCGAAGCGCTGCGGCGCAGCGAGACGCAGGCGAGCGCGATTCTCGAGGCGGCCTCCGAAGGCATCGTGGTGGTGAATGCGGCCGGGACGATCATCGCCGTCAACCGCCAGACGGAGACGATGTTCGGCTATGCGCGCTCGGAGCTGCTGGGCCGGCCGCTCGAGATGCTGCTGCCGGAGCGTTTGCGGGACAAGCACGTCGCGCATCGCACCGATTACGCCCGGGACCCTCGCGTCCGCCGGATGGGGCAGGGCCTCGACCTCACCGCGCGCCGCCACGATGGCAGCGAATTCCCGGTCGAGATCTCGCTGAGCTATGTCGAAACCGACGAGGGGCCGCGCGCAATGGCATTCGTGACGGACATCACCGAGCGCAAGGCGCTCGAGCGCGCGACACGGCAGGCGGAACGCCTCAGCGCCCTCGGCCGGTTGTCCGCCGGCATCGCCCACGAGGTGAACAATCCCATCGGCATCATGACGTCGCGTATCGAGCTGATACTGATGGACGCGGAGACGACGGGTTTGCCGGCCGAGATCATCGAGGATCTCCGCGTGGTGCACCGGAATGCGCTCCGCGTCGCCACCATCGCCAAGAATCTCCTGTCGTTCGCGCGCGAGACGCCGCGCGAGCGGATGCCGGTCCACATCGACGACGTCGTGCGCAACGTGCTGCTCCTCGTCAGCGTCGAGCTCCGACGCCAGAACGTCAGGCTGGTCCCCGAGCTCAAGAGCGCCACGCTGGTCGTGGCGCAGCCGAACGCGCTGGAGCAGGTCGTCCTCAATCTGGTGACGAATGCCGTCGAGGCGATGCCCGACGGCGGCGACATCCGGATCACCACGGCGCGGACGGGGAATCGCGTGGAGCTGGTGGTGGCGGATACCGGCCGCGGTATTCCGGCCGAGCAGCTGCCGCACATCTTCGATCCGTTCTTCACGACGAAGGCTTCGGGGACCGGACTCGGGCTCTCGGTGAGCTACGGGATCGTCGAAGACCACAAGGGGACGATCGAGGTGCAGTCCGAGCCGGGCAAGGGAACGACATTCGTGCTGACGTTTCCCGCCGAGGAGGTGGTAGCGCTGTCATGAGCGCCCAGCGAGTTCTCGTCGTCGATGACGAGCCGGAGATGGTGGAGAACTGCACGCGTCTGCTGCGCCGCGCCGGATATCGCGTGCTGAGCACGACCGATTCCGAGCGCGCGCTCGCGCTGCTCGAATCCGAGCGGCCCGATCTGCTCCTCACCGATCTCAAGATGCCCGGTATCGACGGCCTCGAGCTGATGCGGCGTGCTCACGACATCGACGCCGCGCTGCCGGTGGTCGTCATCACCGGCTTCGCGAGCATCGATTCGGCTGTGGCCGCCATCAAGGCCGGCGCGTTCGACTACTTGCCGAAGACGTTCTCGGTGGATGAGCTGACGGTGGTGGTGGAGCGCGCGCTGCGCCAGCGCGCGCTCGGCGTGGAGAACCAGAATCTCCGGTCACAGCTCGCCGCCGCGCTCGGCCTCGAGAACGTGATCGGGCAGAGCCCGGCCATGGCGCAGGTGTTCGAGCTCGTCAAGAAAGCCGCGCGCTCGGAGGCGAATATCCTGATCCTGGGCGAGTCGGGAACGGGCAAGGAGCTCATCGCCCGCGCGGTCCACGCCAACAGCCCGCGCGCCCCGCAGCCGTTCGTCCCGGTCGATTCGGCCTCGCTGCCGGAAAATTTGCTCGAGTCCGAGCTGTTCGGACACGAGAAGGGCGCGTTCACAGGTGCCGTGCGCGCCAAGCCCGGCCTGATGGAGACGGCCAATGGCGGGACGCTGTTTCTCGACGAGATCGGCGAGCTGCCGCTGAGCCTGCAGTCCAAGCTCCTGCGCGCGCTCCAGGAGCGTCAGATCCGGCGGGTCGGCGGCACCGCGCTGGTCGACGTCGACGTGCGCGTCGTGTCGGCCACGAACCGCAACATCCGCGAAGCGATCGCCAAGGGCGAGTTCCGCGAGGAGCTGTACTACCGCATCAACGTCATCGAGATTCGCCTGCCGCCGCTGCGCGAGCGGACGGGCGACGTCCGACTGCTCGTGCATGCGTTCCTGAAGCGCTACGGGCTCGGCCGCGTCACCGGCTGCGACGAGGCGGCGATGGAGGCGCTCGAGGCGTATCGCTGGCCCGGCAACGTGCGCGAGCTGCAAAACGTCATCGAGCGGGCGTGCGCCCTCGCCGAAGGGGCGACCATCACGAGCGACGACCTGCCCGAGCACGTCGTGCATGGCGGTCGGCCGACCGCGGGCGCACAGTCGCTGGCCGACGCGCGGCTCGCCGCCGGAGCGTTGCCGCTCAAGGAAGCCAAGGACCAATGGATGGGCGTGCTGGAGGCGTCATACCTGCGTGACTTGCTGGAACGCCACGACGGCAACATCTCGGCCGCCGCGAAGGACGCCGGCATCGACCGCAAGACGTTCCATCGTCTGGTCACCAAGCACGGGATCCGGTAGAGGCGCCCACCGGATGGGGCGGCGCCGCCCCGCTTTCCTCCGCAGTTGTCCGTTCGGCGTGTCGCGTGGTCGCGCTAAGTGATCGTTTTGTCTCGCGTGTGTCATGGCACCGCCGTTGCTCTGATCCGACCCGATGACTGCGTCGGCGGTGGTGCTGGTGGTGGACGATGAAGCCGACCTCGCCGAATCGTGCGCACGTCTCCTGCGTCGCCGTGGCTATCGCGTCGTGATCGCCGGCTCCTGGGCGGCCGGTCGCGAGGCTCTCATGACGGCATCGCCCGGCCTGCTCGTCTCCGACCTCCGCTTGCCGGATGGCGACGGTCTGGCCCTCGTGCGCGAAGCCGGCGCGCTCACCCCGCCGGTGCCGGCGATCGTCATCTCGGGATACCCATCGGAAGCCAGTCAGGTTGCCGCGCGGAACGCGGGGGCGATCGAGTTTCTCGCGAAACCGTTCAGCAATGACGCCCTGTCCCGCGCCGTCGACAAGGCGCTGGAGCGACGCAAGGGCTGACGGCAGCGCGGGAGCGCGTCAGCGGGGGCCCGCGGAAGTGCGTGCCTCGAAGATCAGATCGACCACGCCGTGATCGAGCGTGCGACCGACGACTCTTCCGAACCGCGAGATCAGGTCGAGCATGCGCCGGTTGTCGGCGAGAACCCAGGCGCGAAAGCGTGCGATGCCATTCAAGCCGGCGGCGCGTATCAGCTCTCCGAACAGCTGTGTTCCGAGGCCGCGGTTCTGCCAGCTGTCCTGAACGACGAACGCGACCTCGGCCGTGGCCGGCTCGGACGTCGTCTCGTACCGGGCGACGCCGACGAGATCGGCGGTCGTTGGATCGACGGCGACGAGCGCGAGGCGGTGCCGGTAGTCGACGTTGGCGAGTCGATGGGCCCAGTCCGACGGCAGGCGCGGCATGATCGTGAAAAATCGCTGGTACGCGGTCTGCTGACTCAGCCGGCCGTGGAGCGCCATCAGGCCGGCCTCGTCCTCCGGCACGATCGGTCGTAGCCGGACACACGTGCCCTCGCCCAGGAGCAGATCGCGATCGAATTCGCGCTTGAGCGTCGCCGCGTCCATCCGCCGAGTTTCGGTCAAGTCGACGCGTTGTTCAATGCGGCGCCGACGCCCCACCGTCGCGAGCGCGCCCCACTGCGCAAGCCCGCACGCGGATGTAAGTACCCGAAAAGATTTCGCCTCGGACGCGAACGGTTCGGCACCCACGTTGCACCCTGTGCCGTCGTCCGGAGGAGGACGCGATGAAACCGCGAGTGATGTTCGCGCGAGTGAGCGTTCAGGCCGACCTCGATAGCCTGGCCAAGGCCAAGCAGGCCACCGGCGTCGTGCTCCGCGCGTTGCGCGACCGGCTCACGCCGGAGGAGGGACGGCAGGCCGTGGCCCAGCTGCCGAAGGAGCTGAAGGCGCTCTGGCGAGTCGACGCGGCTCCGGACCTGCCGGTGAAGATGCATCGACGCCAGTTCGTCGATCGCGTGCGCAAGGAAGCGGGCCTTCCCAGTCGCCGTCGTGCCGAGATGCTGGTCGATGCCGTCTTCGGCGCCCTCAAGGATCAGCTCTCGCGCGGCGAGGCCGATGACATTCAGGCGCAGCTGCCGACGGACCTCAAGACCGTCTGGACGCGAGCATGAAGCGGCGGCGCCGGTCTCGTCGCATCCCGCCGGCCGACGTGGCGCCGAACGCAGTCGCTCCCCTCGCGCACCACGTCGAGGAGCTGACGGGGACGAGCCCCCGGTTGACAGGTGGCGACGTCGACGCCGACTGGGATCGCGCGTCGTCGGTCGGCGACGAAGCGGTCGGCGGCAGCACGGCCACGCCAGACCAGGACGTCGTCGACGAGCTCGGCGCCGCGCTTGGCGTGCCACAAGAGCCGGACGCCGAAGTGGTAACGACCGGCGAGATTCTCCAGGAACGCGACCGCCACCGGTGGCGCATCGAACGCGAGATGGCGCTCGACGAGCGCGAAGCGGAGGAGTCATGAACGTTCGACAGCTCATGTCTGAAGATGTGACGACGATCGACTTCGGGATGACGTGCCACGACGCGGTCGAGCGGATGATGCAGCGCCGCGTGCGACATCTGGCGGTCGTCGACAAGCGCGGAGGCCTCTGCGGCGTCGTGACCGACCGCGATCTGCGGCATTACCTCTTCGACCCCAAGGTGCTGAAGCAGGTCGGCACGGTCAGTGTCGAGGCGCTCCTGAAAGGCATACCGGTCGCGCACGTGATGTCGACGCCGGCCATCACGATCGAGGCGGACGAACCACTGGAGAGCGCAACGCGGCTGATGCTGGAGCGGAAGATCGGATCCGTGCCCGTGCTCGACCAGGGCCGGCTCGTGGGCATTCTCACGGAGACGGACGTCCTGCGGCACGTCGTCGGTGAAGACGCCTGCTGCACCGACGTCGAGACCATCGTGGTCTCGTATCCATGATGCGGGTCCTCGTCGCGACCGACGGCTCGGATGGGGCGCGGACCGCCGCGCAGTGGCTCGCCGACTTCCCGCTGCCGGCGGACACGAATGTGCTCGTGGCATCCGCCGTCGATCTTCCGCCGTCGCCGCTCGAGATCCCGACGGTGACGGCGTTCAAGGCGGCCTTGCTGGCCGACGCCCAGGCCGGGATCGATCCGCTGCTGCCGCTCTTCAAAAACCGCGTCGCGTCCGTGGAGAGCCGCGTGCTCGAAGGCGATCCGCGCCAGGTGCTCGTTCAGCTTGCCCACGACTGGCGTGCGGATCTCATCGTGACGGGTGCCCGCGGTCTCGGGGCGGTGGCCACCGCCGTGCTCGGCAGTGTCTCGCTCGGCATCGCGCGCCACGCCCCGTGTGCCGTGCTCGTCGTGCACCCGAATCCGCGGCCGCTACGCGCGGTGGCGGTGGCGCTCGATGGTTCCGCGGCGAGCGACCACGCGGCCCGGTTCCTCGCCGCCCTTCCGCTGCCGGCGACGGTCAGCGTACGACTGGTCGGGGTGGTGGAGCCGCCGCCCATGCCTCGGACCGCGCCCCGGACCGCGCGTGCGTGGCTGCACGACGCGGTGAAAAGCGTGACCGACGACCGCCGACGGGTCCTCGACGAGGCGCTCGCCAGGGCGGCGAAGCGCTTTCCTGCGCATGCCGGGCACGAGCTGCCGGTCGGCGCACCGACGGAAACGCTGGAGCGCCTGTCATCCGAGGTGGATCTCGTCGTGCTCGGCGCGCGCGGTCTGGGTGCCATGAAGCGCGTGTTGCTCGGCAGTGTCTCGGAGCGCGTGCTACGACACGCGGGATGCTCCGTGCTGATCGTTCATGCCCCATCCGGCGGGTCATAGGGGAGCAATCCAATGAGGCCAATGACCATGAACCCCGAACGCACGACGGCCGCGAACAAGGCGAGAACCATGCGCATCGTCGTGGGCACCGACGGTTCCCCCGATGCGACACACGCCATCGAGTGGTTGACGCAGTTCCCGCTGCCGGGCGACGCGAGCATCGACATCGTGAGCGCCATCCCGTGGCCGGAAAGCACCACCAAGGCCGGTCGCGAGCTGTGGAAACATGCGACGGCCACCGTCGAGGAGGCGCGCGCGCGCTTGAGCAAACGGTGGGCTGACGTCGGTGCCGCCGTCGACGATGGCGACCCTCGGACCGTCATCACGAATGTCGCCGCCGCGCGCAGCTCCGACCTCATCGTCGTCGGCGCGCGGTCGCTGGGCGTGGTGACGTCGGCGCTGATCGGCAGCGTCTCCCTCGGCGTGGCGCGCCACGCGCCGTGTCCCGTCCTGGTCTGCAAAGGCAATGGCCGGCCGCTGCGCACGGTGACCATCGCGCTCGACGGCTCCCTGCCGGCGCGCGTCGCACTCGACTACTTCGCCGCCCTGCCGCTGCCCGCGGATCTCGCCGTGCGACTCGTCGGCGTGGTGGAACCGTTGCGATACCCGTCCACCGAGTTCGTCTCCCCGCAGCTCGTGGAGCTGATGAAGGAGTACGAGGACGAGCGGCGTGCCGAGCTCGAGCGCGTTCTCGCCAAGGCCGCCGCCGACGTGCGCGGTCGAGTGCGAAAGGTCTCGACCATCACGCTGGTCGGTCAAGCGGCACCGTCGATCCTGAGCGAGGCGGCGAAGCAGCCGAGCGAGCTGATCATCGTCGGCGCCCGCGGGCTCGGCACCGTCAAGCGCCTGCTGCTTGGCAGCGTCTCGGAATCGGTGTTGCGCCATGCCGCATGCTCCGTCCTCATCGTGCGAGCGAAGGAAGAGCCGGAGTCCTGAGTCGTTCTTCGTGCCCACCGTGGAGATGACGCCCCATCGAGGCGCCGTCGCCCCATGGGCTCCCACGCCCGCGACGAGCAACACCACGAATTTACAGGCCTAACGTCTGGCAGCCGGGTTGCGTTGGATGTTGGCCGTCGCCACAAGCGCGAGGAGGCAATATGAAGCTCAGGAAAATTCTCGTTCCGCTCGACGGCTCACCGCTGGCCGAGTCGGCGCTGGGTGAGGGGATTCAGCTCGCGGGCGCGGGCGGCGCGCTGGTGCTGCTGCGCGCCGCCGAGGCTCCGCGCGTTGCTGTCGGCGATCCCGTCGAGGCCCAGGTCGCCGTCGTACGCGAGGCGGAGGCCTATCTCGATGCAGTCGCCGAACGCGCACGTGCCGCCGGCGTTGCCGACGTCGAGACCGCCGTCTGGTACGGTCCGGCCGGCGAGTCGATCGTGGAGGCCGCCCGCACTCGTGATATCGATCTGATCGTCATGAGCTCCCACGGCCGCAGCGGACTCGGCCGAATGATCTTCGGCAGCGTTGCCGAGAGCGTCATGCGCGGGACGACGACGCCGGTTCTGATCATTCGTCCGGAGGGCGCTCCCGTCGCGGGGATCAGGTCGACAGGCGCACGCCCGGCGGAGCCGAGCCGTGTATAAGCGGGTGCTCGTCCCGCTCGACGGCTCTCCGGTGGCCGAAGCCATCGTGCCGTTCATTCTGCAGATCGCCGGACCGCTCGACATGGCGGTGCGCCTGCTCGCCGTCGTCGAACCGGTGCAGCCCACGATGGTCGAGGACCCGGGCTTCGTGATGATCCAGGACCTCGACGCCCGCACGCGCAGCGCGGAGGAGTATCTTGCGCCGATCGCCGCGGAGCTACGCGGACGCGGCATCGAGGTCGAGTGGGAAGTGCGCCGCGGCAGCGCCGCTTCCACGATCCTGGCCATCGCGAAGTCGTGGGGCGCGGACCTGATCGCGATGACCACGCACGGCCGGAGCGGCCTCGGCCGCCTGCTGTTCGGCTCCGTGGCCGAGCATGTGCTTCGCCATGCCGACGTGCCCGTCTTCCTCATGCGCCAGACGGAAGCGCAGCTCGCGGCCCGCGCCGCAAAGGAGATGATGCGATGAGCCGTCCGATCATGTATGCCACCGACTTCTCGCCCGCGTCGCGGGCCGCCTTCACCAAGGCCGTGGAGCTCGCGAAGCGGGACCGTGCGCCGCTCACGATTGTCCACGTCATGCTGCCGCCGGTCATGCTCATGGGCGACGGCTACATTCCGCCGTCGACGTGGGACGAGATCAGCCGCAGCCAGCGCAAGGCGAATCAGAAGAAGCTGGACGCCATCGTCGCCCGCGCGCGCGCGGCCGGGGTGCGCGCACGCAGCATGCTCCTCGAGGGGCCGCCCGCCGATCGCATCCTGCGCGCGGCGAGGGGCGCGGGGCTCTTGGTGATCGGCACGCACGGGCGTACCGGTCTCGCCCGATTCATCCTCGGCTCGGTGGCCTCGCGTGTGGTGGCGGGCGCTCGGTGCCCGGTCGTCACGGTGCGGGGGAAGTAGGCAGGCCGGATGGCCGTCGCGGCGGCCGGCACCATCAGCATGGGCACGATGGCCGACTATCTTGGCACCACCCTGCGCGCCACCGTCGACATCGTCGCCCTCCGACCCCTCGGCACGGATGCATCCGGCGATCCGAAGCAGTTCGGATACGGAGTGCCGTTCGAGGTCGAGTGCCTCGTCGACGGAGTGACACGGCGCTTCGTGGTGTCACGGACGCGGCCCGCGCACGGATTCGGTCACGACTATCCGGCGGACCGCGCGTGGCAGGCACTCTACGGCCACGGTGCCTATAACTCGTTTCCCCGACACGTGCGGAGTGTCGACGTCGGGTTCGTCCGAGCCTCCGGCCAGCTCGTGTCCGCTGCCGACGCCACGGACTTCTTCCAGCTCGTCGAGAAGGCGGAGGGGACGCTGTACTGGCACGATCTCGACCACCTGTTCCACGGGGCCCCGCTGACGGCACGCGACGAGGCGCGCATGGACAGCCTCGCGCGCTTCCTGGCCAGTGCTCACGCGACCAAGCGTGACGAACCGACGCTCTACGAGCGTCGCATTCGGGAGCTGCTCGGTCATGGCGAGTGCGTCATGGGGATTCTCGACAGCTATCCGCATCCCTATGCGTTGCTTTCGCCCACGGATTGCGAGGAGCTCGAGCGTCAGCTCGTCACATGGCGCTGGCGTCTTCGGCCGCGAAGCCACCGGCTGTCGCGCGTGCACGGCGACTTCCACCCCTGGAATCTCCTCTTTCGTGCCGGCACGGATTTTTCTGTGCTCGATCGAAGCCGGGGCGAGTGGGGTGAGCCCGCGGATGACGTCGCGGCTCTCGCGGTGAACTACCTGTTCTTCGGCATCCGCAAATCCCAGGCGCGAAGCGAGTGCGGCGTGGCCGAGCCGTTCCGCGGCCTGTTTCAGCAGTTTCTGCGCACCTACATCGCCGCGAGCGGCGACGCCGAAGTCCTCGACACGCTGCCGCCGTTTCTCGCGTTCCGCCTGCTCGTGGTCGCGCACCCGCGCTGGTATCCGACGCTCGCTGACGGCGTGCGCAAGGAGCTGCTCGGGCTCGCGCGCTGTGTGGTTCTGTCGAACCACTTCGACCCGGCCGACCTGTCGTGGCTCTGCGGGGATGACCGATGACCTGGGCGGTGTGGGTGACCGGCCTGCCGGGCAGCGGAAAGTCCGCGATCGCACGGGCGGCCGCAGCCGCGATTCGTGCGCGCGGCCAGGACGTCGCCGTCGTCGAGCTCGACGAGATGCGCCGGCTCGTCACGCCGTCGCCGACCTATAGCGACGCGGAACGCGAGCTGGTCTATCGCGGGCTCGTGTACGTGGCCGCGACGCTGGTGACGGCGGGGGTTCCTGCGATCATCGACGCCACCGGCCACCGCCGGGCGTGGCGCGACTTCGCCCGCGCCGTGCTGCCGGCCTTCGCCGAGGTGCAGCTGCTGTGCCCGCTCGACGTGTGTCGAGAGCGCGAGCGGACACGCGCGCCCGGGCATGCGCCTGTCGGAATCTACGAGAAGGCCGGAGCCGCCGGCGCGCGCGTTCCCGGCGTCGACGTCCAATACGAACCGGCCGCCATGCCGGAATTGACCATCGACACGACGCAGGAGACTCCGAGCGCGGCGGCCGTGCGGATCGCCGATCTGATCACCAAGTTCCCGCCGGCGCCGCGACGTCCGGCGGCGTCACACTGGGCGCTCTGGATCACCGGGTTGCCGGGGAGCGGCAAGACGACCATTGCCGCGCACGCTGCCGAGGCGCTGCGGGGACGGGGTGTGGCCGCGCAGATCCTCGACATCGCCGATGCCCGAGACTTCGTCTGCCGCGGCGAGGTGACGCCGCTTGGCGAGGAGGTGGTGCACCGGGTCCTGATCTATGCGGCGAAACGTTTGACGGACGCCGGCGTGGCGGCCATCATCGATGCCACCGCGCCGATGCGGCGATGGCGAGATCTCGGCCGGACGCTGATCGACCGCTTCGCCGAGGTCCAGCTCGTGTGTCCGGCGACGATCTGTGCCACGCGCGAGCGGGCCGTTCGCTGGCGGCTCATCGAGTGCGTCGGTGACGTCTCGAGCCGACGCGGGACCACGGCTGCTCCCGACATCGTGCTCGCCTACGAACACGCGATGAATCCGGAGCTGACGATCCACACCCACGTCGAGGACCGATGGTCGGCCGTGGAGAGCGTTTTGCGGCTGGCCGCGCGACTGCAGGCGGACGAGCGGGCGCGGCTCGCGTGATCGACCGCCGATCGGAGGCGCTGCGGCCTTTCTTCGACGCCCGAGCGGTGGCTGTCATCGGCGCCTCGGCGGACCCGTCGAAGGTTGGCGGCAGCGTTCTCGCGAATCTCGTGGCCGGTGGCTTCACCGGCCGTCTGGTGCCTGTGAACGCCGGCCGCTCGACGGTCCAGGGACTGAAAGCCGTGCCATCCATTGTCGATGCCGACCCCGTCGATCTGGCCGTGCTCGCGGTGCCGGCGCCCGCGGTGTTGCCCGCTCTCCGGCAGTGCGTGGCCCACGGCGTTCGCGGCGCCGTCGTGCTGAGCGGTGGGTTCCGGGAGTCCGGCGGCGCTGGCGCGGCGCGCGAGGCCGAGCTTCGCGAGTGGCTGCGCACCACGTCCCTGCGCGTCATCGGGCCGAACTGCCTCGGCTGGATCCGCCCTTCGGCCAGACTCAATCTGTCCTTCTCGCCCGGGATGCCGCGCGCAGGCAGTATCGGCTTCTTCTCGCACTCCGGCGCGCTCTGCACGGCGATTCTCGACTGGTCGCGCGAGCACGCCATCGGCTTCTCGGTGTTCGCGAGTCTCGGCAATCAGGCCGACGTCGCCGAGAGCGCGGTCCTTGAGGCGCTGGCCGATGATCCCGAGACGCGCGTCATCCTCGGCTATCTCGAGGGCGTGGCCGACGGCGCGGCGTTCTTCCACACGCTGACGGTGGCCGCGCGCGCCAAGCCGTGCGTGATGCTGAAGACGGGCCGGTCTGCCGAAGGCGCTCGCGCCGTCGGCTCCCATACCGGCGCGCTCGCGGGCTCGGACCGCGCGTTCGACGCGGCGGTGCGGCAGGCGGGCGCGCTTCGCGTGGACACGCTCGAGGAGCTTTTCGACGTCGCCCGCGCCCTCGTGGCCGGACGGCGGCCGAAGAATCGCCGCGTCGTGCTGGTGACGAACGGCGGCGGACTCGGGATCCTGGCGACGGACGCCGCGCGCGCGGCCGGCCTCGAGCTGTCCGCCATCGACGGACCCGCAGGCGAGCGCCTGCGGGCCGTCGTTCCACCACAGGCCGCCGTCGGTAACCCTGTCGACCTGATCGGCGACGCCACCGCGCAACGGTACGCCGAGGCGCTCGAGGCATTGCGTGGCGTCGATGGCTCGCTCGTCGTCATGCTGGCACCGCAAGCGGCCACGGACTCGATTGGCATCGCGCGTTCGGTACTCGCGGCGACACGCGAGTGGCCGGCGCCGATGCTCGGCGTGTTCGCCGGTGGCCCGCGAGTTCGGCCGGGCGCCGTCGCGCTCGAGGAGGGCGGCGTGCCCTGCTTCACCTTTCCCGAGCGTGCGATCGGCGCGCTCGCTCGCATGGCCGTGCTGTCCGAGCTCGCCGCCCGCCCACGGCGGGCAACGGTGGCGCTCGACGCGGCTGCCGTCGCGGGCCTGTCGCGCGCGCAGCTCGGTGGACGATTGTCCCTGCTCGACGCGGCGCCGCTCCTCGACGCCGCCGGTATTCCCGTCGTCGCCGCACGGCGCGCCACGTCGGCAGACCAGGCGGCCGACGTCGCGGCGACTCTCGGACTGCCGGTGGCGCTCAAGGTGCTCTCGCGCGACATCGTGCACAAGACCGACGTCGGCGGCGTCGCGCTGAACCTGGGATCTCGCGGTGAGGTGCTGGCCGCCGCCAAGGCGATGACCGCGCGTGTGGCGCAGGCGCGGCCCGACGCGCGGCTGGACGGGTTTCTCGTGCAGCGCATGGCCGATGATCCGCAGGCGCACGAGCTCTTGCTCGGGCTCGTCCGCGATCCGCAGTTCGGTCCACTGGTGATGGTGGGCTTCGGCGGCATCTACGTCGAGGTGCTCAACGACACGGCGATGCGGCTGGCGCCACTGGACACCACCGAGGCGCTGGCCATGCTCGACGAGCTGCGGATGGCGCCCGCGCTGCGTGGCGCCCGTGGTCGGCGCGCCGTCGATCTCGCCCGACTCGCCGACGTGATCTGTCGATTCGCGGCGCTTGCGGTCGCAATGCCGGAGCTCCACGAGCTCGAGATCAATCCACTGCTGGCCGGCCCCACCGGAGTCTTCGCGCTCGACGCGCGTGGTCGTTTCGAACGAGGGAGACCGATATGATTCGCGTTCTCGTTTCAGCGGGCCTGGCGGTACTGATGGCGGCGCATGCCGCCGGAGCGCAGCAGGCGAGCGCGCTCGTCGAGGATGGCCAACGTGCCTTCGTGCGCAACGGCTGCTACGGCTGCCACACCATCGGGCGGATGGGAACGCCGGTGGCACGCGACCTCACACACGTCGGCGCGAAGTACGACCCGCCGTACTTCGTGCAATGGCTCCGCGACCCGAGCCACGTACGGCCCAGCACCAACATGCCGCCCATCGAGCTCACCGACGCGGACATCGACGCCCTCGCCGCATACCTTGCCGCACAGCGCTGAGTGCGGCGTCGGCGGGACGGGTGGGGCGTGGCCGCCCCGGCCGCGCGAGCGCGAGCCCGACGTAAATCCGCGTCATTGTTGAGGTCCGCCTCGGCCACGGCATTGCAGTTACGGCGAGCGACGCCGAGCCAATGCGGTCGGGTCGCGAATGGAGGATGCCGATGCGGATTCTGGTCGCCACTGACGGTTCAGTGGATGCGAGCAACGCGATCGAGTGGCTGATGCACTTTCCCCTGCCGGCGGACGCCGACGTCGATGTCGTGACCGTCGCGCCGCGGCCGATCTCGAACGATCCCGCGGCCCGAGCCGAGCTCGAGGCCCCGGCCCGCCGCCTTCTCGAGGATGCTCGCTCCCGGCTCGCCAAGCGCTGGTCCACCGCCTCGGCGGACCTCCTCTACGGGGACCCGCGAAAGACGATCTGCCACACCGCCTATCGGCGTCACGCCGACCTCGTGGTTCTCGGCTCCCGAGGGCTCGGCGCGATCCCGGCGTTCCTGGTGGGCAGCGTGTCGCTCGGCGTGGCGCGCCAGGCGCCGTGTGCCGTGCTCGTCTGCAAGGGAACGCCCCGGCCCATCGAGACGGTCACCATCGCGATCGATGGCTCACCCGATGCGTCGGCGGCGTTCCGGTTCTTCTCCGCGCTCCCGCTCTCGAGCACACTGACGGCGCGCCTGCTCGGCGTCGTGCAGCCGCTCGGGCACTATCCGTCCTCGGCGCCGGACGTGATCAGCCCGGCGCTGAGCTCCGCGCTGCGACAGTACGAGGACGGACTGCGGGAAGAGCTTCAGGCGCCGCTCGCCGAGGCTGCGCGCGTGCTCGGCGGGCGTATCGCACGCGTCGACAAGCGGACGCCGGCCGGGCTGCCCGCCGATGTCATCGTGCGAGATGCGACGGACGCCGATCTGATCGTCGTCGGCGCCCGCGGCCTCGGTCCATTGAAGCGCGTGCTCCTCGGCAGCGTGTCGGAGAACGTGCTCGGACACGCGAGCTGTCCGGTGCTCGTGGTGCGGAGGCCGTCATGAGCGCACCGAACCAGGACGAGCCGGACATCGAGCACCCGCGCGGCGCGCTGGTCTTCATGCTCATCTACTTACTCACCCTCACGGCGCTCTGGCTGAACGCCTACTTGCGTTTGTGGAGGCACTAGCACCATGCCGAAGTCGGGGACGACGGTCTATCTCTACGAGCTCGCCTGGATCCTTCCGTCGATCGCGATTCCGGTCGGCATGCTCGCCGCACTCACCGTGACCGCATTCGGCGCCGGCAAGCACCTTCCGAGCGTCGCGGGCCGCGTGTCGCCGACGAAGGTCGCCGAGACGGCACCCTTCGATCAGCCCGGTGTCGTGCGGGTCGCTCCGGACCGGTACGAGGCGCGCATGACGTCGCAGATCTGGAGCTTCGCGCCGAACGAGATCCGCGTGCCCGCCGGCTCGACGGTGACGTTCATCGCCACCAGCAAGGACGTGGTGCACGGGCTGTTCATCCCGGGCGCCAATGTCAACGCGATGCTCCTGCCGGGGCAGGTGACGCGCGTGAGCGCCCGCTTCGAGAAACCGGGCGAGTATCCGCTGCTGTGCCACGAGTACTGCGGCATCGCGCATCACACGATGTGGGCGCGCGTGATCGTGGAGCCACGTTCATGACCCGCGTGCTCGAGATCCCGACGCGGGCCGTCCGCACACCGCCGCCCGAAGCGCGCGTACCTCACGAGAATCGGCTGACCGCCGCGTTCCTCGTCGTGGCGTTGGTCGCGCTCTTCGGCGGCACCGTGACCGGATTGCTGCAGGCGCTGGATCATGCCGGCTGGCATCTTCCCGGCCAGGGCCTTCTCGTGAAGTCCTACTACCAGAGCGTCTCGCTGCACGGCGTCCTCAACGTCCTGGTGTGGACGACCTTCTTCATCTCCGGTTTCGTGCCGTTTCTCATGGTGCGCGCGCTCGACCGGCCGCTCGCATCGCTCCGGCTCGGGTGGGTGACGTTCTGGCTCATGGTCGGAGGTCTCGCGATCGCCGCCGTCCCCCTCGTCACCAATGCCGCCACCGTCATGTTCACGTTCTATCCGCCGTTGAAAGCACATGCCGCGTTCTACATCGGGCTGACGCTCGTCGTGGTCGGCACGTGGCTGGTCACGCTCAACATGGCGGCGACGCTGCGCGCGTGGTGGGCCGAGAATCCAGGGCGGCGGACGCCCTTGCCGGCGTTCATGGCGATGATCACGTTCGCGATGTGGACGATCGCATCGCTCGGCCTGGCGGCCGAGATGCTCTTCATGCTGATTCCATGGTCGCTCGGGTGGGTGAGCGGCACCGATCCGCTCCTCGCGCGCGTGCTCTTCTGGTTCACCGGCCACCCGATCGTCTATTTCTGGCTGCTCCCCGCGTACATCTCCTGGTACACGCTCGTGCCGCGACAGGCCGGCGGGCGCTTGTTCAGCGATCCGCTCGCGCGCGCGTCGTTCATCCTGTTTCTGGTGTTGTCCACCCCGCTGGGCTTCCATCACCAGTTCACCGATCCGGGCATTCACGAGAACTGGAAGCTGGTGCACGCATTCATCACGTTCGGAGTCTTCTTTCCGAGCCTGCTCACCTTCTTCAACGTGGTCGCCTCGCTCGAGAACGGCGCGCGCGCTCGTGGCGGGCGCGGCTGGGTCGCGTGGTTTGCGAAGCTGCCGTGGGGCGACCCATCGGTCGCGGCGCAGATCGGCGCCATGCTGACCTTCGCCTTCGGCGGCATCGGCGGTCTGGTCAACGCGTCGTTCAGCCTGAACCTCCTCGTTCACAACACCGCGTGGATCCCCGGCCATCTCCACCTGACGGTCGGGACGGCGGTGACACTTTCCTTCATGGGCATCACGTACTGGCTGGTGCCGGCGCTGCGCGGGCGCGCGCTCTGGAGTCGGCGTCTGGCGCTCACGCAAGTCTGGATGTGGCTGATCGGCATGGTCCTGTTCTCGAACGCGCTGCATCGGCTCGGTCTCATGGGCATGCCGCGGCGGACGCAGATCTCGCTCGCGCCGTATCTGACCCCAGAGTGGAAAGCGCTCCTGCCGCTCGTCGGCATCGGCGGGACGCTGCTCTTCGTCAGCGCCATGCTCTATTTCCTCAACCTCGCGCTCACCGTGGTCGCTTCGCGCGTGCCCTGTCGCGGCGAGGTGCTCTTTGCCGAGGCGCTCTCGGGCGCCGAGCATGCGCCGGTTCTCTTCGACCGGTGGAGACCGTGGCTCGTGCTGGCCTTCGCGCTGATCGCGCTGGCGTATGGGCCTTCGCTCCTGCAACTCGCGGTCGCGACCCCGTTCGATGTTCCGGGCATGCGGGTGTGGTGACGACGACAAAGCGGATCGTCGTCACCCGCTACGGCGGGCCGGATGTCCTGCAGGTGATCGAAGACCAATGCCCCGAGCCCAGGGCAGGTGAAGTGCGGGTGCGCGTGCTCGCGGCCGGTGTGGCGTTGCCCGACATCATGATGCGTGAGGGGATTCATCCCGAGCGGCCCGCGCTGCCTTTCACGCCGGGATGGGATCTGATCGGGACGGTCGACAGGCTCGGCGATGGCGTTTCGGGACTCGAGGCAGGCGACGTCGTTGCCGCGCTGCCGATCACCGGCGCGTATACGGAGCTCATCTGTCTGCCTCACCATGAGCTCGTTCCGGTGCCACCAGCCCTGGACGCGGCCGAGGCCGTCAGCCTCGTGCTGAACTACGTCACGGCGTACCAGATGCTGCATCGTGCCGCGAAGGTGATGCCGGGCCAGCCCGTCTTGATTCACGGCGCCGCCGGCGGCGTCGGCTCGGCTCTGTTGCAGCTTGGGTGCCTGGCCGGCCTGGAGATGTACGGTACGTGTTCATCGCGGGCGGCGTCGACGGTTGAGGAACTGGGCGGCACGCCGATCGATTACGAGCACCTCGACTTCGTCGAAGAAATCCATCGTCTTACCGGCGCGGGTGTCGGGGCGGTTTTCGACGGCATCGGCGGCCGCCACATCTGGCGCTCTCGCAAGGCTCTCCGGCCGGGCGGGAAGGTCGTGGCCTATGGTTTGACGTCGTCGCTCGAGAGAGGGCGATTGGCGTCAGGGCGTCGCCATCGTTTTCATGGACTTGCGATCTTCGGCCTCTATGTCGCCGGCGGATCGCTCTTGCCGGGCCGCAAGCGGGTGCTGCCGTACAGCATCCAGTGGCTGAAGCGACGGCGACCAGCTTGGTTTCGACAGGATCTCAGCACGCTGTTCGAGCTGCTGCGGCAGAAAAAGATCACGCCGCTGATCGCCGAGCGGTTTCCGCTTTCCAAGGCGCGATCCGCGCATGAGCTCCTCGGAAGAGGAGGGATCACCGGTAAGATCGTGCTCGTTACCACCCACCCGTCGCGGGCATCAGGAGCGGCATAGGCGGCAAACTGCCACCGTCGGTGCGGCACTCTTCCCGATCCAGCCCTCGCTGCCCGGGCTCAGACACGCCAAATCAGCCGTTGAGGCAAGGCACGCGAATTGCCACGTCCCGCCCACTGATCGGGAACCTTCGACAAGGAGACTGCGATGACCAGCTATACATACGAGGATGTCCTCACGACGGCCCAGCGGGTCAACTGGAAGATCGACGACGTGATCGGGGACGACAAGCGGCTCGACTTCACGAAGCCGTTCTTGCCCGAGTCCCTCGCCGGGGTGCGGAAGCTGGATTTCCTGTCGCGCAACGACCAGCGCACCTTGAACCACATCCGAGGACTCGGTTATCTCGTCATGTTCGGCCTGGTCGAGGAATTCATCCTGCCGTTCGTGATGGATCACGCACGGCCGCGGCTCGCAGGCGACGACTACCGGACGCGGGCGCTGATCCAGTTCGCGAGCGAGGAGGCGAAGCACATCCAGCTCTTCAAACGATTTCGACAGGAGTTCGATGCGGGCTTCGGTCATCGGTGCGAGGTCATCGGGCCGCCCGAGGCCGTGGCCGCGGAAGTGCTGGCCCACAGCCCGCTCGCGGTGGCGCTGCTGACGCTCCACATCGAATGGTTCGTTCAGAAGCATTACGTCGAATCCATCAAGGACGATCAGGAGCTGGACCCGCAGTTCAAGAGCCTGCTGAAGCACCACTGGGTGGAAGAGGCGCAGCATACGAAGGCCGACACCTTGATCGTCGAGGAAATCGCCGCGACGGCCGCGGCCGCCGACATCAGCAAGGCCGTGGACGAATACCTCGAGATCGGCGCGTTCATAGACAGCGGGCTGCAGCAGCAGGTTCGGTTCGACCTCGAAAGCTTCGAGCGGGCAACGGCGCGCCGGCTGACGCCTGAGGAGCGCCAGAGGTTCAGCGAGGCGCAGCTGAAGGCACTGCGCTGGACCTTCATCGGGTCGGGGATCACACACCCGAGCTTCCTGGCGACTGTCGGCAAGCTGGGCCCGGGTCTGCGCGAGAAGCTCGACGCGGTCGCGCCCGCCTTCTGCTAGACGGCCGTTGCGATCTCGGATTCGGGCGGAGCCCCGGCCCCGGGGCTCCGCGCCCGTCCCCCGCGAAGCGCTTCTCCGCAGTCCGGGCCCCGCGAATAGTGCACGAAAACGTTTTCCCACATCACGTCGGGGTTGATTTTCGTCCCGATCTTTTCGACGATCTGCAACAAGCGCGCACTTTCCGGAGTCCGACGGTTTAATCCGTTGCCGCCGCCCGGCCGTGACGCGATCGCGTGGGGAGTCCCAAGAGCCGAGCAGCTCTGAGTCTGAACGCCGATGTGCAGCAGCGATCCCTCAGGACTGGAGTGATGCATGCAGCCGAGTGACCGACGTCGCGAGTTGCCCCATCCATGGCTGACCGATGGCGGCGAGATGGCGCAACGCATGCGGTCGTACGACTGGGCGCAGACCTCGCTCGGTCCGCTCGACCGGTGGCCTCAGGGGCTGCGCTCTGCGGTCAGCGTCTGCCTGGGCTCGCGCTTCCCCATCGTCATCTACTGGGGACCCGACGGCGTGACGCTCTACAACGACGGCTACGTTCCGATCCTCGCCGGCAAGCACCCGTGGGCGCTGGGGCGACCGTGCCGCGAAGTGTGGAACGAGATATGGCCGGTGATCGGCCCGATGCTGGAGGACGTCAGGACCACCGGGCAGGCGACGTGGTCGGACGATCAGTTGCTCATCCTGCACCGCCACGGCTATCCCGAGGAGTGCTACTTCTCGTTCTCGTTCGGTCCGGTTCGTGGCGAGCGCGGCGAGATCGACGGCGTCTTCACTGCGGTGATCGAGACAACGGATCGCGTGATCGGCGAGCGGCGGCTCGGGACCCTGCGTGAGCTCAGTGTCGACGGTATGGGCAAGTCCGACGCCGACGTCTGTGCGCAGGCGGCCGGTATCCTCGGCCTCAATCCCTCCGACGTTCCGTTCGTGCTCTTCTTCATCATGGATGAGGCCGCACGAACTGCTCAGCTCCTGGGCGCGGCCGGCATCGAGCCCGACGCTCTCGCGTTCGGCGAGCCCGTCGATCTGCAGGCCACGACGCGACTGGCGGCGATCCTCCACGAGGCCATTCGCACGCGGGAAGCGATCGAGGCGCCACCGGACGTATTCGTCCGCGCGCTTCCGGCCCAGGCCTCGCCGGCGCAGGTACTCGTCCTTCCGCTATCGGCGGGCACCCAGCCGGCCGGTGTCCTCGTCGCGGGCGTGAGCCGCCACCTCGCGCTTCGCGGTCACTATCGTGATTTCTTCGATCTCGTCGCCAGCCGCGTCTCCACGGCCATCGCGAGCGGGCGGGCATACCACGAAGAGCGGCGCCGCGCCCAGGCGCTCGCCGACATCGACCGCGCCAAGACGGCCTTCTTCAGCAACGTGAGTCACGAGTTTCGCACTCCGCTCACGCTGATGCTCGGTCCGCTGGAAGATCGCCTGGCGTCCGTCGGTCTCCCCGCCGAGATCCGGGCGGATCTGGAGGTCGTTCACCGCAACGGCGTGCGTCTGCTGCGGCTCGTCAACACGCTGCTCGATTTCTCACGGATCGAGGCCGGGCGCGTGGACGCCGTCTACGAGCCGACCGACCTGGCCACATACACGGCGGAGCTGGCGAGCGTGTTTCGCTCGGCGATCGAGCGTGCCGGGCTGCGCCTCGTCGTCGACTGCCCGCCTCTGTCGGCGCCGGTCTACGTCGATCGCGAGATGTGGGAGAAGATCGTTCTCAATCTGCTGTCGAATGCCTTCAAGTTCACCTTCGAGGGCGAGATCACGGTGTCGATGCGGCAAAGCGATGACGGCGTTGCGCTGTGCGTGCGGGACACCGGCGTCGGCATCGCGCCAGAGGAGCTGCCACACGTCTTCGAGCGGTTTCACCGCGTCCGGGGCGCGCAATCGCGCACCCACGAGGGGACGGGCATCGGCCTCGCGCTCGTGCAGGAGCTGGTGAGGCTGCATCGCGGGGAGATCAGCGCCAGCAGCCAGGTGAACCGCGGAAGTATTTTCACCGTCGTCATCCCGCGCGGGTCCGCGCACGTGCCGCCGGACCGCATCGGTGCGGCGCGCAGCCGGGTCTCCACGGCGACCGCGGTCGCGCCGTACGTGGCCGAGACGCTGAGCTGGGTACCGGATGACGTCGTTCCGGATACAGACCGCGCGAAGGATGCGCTGATCGAGACGTCGGGAGCGCGTGTCCTGCTCGCTGACGACAACGCCGACATGCGCGAATACGTGCGCGGGCTGCTCGCGCGTCACTGGGCCGTCGAAGCCGTCGCTGACGGCCGCGCGGCACTCGAGGCTGCTCGGAGCCGAGTCCCCGACCTCATCCTCACCGACGTCATGATGCCCGGTCTGGACGGGTTCGAGCTGCTGCGCGAGCTGCGTGCCGATCCCACGACGCGCGAAATCCCCGTGATCCTGCTCTCCGCCCGGGCCGGCGAAGAATCCCGCGTGGAAGGACTCGAGGCCGGCGCCGACGATTATCTGATCAAGCCATTTTCGGCGCGCGAGCTGCTGGCCCACGTCGATGCGCACCTCAAGCTCAAGAGCCTCCGCGAGAGGCTGCAAGCCTCCTTGCGCGAGAGCCACGAGCGGCTGGCCCACGAGCTGGCCGACATGACGCGGCTCCAGCAGGTCAGCACGCGATTGATCGGGACCGACGACCCCGAAACGCTGTTGCTGGAGATCGTGGATGCCGCCATCGCGGTGACCACGGCCGACATGGGCAATATTCAGCTGCTGGATGCCGACGCCGGCAGCTTGAAGATCGTGGCCAGCCGTGGCTTCGAGCGTCCGTTCCTGGAGTTCTTCGATGCCGTGCATGACGGCCACGCCGCCTGCGGCACGGCGATGCAGAGCCGCGAACGCGTCATCATCGACGACGTCGCCGCGAGCCCGCTCTTCGTCGGCACGCCGGCGCTCGACGTGATGCTTGCCGCGAAGGCGCTGGCGGTTCAGTCCACGCCGCTCATCAGTCGCTCCGGGCGCCTCGTGGGGATGTTCTCCACCCATTACCGCGCACCACACCGCCCCAGCGACCGCGAGCTCCGTCTGCTCGATATCCTGGCACGCCAGGCCGCCGATGCGATCGAACGGATGCAGGCCGAACAAGGGCTGCGCCACCGTACGGAGCAGTTCGAGGCGCTGCTGGACAATGCGCCCCTCGGCGTCTATCTCGTCGACGCCGATTTGCGCATCCGGCAGGTGAACCCGGTGGCCCGTCCCGTGTTCGGTGACATTCCCGATCTCATCGGTCGCGACTTCGACGAAGTCATTCACATCCTGTGGGCGAAGCCGTACGCGGATGAAATCGTGCGACTCTTCCGCCACACGCTCGAGACCGGCGAGCCATACTTCACTGCCGAGCACGTCGAACAGCGGCTCGACCGCGGCATGACTGAATACTACGAGTGGCGGATCAATCGGATCCCGCTTCCGGACGGCCGCCACGGCGTCGTGTGCTACTTCCGGGACATCTCGGCCGAGGTGCAGGCCCGGATGGCGATCGCCGAATCCGCCCGCGAGGCCGAGCGTGCGAAAGCCCAGGCGGAAGCGGCCAACCGCGCCAAGGACGAGTTCCTGGCGACGCTCTCCCACGAGCTGCGTACGCCGCTCAACTCGATACTCGGGTGGACGCGGATGTTGCGCGCGGGCTCGCTCGATGCCGCGGCCACGCAGCGGGCGCTCGAGGTCGTCGATCGCAACGTCAACCATCAGAACCGGCTCATCACCGATCTGCTCGACATCAGCCGCATCATCTCGGGCAAGCTGACGCTCGAGACCGCGGTCGTGGACCTCAGGGCGATCGTCGTGAGCGTCATCGAGATGCTGCAGCCATCGGCTCAGGCGAAGTCGGTCGCAATCGTGTCGGCGCTGACCCGTGGCGCGGTGCCCGTCGACGGCGATGCCGAGCGCTTGCGCCAGATCGTCGCCAATCTGATGTCGAATGCCGTGAAATTCACCCCGAGTGGGGGACAGGTCACGGCTCGACTCGAGACCACCGGCGATCGAGCCCGCCTCACGGTGAGCGACACCGGCAAGGGGATCAGCCCGGAATTCCTGCCCCACATCTTCGAGCGCTTCCGCCAGGCGGACGCGAGCAGCACACGAGCGCAGGCCGGCCTCGGCCTCGGGCTCGCCATCGTCCGGCACATCGCCGAGCTTCACGGAGGCAGCATCTCCGCTGAAAGTGCCGGCGCCGACAAGGGCGCGACCTTCACGGTCGAGCTTCCGCTCGCCCTCGCCAGCCGGGACCGATCGTCCGTACCCGACGCGCTTCGGCGGAACGGCATGGCCCTCGACCCGGCGACGGCTCTCGAGGGAATCTCTGTCTTGATCGTCGAAGACGATGCCGACAGCCGCGATCTTCTCGCGATGGTTCTCGCCTCGCGCGGCGCGGGCGTGACCGCCGTCGAAACCGTCCGCGAAGCGCTCGGAGTGGCCAGGGAGGCGCGGCCGGACGTCATCGTGTGCGACCTTGCCATGCCTGGCGAGGACGGCTTTGCCTTCATCCGGACGCTGCGGTCGTCGCCGGCCGACGAAGCCGCCGCGATCCCCGCGCTCGCGCTCACCGCGTACGCTCGGCTGGAAGATCGTGACCGGGCGCTCCGGGCCGGATTCCAGCTGCACATGTCGAAGCCGGTGGAGCCTCGGGACTTCGTGGACGCGGTCGCTCGGCTTGCGCGGAGGCCGACGCGGCAGCCGCTCTCATCGGCGGCGGGCACTTCCGACTAGCGACGGTGCGTCAACATCCTGCGCGGGCTCGCGATGCCGCGACGACGCGGCGGATACTGTCGATGAGATGGTCGAAGTCGAAAGGCTTCGCCACGTGTGCGTGGAATCCCGCCGCCAGGATGACACGCCGGTCCGCGCTGCTGACACGCGCGGTTACGGCGACGGCCGGAATCGCTCGGAGTTGCTCGTCGCGTCGGACTTCACGGATCAACCACAGCCCGTCTCGCCCGGGCAATCCGATATCGCTCACGAGAACATCCGGCTTCATCACGCGGATCACGCGCAGTCCGTGATCGGCATTGTCGACGCCGGCCACAGAGGCCCCCGACATCTCGAGGAGTTTAACGATGGTATACCGGCCGTCATCGTCGTCCTCGACGACGACAATACGTAGACCGGCCAGGGAAACATCATCCAAGGCAAGCTACTTTCATCGACTCGCCTGTCATAGCGCGAAGGCGTCGCTTCCCACAATCCGTGAAGTGTTTTTCCCACAGTTGCCCCGCGTGCGGTGGTGCTCATGGAGCGAGCAACTTGCGACCGGCTTCAGGTGCCTGCCCGCCTCGTGTACAGACGGTATCCATCGCGAGTCTCGATGCCGTCGTAGCGGCGCGCAAGCAACTCGGCCAGCTCGGGAAAGCGCGTGATGCGGTCGTAGCCGCTCCCGGGCCCGGCGCCCCGCATGAGCACGATGAAGCGCGGTGGCGCGGCCTCGAGCGCCGCCATGAACTCCGCGCGCATGGCTCGGACGACGGGACGGTGGACCTCGTGGAAGAACGAGTAATCCATGATGTAGCGCGTGGGCTGTCGGACGCCGAGGCGCAGCAGCGCGTGAAGCGCGCCGTCCGACACATCGAGCACCTGCACGGTGTCACCCGGGCTCAGACGCCGGCCGAGGTCCTCTGTGAGCACGCGAACACGACGCTCCTCGTCCCACATCCACGGCGCATTGGAGGCTTCGAGCCCCTTGGTCGTCACGAGCACGAGCGCGGCCAGCAGCGCCACGCCGACGGAGACAGTCAGCCAGGGCCGGCGGGTCACGAGAGCCGGCGCAAAGATCGAGAAGGCGAGCAGGCCGGCGAACGCTGCGACCGGATGGAGGTGGTATTCCGCGCCCTTGCCTTGCATGATGTAGTGCACGATTCCCCAGCCGACGCCGATGGCCGCCACGAGATGGCGCGCATCGGCCCGACGGCTCTGGATCGCAGCCGCGAGCGCTCCGCTGGCACCGAGGCCCAGCGGAATCCATCCAAGCCAGCGGTGACCGAGCCACGGCGCCGAGCGCCCGAGGTGGGCATAGACCGGCAGGCCGTAGCCGAACGTAATGTCGGCCCACGGCCCGAGGCCCCCCGAGACCGCGAGCCAGATCACGAGCGCGGCGGGCACGGCGGCGGCGGCGCCGACATACGCACCGACCGCTCGGGCCGCGCCGGCGGCGTCGCGGCGCCGAACGGCGACGACGACGACCAGCAGGCCAAGCGCTCCGGTGAACAACGCGGTGAGAGGCTTGAAGCTGAACGCCGCGCCCAGCGCGAGCCCGGCGCCGGCGAGGCTCCACGCTCCGCCGCGCTGCTCGAGCCAGCGCACCACGCCGATGGCTGCCGCGACGAGCAACAGACACATCAAGAAATCCTTCTGCCCTGCCTGCCACGCGCCGCCCGCCACGTGATAGGCCGCGAACGCGAGGCCGGCGCCAGCGCCGGCGAGCCCCCCCCACCGCGCGGCCAGCCAGCCGAGGGCGCCGGCCGTCGCCGCCAGCCAGCCCAGGTCGAAGGCGCGCCACGCCGCTTCACCCGGACCGAGCGTGCGCAGCAAGGCCAGGTGCACGAGGTATGGCCCCGGCACGTTCAGGTCGTGGATGTCGCGATAGAGGACGTCGCCCTCGCTCATCCGCCAGGCGACATAGTGGAATACGGGGGCGTCGAGCACGACGGGCCAGGGCAGCGAGAGCACCACGAGGACAGCCGTCAGCAGGCCGAACGCGAAGACGACGACGGGGCCGATGCGGTTCGCCGCCGTACGCACATACCGAAGATAGCCCGGACAATTCACGGTCCCACCGAAGTTTTTAGCTGAAATGTCCGGACACGCCGGCGCGGTACGAGAGCGGCCCGAGCGGAGCGCGACCACGCGCTCCGCTCGGCTCGGAACGCTACTTTACGGCGAGCCTGTGTTTCTTGATGTACGTCCAGAGCTTCTTCGTCATCTCTGCAGGTCCGATCGGCTTACCACCCATGACCGACTCGAGTGACTCTGTCCGGCCGTTGAACTTCAGTGCGTAGCCGCCAAAGGCCTTCTTACCGGCCATTCGTCACCTCCGCGAAAATTTGCGCTCGACCGCGCGACGTCACTGTCTCATTCCACCCCGGCGCGACCAAAGCTTTTGATGATCGCCCGCGCCAAGCGGTCGGTCGCTTCGTTGCCGGCGAGCCGCAACGGCGCTACAGTTCGAGCGTCGCCTCGCATAACGTTCATCGCTTCACGGTGGGGTACTCGACATGAGCAACGACTCGACGCCGGCGCCCGGACCGGACTTGACGCTCGGTGTGCCGCTGAGCTCGCTGACGGACGGCGTCCCGCTGCTCGGCCATGTCGATGACGACTCGGTCATCGTCGTGAAGCACGGTGACGACGTCCTCTCGATCGGGGCGACGTGCAGCCACTACGGTGGCCCGCTGGCCGAGGGCCTCGTGGTGGATGACACCGTCCGATGCCCGTGGCATCACGCGTGTTTCAGCCTTCGCAGCGGCGAGGCGCTGCGCACGCCGGCGCTCAATCCGGTTGCGAGCTACGAGGTCGAGCAGCGCGGCGATTCGGTCTTCGTCCGCGGCCGTCGCCAGCACCCCGGGAGCGTGCGGCGGCGCGCGTCGCGCACGGAGGCGCCACGCTCGGTCGGCATCGTCGGCGGCGGCGCTGCCGGCAACAGCGCGGCCGAGGAGCTGCGGCACCTCGGATTCGAAGGTGCCATCACGCTGATCGATCGCGATTCCCACGCCCCGTACGATCGGCCCAATCTCTCGAAGGACTATCTCGCGGGCACCGCGTCGGAAGACTGGATCCCGCTGCATCCCCGGACGTACTACGACGATCGCGGCGTCGAGCTCCTGCTCGGTCGGACGGTCAGGGAGGTCGACGCCCGTCGCAGGCGCCTCACCTTCGAGGACGGCTCGACGCGTGAGTTCGACGCGCTCGTGCTCGCCACCGGTGCTGACGCGGTGCGGCTGGCGCTGTCCGGCGCCGCCGGTCCGCCGGTTTACTATCTGCGCACCCTCGACGACAGCCGCGCCATCATCGAGGCGGCGAAGCGCGGAGGCAACGCCGTCGTGCTGGGTGCCAGCTTCATCGGACTCGAGGTCGCGGCGGCGCTTCGTGCGCGCAACGTAAACGTCCACGTGGCGGCGCCCGCCACACGGCCGCTCGAGCGCGTCCTCGGGCCAGAGCTCGGCGACTTCATCCGCACCCTCCACGAGGCTCACGGCGTCGTCTTTCACCTCGGCCACGCCGCGAAGGCCCTGGCGCCGGGCGCCGTCGTCCTCGATGGGGGCGAGTGCCTTGCCGCCGACTTCGTCGTGGCGGGCGTCGGCGTCCGGCCGGCGACCACCCTCGCTGAGCGGGCCGGACTCCGCACCGACAAGGGCATCGTCGTGGATGCGACGCTCGCGACGACCGCGCCGCGGCTCTACGCGATCGGCGATTCCGCGCGCTGGCCCGACCCGCGCGGCGGTGGGCTCATCAGGGTCGAGCATTGGGTCGTGGCCCAGCGGCAAGGGCAGGCGGTGGCGCGGACCATGCTCGGCGACCGCGCGCCGTTCACCGACGTCCCATTCTTCTGGAGCCAGCACTACGACGTGTCGATCAACTACGTCGGTCACGCCGAGCGATGGGACAGCATTCAGATCGACGGCAGTCTCGAGCGGCGCGATGCTGTTCTCCGCTACGTGGGCGCCGGGCGCGTGCTCGCCGTCGCCAGCGTGTCTCGCGACCGCGAAAGCCTCGAAGCCGAGTTGAGGATGGAACGCGAGCTCGCGGTCCGAGCATGACGGTCGCCAGACAGCCAGCGAACGACCGCGGACGGCTTCCACCACGGCGGACGTGGGTCTGGTTCGTCATCGCGATGATCGTGAACTACTTCTTTGTGCGGATGCTCATGCCCGGCGCCGAGCCGTCGGTGACGATTCCGTATACGGTGTTCAAGGACGAAGTCACCAAGGGCAACGTCCAGTCGATCTACAGCCGCGGCGACACGATCAAGGGCCGCTTCAAGACGGCGGTGACCTATCCGCCGGCCAGCCCGGACGCCGGCCAGAAAGGCCAGTCGCCGCCGGGCAACGAGCGCCGTCCGCGCCCCGTGCCGAAGACGGCGGTGACCTTCGAGACGACGCTGCCCACGTTCGTCGATGCCGGCTTCGAGGCGTTCTTGATCGAGCATCACGTCGAGATCAGCGCCCGACCGATCGAGGAGGAGAGTAGCCCGTGGAGCACGCTCCTGTTCGGCTTTGGCCCCGCCTTGCTCTTGATCGGGTTCTACGTGTGGATGTTCCGTCGAGCGCAGCAGGGCGGCGGCTTCGGCGGCGGGCTCATGGGCATCGGCAAGAGCAAGGCGCGCCGGTACGACACGGAGACGCAGACGAAGGTCACGTTCAACGACGTCGCCGGCATCGACGAGGCGGAGAACGAGCTGGTCGAGATCGTCGACTTCCTCAAGGACCCGCGGAAGTACACGCGTCTGGGCGGGACTGCGCCCAAGGGGGTGCTTCTCGTCGGCGCGCCGGGCACCGGCAAGACGCTACTGGCCAAGGCCGTCGCCGGTGAGGCGGGCGTGCCGTTCTTCTCGATGAGCGCCGCCGAGTTCGTGGAGATGATCGTCGGCGTCGGTGCCGCCCGGGTGCGCGACCTCTTCAAGCAGGCGCGCGAGAACGCGCCGGCGATCATCTTCATCGATGAGCTCGACGCCATCGGGCGCGCGCGCGGACAGATCGCGATCGCCGGCACGAACGAGCAGGAGCAGACGCTCAACCAGATCCTCACGGAGATGGACGGATTCTCCAGCCGGGAAGGAATCATCGTCCTCGCCGCCACGAATCAGCCCGACGTGCTGGACAGGGCGCTGCTGCGACCCGGCCGCTTCGATCGCCGTGTCGTCGTGAATCTGCCCGACAAGGCTGGCCGCGCCGCCATTCTCGAGGTCCACACGCGTCAGGTCCCGCTCGCGAGCGACGTCAGGCTGGGTGAGCTGGCCGCCACGACGCCGGGGTTCTCGGGCGCCGACCTGAAGAACCTGGTGAACGAGGCGGCGCTGCTCGCCGCGCGGCGCGACCAGAACGACGTCCGACAGAAAGACTTCCTCGACGCCCTCGAGAAAATCGTCCTCGGGCCGGAGCGTCCGCTGATCCTCAGTGGCGCGGACAAGGAGCGCATCGCGTATCACGAGGGCGGACATACGATTCTCGGTCTCGTGGTGCCCGGCGCCGATCCCGTGAACCGGGTGACCATCGTCCCGCGTGGGCAGGCGCTCGGCGTGACGTACCAGCGCCCCGAGAGCGACCGCTACAACTATCCGGAATCGTATCTGCGCGCGCGCATCATCGGCATGCTCGGCGGCCGCGCTGCCGAGGAGATCGTCTACGGAACCAGGACGACAGGCGCCGAGAACGACATCGAGCAGGCCACGGGCCTCGCGCGGCGGATGGTCACGCGGTGGGGCATGAGCGACCGACTGGGCCTCGTCCAGCTCGCGCCCCGCGACAATCCGTACCTGAGCGGACCGAACGGCTATGGCGGCTATGGCGGCTATGGCGGTGAAAAGCCGTTCAGCGAGGAGACCGCGGAAGCCATCGACGCGGAAGTGCGACGGATCATCGCGGAGAGCCATGAGGAAGCCAAGCGGCTCCTCACGGCGCACCGCAAGCAGCTGGACGCGCTGGCCACCGCACTCGTCGCGCGGGAGACGCTGAGCGAAGCAGAGATCCGCGAGGTCACGGGGCTACCGCCGGTGCCACCGGTCGATACCGGGCTGGTGCCCGTGTCCGGCGCGGCGACGAAGCGGGCGTCCTCGACGACGCGGCCTCACGACTGAGCTGCACGCCACTCCGCGATCCGGGTCGAGGACGATCACCTGCCATCGCTATCTACCCTTCGGTTTCCTCTATTCAGAGGAATTGCGACTGGTTTCAGTACACGGCTACGGTATGCGCCGCCTTCGCAGAAGGCCGTTCGACCGCCGCACGCAGGGCCGGGAGGGCCGATGAAGAGGCGTACATCTCGGGGCCGTATCGCAATCGGCGTCACATTGACCGCTCTGTGTGCCGCGGTCGTCGCTCCTTTGGCGCGCGGTGCTGATGTTGCAGGTCCGCAGGGTTCGGTGTTCACGACGGACAACGAGTCGGGGAGCGCCCGCACCATCAGCGTGGCCGGCTCGCCCGTCGTCGCCGACAGCAACCCGTTCTTCCAAGACCTCGGCGTCAATGGCCGCCGCTGCGTGACCTGCCACCAGCCCGCGGAGAACATGAGCGTCAGTGCCGCCGGCATCCGCGCCCGCTTCGATGCAACGGACGGGATGGATCCGATCTTCCGAACGAACGATGGCTCGAACTCTCCGCTGGCCGACGTGTCCACCGTCCGCGCGCGGCGCGCCGCCTATAGCCTGCTACTCAGCAAGGGATTGATCCGCGTGGGGTTGCCGATACCGGCGGACGCGGAATTCGAGCTCGTCGCCGTCAGTGATCCGGCGGGCTATGCCGGCAACAACGCCAACGGCAACGAGCTGTCACTGTTCCGACGCCCGCTGCCGTCCACGAATCTGGCGTTCTTGACCGCCGTGATGTGGGACGGACGAGAGACACTCCAGAGCGGATCGGCCGCCGCGATGCACTTGAATCTGGCACACCAGGCGAACAGTGCCACCCAGGGCCATGCGGCGGCGCCCGTAGAGCTGGATCCCGCCATACGTGATGCGATCTTCGCGTACGAGATGGGGCTGTTCACTGCGCAGGTTTTCGACCAGAAGGCGGGGTCCCTCATCGCCAGTGGTGCGCACGGCGGGCCGGACGCGCTGTCGAAACGTCCGTTCACGTTCGGCATGAACGATCCGCTCGGCTGCGACGCCAGCGGTGCCAATTGCAATCCGGCCGCGGCGAATTTCGATCCGATCGTGTTCACTGAATACGATGCGTGGGCGGCGCTCAAGGGCGACGGTCGGAACGTCGCCCGCGCGGCGGTGGCGCGTGGACAGGCGCTGTTCAACACGTTGGCGATTCCCATTTCCGACGTGTCCGGCCTCAACGACGAGTTTGGCGTGCCCGTCATCGTCGGAAGCTGCACCACCTGCCATGACACGCCACATGCGGGAGATCACTCGGTCCCGGCGCCGCTCGACATCGGCATCGCGGCTCCTCCCGTGTCGGTCGCCGACGGAGGCGACGGCGTGCACAACACATTCGGTCTTGCCGTCGGCGACTTGCCCGTCTACACGCTGCGGAAGAAGCAGAGCGGCGAGATCAAAGTCGTGACCGATCCCGGTCGGGCGCTCATCACCGGCAGGTGGAAGGACGTCGGCCGCTTCAAGGGGCCCATCCTGCGCGGCCTCGCCGGGCGGGCGCCTTACTTCCACAATGGCTCCGCGGCCACGCTGGCCGATGTCGTGAACTTCTACGACAACCGCTTCGGCCTGAGCCTGAGCCAACAGCAGACGGCCGACCTCATCGCATTTCTGCGATCCCTGTAAGCCGCCGCGCGCGAGGCAGCTTCCGTCGCTCCGCGGCCGTCTGCGATTCGCGCTCTCTCGAGTTGACTGTCACGGGGCCAGCACTCTACGATTGCGGAACGACCCAACTTCGTCGAGAAGACAGCAACGGCGGTGCGATGACGAAGTCCGACCTACTGCGCTTCCACGACGTACGAGATGCCTACAGGCTGATAGGAGATTGCCGCGACGTAGGCGGCGACCCCGTCCTCTGGCATCGACGGATGCTCGAAGGGCTGTGCCGGCTCCTCGGCGCCCGCGCGGCCACGGGCGGGGAGGGACGATGGATCCGGCCGCATCGCGACATCGAACCGACGTTTGCCGTCGACGTCGGGCTCGATTCACGCGCCCACGAGCTCTACGTGGCGTACATGCGCGACCTGGGCCCCGGTGCCGATCCCATCTTTCAGGAAATGCGGCAGCTTCCTGGCGGTCTGGTCGTTCGGACCCGGCGCGAGCTCGTCTCCGATCGTCGCTGGTACCGGTCACGTGCTTGGGACGAGTACCGTCGCCCGATCGACATTGACGACCAGCTGACGTCCATATTTCAGACCTCGGAGGCGGGTATCGTGAGCGTCATCGCCATCCTGCGCGCGCCGGGAGAGCGCGAATTCTCCGCGCGGGAACGGCGGCTGCTGAAGTTCTTCCACGAAGAGCTCGGGCGCTTGATCGGACACGCGCTCGTCAGCGCGACCGAGCCGACGCCACCGCGTCTTTCCCGGCGACTGGGGCAGACGCTCACGTGTCTGCTCGAAGGCGACAGCGAAAAGCAGGTCGCCGCTCGTCTCGGTCTGAGCCACGCAACCGTGCACCAGTACGTGACCGCCCTCTATCGCCATTTCGGTGTCGGCAGCCGCGCGCAGCTGCTGGCTCACGTCATGAAGCGCATCGATAGAGAAGGGCGTGCATACCTCGAACCGTCCGAGAACCTTGCCGTCGATATCCGACGACATCCCGCTCGGTCGAGCGACAGCGCTCCGAAGAGGACGCGCGACGGCCGCGGTTGACGGCGGTTCCATATTTCCATAGAGTGCGAAATATGAAGACCATCCCGGTGCCGGCACGACTGCAGGCCACGGATCGGCACGTCGAGGCGTTCAAGGCGCTTGCACATCCGACGCGCCTGCAGGTCTTCTTCTTTCTCGTTCGCCAGAAAGCGGAAGTGCCGGTAGGCGAGATTCAGGGCGAGCTCGAGATTCCCGGACCGACGCTCTCCCATCATCTGGACTTGCTGCGCCGCGCGGATCTCGTACAGAGTCGCCGCGAGGGCACCTTCATCTACTACTCGCCCAAGCCCGACATGGTGACCGAACTGGTGAGGCTGCTCACCGCCTGCTGCTGACAGGAGCGACGGCGGTACCGGCCCCGTGGTCGTCGCCACGACGATGTCGGCGCCGGCACGCCGCTAGAAAAGAGGGCGGGCCCCCGTGAACGTACGCGTCACCGTGTCGAAGCTCGGCACCGGCGTCAGTTGGCGCAAGCGTCTCACCGACCCGATGACCGCAGCCGTGGTCGCGCTCGGGATCACGCAGATTACCGCCTGGGGCACCAGCTACTACTGTCTCGGTGTGCTTGCGATTCCGATCAGCCGGGATACAGGCTGGAGCCGCGGATTCGTTTTCCTCGGCTTCACCGTCGCCGTGCTCGCGATGGGGCTCGTGTCGAGCACGGTCGGGCGGATGATCGACCGGCACGGCGGACGTGCGGTAATGACTCTCGGCACACTGTTCGTGTCAGCGGGGCTGTTCGGCCTTGCCCACGTCCACAGCCACGCCGCCTACCTGGCGATCTGGGCGTTCCTCGGCCTCGGCATGCGACTGTGCCTCTACGATGCGGCATTTGCGGCGCTCGTGCAGGTCGCGCCGTCGCGCGGGCGCATGGCCATCTCGTACTTGACCCTGTTCGGCGCGTTCGCGTCGTCGGTGTTCTGGGTAGTCGGGCATGCGCTCGAAGAGCATGTCGGCTGGCGTCAGACGCTCGTGCTATTCGCCGTCATCAATCTGGTCGTCTGTCTGCCGCTGCACTGGTTCGGACTCGGACGCCGGGAATCGGATGAGCATGCAGCCGTCGCCACCGGACGCGGCCGACAATCTCCCGAAGGGCCGCCCCTGGAAGGTCGCGTCCGGTCGCTCGCCATCGCGCTATTCACGCTGATCATGTCGCTGAATGCGTATGTGTTCGGCGTCGTCTCCGTGCAGCTCGTCACCTTGCTCGAGGCGGCGGGACTGGCGACGGCGGCGGCGGTGTGGGTGGCATCGCTGAAGGGCTTTGCACAGTTCGGTGGGCGCGTGGTCGAGATCGTGTTCGGCCGCCACTTGCGCGCGATGACCGTCGGCCGCATCGCAATCGGAATCTTGCCTCCGGCGTTGTTGCTGCTCGTGGCGGGCGCCGGCGGCCTTCCGCTGGCCGTCTCGTTCACGCTGCTGATGGGAGCCTCGCAGGGCGTGATCAGCATCGTGCGGGGCGCGGTGCCGCTCGCGCTGTTCGGCGCGAACGGGTATGGCTCCGTGCTCGGAGTCATCGCGACACCGGTGCTGCTCGTGAATGCCGCAGCGCCGACGGTCTTCACCTGGATCGTGGATCGGTGGGGATGGGGCGTCGGCCGTGTGTCGCTGCTCCTCGGGTGCTCGGCGGCGTGGCTCGCGATGGAGCTGATGTCCCGGTGGTACGAGAAGCACCGGGCCGCGGTCGCCGCGCAGCCGGCGGCGGCGGCTGGATTCGCCGGAGGCGCCCGGTGAGGAGCGATGGCGGGGAGGTCACGACGCGGCTGGCAGCCCTCGCCGACGCCGCCGCGATCGCGGCGATCTACAACGAAGGCATCGAGGACCGAGTGGCGACGTTCGAGACCGAGCCGCGAACACCCGACCAGATCGCCAGGCAGCTGGCGGACAAGGGCGACCGCTTTCCGACGGTGGTCGCGGAAAACCACGGTGAGCTCATCGCCTGGGCGAGCGCCGGCGCATATCGCGCTCGCCCCGCGTATGCCGGCGTCGCCGAGCACTCGGTGTACGTCGCGCGATCCGCCCGCCGGAACGGCGCCGGCCGGATCGTGCTCGACGCGCTGTGTCGGGCGTATGCCGAACGCGGTTTCTGGAAGCTCGTCTCGCGCATCTTTCCGGAGAACACGGCGAGCCTCGCGCTACACGCGCGTTGCGGATTCCGCGTCGTCGGCGTGTACGAGCGCCATGGCAAGCTGGAGGGCGCGTGGCGTGACTGCGTGATCGTCGAACGGCTGCTGTGACCGGTCCGGCGGCGCGGCGGCGCCGGGGCGTCGTCGCAATGTGCGCCGCGCAGGCCTGCGCTCAGATCGGCGCCTTCAGCGTCGCCGCGTTGCTGCCGACGCTCATCGCCGTGTGGTCGCTCAGTAACACCGAGGCGGGTTGGATCACCGGGATTTACTATGCGGCGTACACCATTGCCGTCCCGCTGCTGGCGTCGCTCACGGATCGCATCGATGCCAAGCGGATCTATCTCGGCTGCGTCGCGATGACGGCCGCCGCGTTCGTCGGATTTGCCTGGGTGACAACAGGCTTCTGGTCGGCCCTCGCGTTCCGGGCGCTGATGGGTGCCGGGTGGGCCGGCACGTACATGCCTGGTCTCAAAGCGTTGAGCGATCTCACGGAGGGCCGGCAGCAATCGAGAGCGGTCGCTGCACATGCCGCGGCTGTTGGAGTCAGTGGCGCGCTCTCCTTCGGCGTCGCCGGCGTGGTGAACGGTTGGCTGGGCTGGCAATGGGCCCTCGTGCCCGGTGCGCTTGGCGCGGCACTCGCGTTCGTGCTCGTGCTCATTGGCGTGCCGTCGCTCGCCGTCAAGCCGGCGATCGGTGCTCGCGGCTCCTTGCTCGACTTCCGACCCATCCTGCGCAACCGCTCCGCGCTCGCCTATTCGATCGCCTATTGCGTGCATACCTGGGAGATGTCGGCGCTGCGCGGCTGGGTTGTCGCCTTTCTCGCGTTCGTAGCGGCACAGACGCCTGGCACGTGGACGCCATGCGCCCCCGCCACCGTGGCGAGCCTGATGGGCCTCGTCGGCGTCGCCGCGAGCGTCTGGGGCAATGAGCTGTCGATTCGACTCGGCCGCCGCCGTTTCGTCCTCGTCACCATGCTCACGTCCGCCGCGTTCGCCGCCGTGATCGGCTTCAGCGCGGTGTTGCCGTACGCCGGGGCGGCCGTTCTCGTGCTGCTGTACGCGATGGCGATCTGGTCGGACTCGTCGTCCCTCACCGCCGGCAGCGCCGGCAGCGCGGAGCCGGGCCGCCGCGGCGCGACACTCGCGGTCCACTCGACGCTCGGCTACGCCGGCGGTTTCCTCGGCCCGCTGGTTCTCGGCGTGACTCTGGACGCGCTCGGCGACGCGAGCGTGCTCGGATGGGGACTCGCGTTCGGCCACGTCACGATCGCGCTCGTGCTGGGAGCGCTGGCCTTCGTGTGGCTGCGGCCGGCCGACCTTGTCGGTGACCGCCCGGTGTCAGCCCGCGCTGCCGTCGCTCGTCGTTGACGGGTGAGCGGCTCGTGGCGGAATGGCTCGGCGAGCGCGCGCGGTTCACGTTCGTCGTGAGGGACGGGGCGTCTGATCGCTGGCTTCGAGAAACGCGGTGAAGGCACGCGCGCTGGCGCTCAACGGGCGGCGCTCGTCGTAGATCACGTGAAAGTGTCGCCGGATCTTCATCCGCTGCACCGCCAGTACGCGCAGACGCCCTGACCGGACTTCGTCTTCGACCGCATACCGCGACACGAACGCGACGCCGAGCCCGGCCATGACCGCACGCTTGATTGTCTCCGTGTGGTCCAGCTCCATCGCGGGTCGCAGCGTCACGCCGGCCTCCCGCAGGGCACGCTCGGTTGCCTGCCGGGTGGCCGAGCCTTCTTCCCGGATCAGCAAGCGCTCCCGCCCGAGTTTCGCCGGTGTGAGCGACGCCGCCTTCACCGGATGGTCCGGCGGCACGATCAGCTCGAGCTCGTCGAGGATTCCCGCGGCGACGCATCGCTCGCTGGGCCCCAGGACGTGGCCGCCGATCACGGCCAGATCGACTTCGCCATCCCGGACGCGTTCCTGCACCGCCCGCGAATTGGCGATCCGCAACGCCACCGTGATGCCCGGATACTGCTCGCGAAACTTGGCGATCCGCGCCGGCAAGACATATGTGCCCGGCGTCGTGCTCGCGCCCACGACGAGCGAGCCGCGCTTCCGGCCGTCGAGCTCGGCGATGGCATGGCGGCCGGCCGCCAGCGTGGCCACGACGCGGGTGGCATAGTCCTCGAACACTCGGCCCGGCTCCGTCAACGACACGGAGCGGCTGTGTCGGATGAAGAGCGACACGCCCAGCTCCTCCTCGAGCTCTTTCATGTGCTCGGAGAGCGTCGGCTGTGACAGATGAATGCGCTCGGCAGCGCGGCTGAAGCTCTGCGCATGTGCGATGGCGAGGAACACTTCCAGCTGCCGGATCGTCATAGGTCTTTATCTACCGCTGCGATTTGAACGATTGATTGGACCCTATATGCATTGCCGCCGTATGACAAGAGGCCAGGAGGTGTCCCATGATCTTCCGGCAGTTTCTCTCGCCGCAGACGGGTTGCGCCAGCTACCTGCTCGGCTGAAGTGGCGCAGGCAGCTGCGCTGTGGTGGATCCACAGCACGACATCGCGCCCTACCTCGAAGCGGCGGCACAAAAGAAGCTGCGCGTCACTCACATCATCGAGAGCCACGTGCAGGCGGATCACGTCTCCGGCGCCCGCCGGCTCGCCGAAGCCACCGGTGCGGCGATCTTCATGCACCAGGCGGCCGGCGCGCGATTCCCGCATACCGAGCTTGCCGACGAGGATCGGCTCGCCCTCGGAAACGTTGGCGTTGACGTCATCGCCACCCCCGGGCACACCCCGGACGGTGTCTCGCTCTTGGTGACCGATGCAACGCGCGCCCCGGAGCCGTGGTTCGTCCTCACCGGCGACACGCTGTTTTCGGGCGGCGTCGGCCGTCCGGACCTCCTCGGTAGCGGTGCGGAACGGGGGCTCGCCGAGCAGCTGTACGACAGCCTTCGCGGGCGGCTGCTGACCCTGCCGGATCATCTCGAGGTCTACCCGGCGCACTTTGGCGGCGCCGCCTGCGGCAAGGGGCTGAGCGGCAAGCCTGGCTCGACGGTCGGCTTCGAGCGACGGTTCAACCCGGCGCTGCAATATGGCCGCCGCGAGGAGTTCGTTCGGTTCGTCCTGAGCGACCTGCCGCCTCAGCCGCCACAATTCGCCGAGAACCGACGGATCAACCTCGGCTTGACGACGTGACGCCGCGGCTCGGGCTGCGAGCGAACCTCCGCCAGTTCTCGCTGCTCGTCGGCCTGAACGCGTTCGTGGGCGCGATGGTCGGGCTCGAGCGCACCGTGTTGCCGCTGCTCGGCGAGCAGGAGTTCGGGCTCACGTCGAAAACCGCGATCACGTCGTTCATCGTGAGCTTCGGGGTCACCAAGGCCGTGCTCAACCTCGTTGCAGCGCGGCTGTCCGATCGGCTCGGTCGCAAGCCAATCCTGGTCGTCGGCTGGCTGTTTGCCTTGCCGGTCCCGTTTCTCCTCATCTTTGCGCCGGCCTGGTGGTGGATCGACCTCGCGAACGTGCTGCTGGGCGCCAATCAGGCGCTCGCCTGGTCGATGACGGTCGTCATGAAGGTCGACCTTGTGGGCCCGCGCCGGCGAGGGCTCGCGCTTGGCCTCAACGAGTTCGCGGGCTACGTCGCGGTGGGCGTCGTCTCGTGGGTCACTGGCTTCATCGCCGGGCAGTGGGGACTGCGGCCATACCCGTTCTATCTCGGCATCGGTATCGCCGTCGCCGGTCTCGTGCTGTCAGTGTTGGCGGTCCGCGAGACGCGCGATCACGTCGCCGTGGAGGCGAGCGCAGCCGCGCTCCCCTCGGCCGCCGCTACGCCCAGGATGGCTCGTATCTTTCATGTCACGACGATCGGCAACGTGAGTCTCTTCGCCGCCTGCCAGGCCGGCCTGGTGAACAACCTCAACGACGGAATGTCGTGGGGGTTGTTCCCGCTGTTCTTCGCCGCGCATGGATTACCAGTGGCGCTCATCGGCGTCATCAAGGCGGCGTACCCGCTCACGTGGGGAGTGCTGCAAGTCGCCACGGGGCCGCTCTCGGATCGTCTCGGACGGCGCGGCCTCATCGCGGGAGGCATGATCGTGCAGGCGATCGGCATATGGCTGACCGTGCTCGTGCCCGAATATAACGCCTGGCTCGTCGCCGCTGTCCTGCAGGGCGCCGGCACGGCGATGGTCTACCCGACGCTGCTGGCGGCAATTGCCGACCACGCGCATCCGGCATGGCGGGCGTCGAGTCTCGGCGTGTATCGGTTCTGGCGGGATCTCGGCTACGCGATCGGCGCGTTGCTCTCCGGCGCTGTCGCGGATGCGCTCAGCATCGGCGCCGCCATCCATCTCGTCGCCGCCATGACCCTTGCGTCCGGCGTCGTGACCCTCGCCGTCATGCGGTCGCCGCGCGCCGTGGAGCGGTCGCGCGCGCGCGTAGAAGCCGTTTTTGAATGCGTCGGCGCGGACGCTAACGGCCGAGCAGCGATCGGATCACGGCACCGAGATCGTCGAGATCGACGGGCTTCTGCATGAAGGCATCGAAAACGTTGGCATTGACATAGCGCTCGTAGAATCCGGTGAGTCCGATTACGGGCACGCCGCGACCCGACGGATGGTCACGCAGCTTGCCGACGAACTCGACACCGTCCATGTGTGGCATCGAAATGTCCGTCACGACCGCGTCCAGCTTCGGGGTCGTGTCGACGTATGCCATGGCGCCGATCGCGGATCGTGCGCTGAGCGTCTCGGCACCGCACGCCTGCAGGAAGGTGCTGAGGATCTCCAGAGCGTCGTCGTTGTCATCGACGACCAGGATGGTGAGCCCGTGCAGATCGGGGATCCGGAGCGGCGGGGGATCGCCACCGTGGCCCCGGTGACTAGATCGTCTTATGACCGGCACAGGTCTCCCACCCTCCGGCGTGGTGCGTCCGCAGACAGCTTCGACACCACTGCACGATGCGCTCGCAGCGCGGACAGCTCCTCGGTCGATTGAGCTTGTCCTGCTGGAATGCGAGACACGGCTGTCGACCTTTCAGGAACGCGCTCGAGTCGGGCATGGCGACCATGACATCGCACCGGCCGTCCGTCTGTCAAGAAAACGACGTCTTTCGCCCGGGCGGCGGTGCCTGTTCCACTGCGCAGCCACGGTTCCGGTACCGCAGGAAAAGCGCGTCGCGATCTCGCTGCGGCACGGGGTAGCCCACGTAGCTGGTCGCCGCGATCGCCGCGGCGAGCGGCGATGCCTCCGCGTCGAAGAAGCGCTCCAGCGCGCGAAGGTCGGCTTCGATGGCGGCGCCGCGGGCGCGTGCCGCGGCATGGTCGAGCAGCCGCAGTGATAGCTCCTCGAGTGCCGCACGTGAGGCACCACGCAGCAGAGCGTTCCACCGCTCGGGCCAGTCGCGCGGGAATCGACGGAACGTGTAGACGTGCGAGTAGCGCGGCACGCTGAGGCGCTCACGTCGGCGCCGCGTGGCCGGGTGCGCGACCAGCCGCAGCAGACGCATGAGCGCGAAGAACGCCTCGCCGGTGATCTCACGCGAGCGAAAGGCGCCATGGACGTCGAACGCCGCGAATGCCTCCGGCGACGTCGTGAGACAGAACCGTGTCTCCCGGCCGTCGACCTGGATCCCGATGAACGGATACAGGAATGAAAACGCCGCGGCGATATTGCGCCTCGGGCGCAGGGTCTGGATCAGCTCGACCTCGGTGAGCGACGCTTCCAGCTCCGAGGCGCAAACCTGCCAGTCGATGCGGTCGGCCGATCGCACCAGCGCCCGGCGCTTGCGACCCTGCTTCGTCCGACCGACCGCCCGGTATTGCGCCAGGCGGCGGCGAAGGTTGCGAGCCTTGCCGACGTAGATCACCGCGCCCGCGGCGTCGTGCAATCGATAAATGCCTGGCTCAGCCGGGACCGTGGAGAGAAAATCAGCGCCGAACTTCCGATCGAAGATCCGCACGCGCCATTGTCCCAGCGAGCTTGCCGATTCGCCGCAGCCTTTGTCGCATCCGCCATCGCCGGGGTGACGAAATCCGCGAGACCTTGGAGGCTCGACAGGGCGCGCCGTCGCGCCGAGCGTGGCAAGATAATCGTCTCGATGCAGGACTGCTGCGAGATCCGGGTGGTTCCCCAGCGTCAGCGGCGCGTGCTCGTTGTCGTGCTCTGCATCATGAAGATCCTGCGCGGCGCCACGCCTGCGGCGGAGGTGATGACCGGGGTCTCGGTCATTGCGCTGGCCGCCAACGCCATCTGC
>DASTCJ010000235.1:0-4046 GCA_035605575.1 Candidatus Methylomirabilota bacterium
TGGCGGTACTGAATCGGCCAAAACGGCCGAGGCTGAAGGGCCTCGAAGCGGCAGCCGATTGGAAGATGTCGTGGTTCCCTTGGTTTCCCCGCGTGAGTCGAGCGTCGGCCGGCACCTGACCCTGATCACGGTTTGTGCGAGCGCGCTCGCGCTGTCGCTCGCCCTCGGCAGCATCGCCCTGTCGGAAAGCATCGCCTTCCGCCGCGCGCTGCGCGCCGACACCGGCACGCTTGCCGATCTGATGAGCGCCAACACGGCGGCGGCCGTCCTCTTCGACGACCAGAACAACGCGCAGGAGACGCTCGAGTCGCTGCGCTACCGGCGCAACGTGTCCGCGGCCGCGGTCTACAACCTGCTCGGGACCCGCGTCGCGTATTACGCGCGCAACGGCCGCGTGCCGGCGGCAGGGGCCGAGACGCTGACCGTGGGGGAGCACGACGGCGTGTTCGGCGCCACGCGCGCCGTGATGCACAACGGGTCGCGCATCGGGACCGTGTATGTCGAGGCCAGCCTCGACGAGCTGTACGCCTCGACGCGGCGTGTGCTGCTGATCGGCGTGGTCGCGTTCATGCTGTCGATGGGCCTCGCGGTGCTGCTGTCGGCGCGCATGCAGCGCGCGATCGTCACGCCGCTCCAGCGGCTCTCGGACGCCATGGCCCGTGTGCGGAACGGCCGCGACTACAGCATCCGCGTGGAGGATGCCGAACGCGACGACGAAATCGGACGCCTGTCGGCCGGCTTCAACGCCATGCTGACCGAGATCGAGCTTCGCGACGCCGAGCTGGCCTGCCACCGCGAAACGCTCGAGCAGCAGGTGGCGGAGCGCACGCGCGAGCTGCAAACGGCCAAACAGCGGGCGGAAGACGCCAGCCGCGCCAAGAGCGAATTCGTGGCCAACATGAGCCACGAGCTGCGCACGCCGCTGAACGGCGTGATCGGCATGACGTCGCTCGTGCTCGAGACCGACCTCACGCCGGAGCAGCGCGAGTATCTGTCGATTGCGGCCGGTTCGGCGCAGAGCCTCATCGGCATCATCAACGAGATTCTCGACTTCTCGAAAATCGAGGCGGGCCGCATGTTCATCGAGCCGGAAGACGTGGACCTCGAGGCGTTCCTCGACGAGGTCGTGCGGTCGATGGCGCTGGCGGCGCACCAGAAGTCGCTCGAAATGTCCGCGGTGCACGGCCCGTCGGTCCCGTCGCACGTGCGGCTCGATCCGCACCGGCTGCGGCAGGTCCTCGTGAACCTGCTCGGTAACGCCGTGAAATTCACCGAGCGCGGCGGCGTGACGCTCCGCACGCAGCTGATCGAAGCGGCAGGCGGCGACGATCACGCCGCCGTCGAGTTCACGGTGGAAGACACCGGCATCGGCATCGCGCCGGACCGGCTGGCAGCCATCTTCGATCCCTTCACGCAGGCGGACGGCTCGACGTCGCGCCGCTTCGGAGGCACTGGGCTCGGGCTCACGATCTCGTCGCGCCTGGTGGAGCTGATGGGCGGGCGCCTCTCGGTCGACAGCGTGGAAGGGCGCGGCTCGACGTTTCGCGCGGTCGTGCCCGTGACCGGGATGCGCGACGCGGTGGACGTGACCGCGAGCGAGCTCGCGGGGCTCCGTCTGCTCGTCGCGGACGACAGCCAGCCGGCGCGGTCCGCGCTCGAGGCGCTCGCGGTGCGGCATGGCGCCCGCGTGTCGCTTGCATCTTCGGGCGAAGAGGCGATCGCGTGCCTGGCCGCGCAGGGCGTCGATCCGTTCGATCTGGTCCTGATCGATTTCCAGATGCCGCAGCGGAACGGTCTCGACGTGCTGCACGAGGCGCAGCGCCGAGGCCTGGAGCTGCCGCCGGCCGTGTTGATGCTGACCTCGGCGGAACTGGCCCTGGTGTCGGCGCATCCGCACGCCGGGCAGGCGCCGGTGCACGTGCACAAGCCGGTGCGCCGTCAGGACCTGGAGCAGGCGGTCCGGGCCGCGCGTCTCGCGACGACCCCGTCGCTCCCGGAGGCCGCCCCGCGCCCGCGCGCCGCGAGCGACACGGGTGGAGCGCCATCGACCGCACGGGTCCGCGTCCTGCTGGTCGAAGACAACGCGGTGAACCAGATGGTGGCCGCGTCGCTGCTGGAGCGCCGCGGCTTCGACGTGGTGGTGGCGTCCAACGGCCGTGAAGGGGTGGACGCGTTTCAGCGCGAGCGGTTCGACCTCGTGCTCATGGACATCCAGATGCCGGAAATGGACGGGTTCGAGGCGTTTGCCGCGATCCGCGCCATCGAAGAGCCCACCCGGCGGCACACGCCCGTCGTGGCGCTTACGGCGCACGCGCTCAAGGAAGATCGGGAGCGCTGTCTGGCCGCCGGGATGGACGACTACCTGTCGAAGCCGATCGAGGCCGCGAGGCTGTACGAGATCATCCGCGGCGTGCTCGACGGCCCGCTTACGCCCGCGTGAACAGCCGCGTTCTCAGCAACGAGTCGACGTCGGCCTCATCCACCTGCAAGGCGGCGCCGGTGCCGCCGCACGCGTAGAGCCGTCCCGTGCGCGGGCTTCGCTGCGTGAACGGACCGAGCCCGCGGTAACGCAGGCCGACGCCGCCGGTGAGTACGCCACGGACAGCCGTGGCGCCGTAGCCTCTCGGAGCCGCCTGTGATGAGGCGGCGACTGACGGATGCGCGAATTCACGACGCCGCTGGCCACAACAGGACATAGGTGTTCCTTTCGGCTCAAGGCTCAAGGCTCAGGGCTCAAGCGTTCCAACAGTGAGGCGCCGCCGGAGGTGGCGAGCCACACGGCGATCCATTCGGCCGGGCCGTTGGCGATCCAGACGGCCCATGGTGCGGCGACCCACAGGCTCAGGCAGTAGGGGCAGTCCATCAGCTGCCCGAACACGCCGCTGCCGGCTCGCACGCGCAAGCGCAGCACGACGTCGAACGGTCCGTCCTCGCGCGCAAACAAGTGCGCGACCCGCCACGTGGCCAGGATGGCCAGCGCGACGCGCAGCCAATCGTTCATGCCCTTCGTCCCTTCGTCGCCGGAAACCGGGACGGCGTCCCCCTCGGCGCCGCCCCGGACCCGGTGCCCCGCGCTGTGCCTAGCTCGAGCCGAGCACGGACGCGAGCGCAAACGCCGCCGTCTCCTCGGCGTGCGGGTAGTGGAAGCTTCCGCCGTCGGTCGTCTTCGCGCGCGTCGTCAGCGTGACGGCGAACGCGCAGCGAGGCAGCACCGTGGTTACGGTATCGGGCGGCGGCGTGGGGTTCGGCTCGATGCTCGTGAGCATCGTCTGGAACGTGTTCGAGCCGCTGTTCTCGGGCGCGTCCGGCGGCCTGCCGACATTCGTCGGACTGGACGGCGTCGGCAGCGACCCGGCGCCGCCGTTGGCCGTCGTGCCGTTGAGCCCTCGGACCCAGCCGATCGAGTGATCCTGCTGGAAGCGCTCGTCGGGCACGTAGGCGCGGTACTCGATGGCGAACTCGGCATCGCCAGGTCCGACGAGGAACTGGCACTGCTCGTTCGACGCGGTGTCGTCGAGCACCAGCCGCGTGATGTCGGCCACTGGCACGCGGTTGTCCCAGCAGAACAGGTGCGTGAGCGCCGCGTACGGCACTTCCTTCGTGTCGTCGCCGGGGCTGCCCTCTGGCTGGAACCAGCGGCGGTACTTGAACGCCTTTGCCACCTCGGTGCCCGGTTGGCCCGACGCCGGCGTGCCGAGCGGACGCAGCCGTTCGCCCAGGCTGTTGAACACCTCGAGCGTGATGAGGTGATTCTCGGCGTCATCGGTGGGGTTCAGGTCGCCGGGACCCGAGATGCGCGGGTCGCTCGTGTCGATGACCGCGTGATACGTCGTCGTGCCCGTCCACGCCGCCTCGGAGTTGAACGGGATCTTGTAGAGGAAGTTCTCGGTGCCGACCGGGACCGGACCGAGGAGCTCGGGCACGATGTCGCCCGCCTCGAACTTGTTCCACGACAGCGCCTCGTTCTTGTAGACGCCGTCGCCGAAGTAGACGCGCGTGCCCGTCGGGTTGCCGTTGGCGTCGGCCCTGGTGATGCTGATGCGGTA
>DASTCJ010000130.1:0-16542 GCA_035605575.1 Candidatus Methylomirabilota bacterium
ATACATTGAATGGACGCAGGTGAGCCGCTAGTGTGTCGGCCTAAGTCGCCGTGACGCCAGGCGATCACGATGAACGAACCGTACGCCGACACATGGGCGGTCACTGCGTATTTCAACCCGGCGCGTTTCAAGCGACGGCTGCAGAACTATCACGTCTTTCGCCAGCGCCTCACGGTGCCGCTGGTCACCGTCGAGCTCTCGTTCGATGGCAGCTTCGATCTTCGATCCGAAGACGCCGACGTCCTGGTCCAGCTCCATGCCGGCGACTGCATGTGGCAGAAGGAGCGTCTGCTGAACATCGGATTCCGCCACGTCCCCGTTAGCTGCCGCAAGGTCGCCTGGCTGGACTGCGACCTGATCTTCGAGAGCGACGACTGGGCCGTCCGGACGAGCCGGGCTCTGGACCAGTATGCGATCGTGCATCTGTTCCACGAACGCCATGATCTCCCGCCCGACGCTCTGATCGATTGCCCGCCGACGCCGAATCCCCAGGCGACCGCGTTCTCGTCGATCTACAAGCTGGAGACCGGACGGGCGGCTCCCGACGAGCTCAGACGTCTGGGAGCCGTCGGCGCCCTGCGCTCGACCACTGGACTCGCCTGGGCCGGGCGTCGCGAGCTGCTCGAGCAGCATGGGTTGTACGACGCGTGCATCGCGGGATCCGGCGACAAGGCCAACGCGTGCGGAGCGCTGGGGCGGCTGGACGATGCCGTCGTTGCGCACCGGATGAATTCGCGCCGTGCCGAGCATTACCTCGCGTGGGCGCGATCGTTTTCGGATGCGGTTCAGGGTGCCGTCGGCTACGTGCCCGGCCGAGTCTTTCATCTCTGGCACGGAGACCTGGCAGACCGCCGGTATGCGGAGCGACCGTCGTGGCTCGAGCACTTCGACCCTTTCACCGACATCGCACTCGATGCGAGCGCCTGCTGGCGATGGTCCTCGGACAAGCCGGAGCTGCATAGCCGCCTCCGGCGCTATTTCGAGTCACGGCTTGAAGACGGTCGCGGCACCGTCTGAAGCGTTCGAGGTCCAGCTCGGTCTGGATTTGTGGGAGCTCATCGACGCCCTCGGTGTCCCGGTGGTGGAGGTGCGTGAGGTCACCACCATCCCGCCGAGCGACGGCCTGCGCGGCTCTTTTCGCGTGACGCTGGCCGACGGTCAGACGCTGAAGGCGCGACGCCTCCGCACACCGAGCGATGTCGAACGAGTCACGCGGCTGTCATCGCTGCTGGACCCGCAATTCTTTCCACCGATCGTTGCCCATCGTGGCTGCGGCCTTCTCACCCGGTGGATCCCGGGTGTTCCCATGCGCAGCGATGATTGGACGGTCTCCGATCTTCGGACGTGCGGCCGTGTGCACGGAGCGATGCATCGACTGCCTGTTCCTAGCGATGTGGAGCAACTGCGCCGATCGCCAATGCGCTCGGAACAGCGACTCGGGCAATTACTCGATGAGCTCGTCGAGCGTCGAGCGCTCGATGCCGACCAGACCAATGCGGTGCACGATCTCGCCAGTCTTACCGCCCCGCCCACGGAGAGCACGGCCATCTGCCACCGGGACTTTTGCGGCGATAACATGATCATCAGTGCGCCCGGTCGCGTGTGCATCGTCGATAACGAAACGATTGCCGTCGATTCTCCGGAGTACGATCTCGCGCGTACCTGGTATCGCTGGACAATGACGCCGACCCAGCAGCGCGCCTACGCAGACGGTTATGGTGCGCACGAGCACCTCGCCCGCTTCGCCGCGCACTTCCTGCACTGGGCGCTGGTCGTGCTGATCGAATCCGCGGCGTATCGCGCGCGCGCGGGCGCTGCCACCATGCGCGTCCCGCTGGAGCGTCTCACGTCCTTGCTCAGCAGCGACGGCCGGAATGAGTCGTTCCCCCGCATCCTGCGTGGCGGGTGATGACGCGCACGGTGCGGCGTGACTTTCATTTCGGCGGCCATGCCGTCAGGGTCGAAGGAGCCGAGGAGCCGCTCGGCTGGCTCGAGCGCTTTGTCGAGCCGCAATTCGCCGTCCGGGATGTCGACGATCCGCACGCAATCATCCGGTACATCACCGACTCGCGTGAGCATGCGCGTCTGGCCGCTCGGGGGCCGCATCCCGCCGGGCTGACAAAAGCCTGCTTCACGCTCGACTCGGGGATCGTCAGCGGACGAGTCTGGGACGGAGGAGAAGGCGGCGAGGTCGTCTTCGACGACACGCGAGACGCCTTCTACCGCCGGCAGGTTGCCGAGGTGGGCGTGGTCGAGATCATCGCGGGCCAGGACACGGCTCAGACGCGCCTGGCTCTCATGCGCGCGGTTCGTGAGTACGCCATGTCGTACGCTTCGCGCGCCGGCTGGCTCATCGTGCATGCGGCGGCCGTCTGCCTCGGCGACGACGCGTTCGTGATCGCCGGCCCGAAGCGAGCGGGAAAGACAACGCTGTTGCTCCACGCGCTGTGCAACGAGCGCGGCTCCTATGTGTCGAATGATCGTGTGGCCGTACAGAGTGCGGCCTCCGGCCCCATCGTCCGCGGCATTCCGGCCATTGTCTCCATCCGTCCGGACTCGACCACCTGGTTCACCGGCCTCGATCGGAAACTGAGCGGTGTTCGATTCGATGTGGCGTCGCCCGTCGCAGCACGTGATGTGCCGCGTGAGCCCGCACGCGACACGGCATGGAAGATCAGTCCCTGGCAGCTGTGCGAGATCGCCGGCGCGAAATCGACGGCAGCCGCTCGCGTATCCGGTTTCCTGTTTCCGCAGGTCGATGCGTCGAGGTCCGAGGTGGCATTCGAAGAGCTCGCAAGCGACGCGGCGTGTCGCGCACTGCACGCAGCTCTGTTTCGCTCATGTCCCACGAACGGAATGTTCGGCATTCGGGGCGCTGATCCCCAGAGCGATGTCGAGAGCGCGGCGGTCGCGCATGTCGGCCGCGTCACGGCCGCCGTGCCGAGCTTCGCATGCCGGCTCGGTACGGCGGCCTACCGCGGCGGCGCACCGTGGCTGTCGCATCTGGTCGAGATGGCCGCTCAGACCTCGCGAGGATAGACCTCGCTCCAGAGCCGCCCCATGTACTCGTCTCCGAATTCGGTGTGGTGCTTACCGACGCCAGGCGTCGAGGAGAACTCGGAGAAGACCGGCCCCCGGTCCGTATCGTAGTAGTCGACCCGGACGTAGGTGCCGAACGCCATCCCGAGACGCCGAACGCAGGTCAGCATCTCGTCGAGATGTGCCGGGGGATCGAAGGCGCCGCCGAAGGGGACCCGCGTGTGAATCGGTTGCGGGAGGGCTCGCCAATCGGCGTCGAATTGCCGTTGCACCCTCGGCGTGCGCCCGACGCGCTCCTGTGCCTCGATGACGGCGATCCTCGCGCCGAACACATGGAACTTGTACTCGCGCGGCAAGGCTCCCGGGCGGCCCGGGGACTGAACAAATTCTTCGACGAGAATCGGCTGAGTGGTCACCTCGCCGTTCTCCGCGACCAGACGATCTCGCAACTCCGTCGTGGTGAGAGGAGTGTCGCTCATCAGATCGTGGCCGTCGATCACCGCGTAGACACGCTGTGACGACGATCCGATGACGGGCCGGATGACGTAGCAGTCGGGCAACGAGCCGATCGGGAGCTCGGCAACGCGGCGTCCATGCCAGTAGAGCGCCGGTACGTGGCAGCCGTACCGCTGGACGAACTCCCGTGAGTTGAACTTGTTCAGAAGTACTCGCTGCCAGTATCGACAAAAGCGCCAGACGTGGTCGGGATCGGTTCGCCGCCGAAGGATCTGCATCTCACCCGTCCGATGCACGCGGCTCAGGCCGCGGCGATGCACGCGCAGCCGGAAACCTCGCGGCGTCCACCAGGGGCCCGCCGAGTCCCACCAGAGAGCGTATCGCTGTCGAAGGCGCTCGCTGAAGGGTGCGGCAGCCGTCGCGGGCAACTCAGCGAAGCCTTCCGCGAAGAAGGTAGCCACCGTACCGCCGGAGCACGAGCAAGGGACGGAGTACGTAGTGTGCCCAGGACAGTGTCCGTGGAAGCGGTACCGTCTCGCGATCCCGGCGGCTGGGCCGCGTGAACGATCGCCAATGACGTCGATACGGACGCAGCTTGTCGCTCCAACGCTCACGCAGATGGAAGTGAAACAGGTGACCCTGGACCACGGATGAGGGGCGTGCCGATGGATCGCGAAAGAGGTCAATTGCGTCCTGTGCGACCAGCGTCGCGATTCCATGTTTGGGACGTGAGGCCACCGCGGTCGGCAGGGAGATGTCGATGACCCGTCGGGTGAGATGAAGCCCGAACTCGACGACGCGGGCGACATGCAGCACGCGAGCTTCGCTCTGGACGCGGGACCAGTTGATTCGATGGCCGGCGTTCAAGACGTGTGCGATGTCGCAGATCTTCCCCAGCCGGGTTTTCCCTTGCCAGGCGTCCCGAGCTGCCTGGATGCACAGGATGATCACGAGGTCGTCGATGCAGGGCGCCTCGACCTCGTGTTCGCCGATCCGAACCGTCGCACGGCGCCCCCAGAATCTCGTGAAGAGCTCGGGGATGGGGAAGTCTTCCGGTGTGAGGTGGCCGCGGTGGAGGTCGACGCAGAGGCCTGACTGCGGCTTGACGAAGTGGGCCTCCCAGCCGAAATCGTGTCGAGCCTCGTACCCGAGCGATCGAAGAAACGCATCGGCGTCAACGCCGCGCGAGGCGTCGACGAGCAGGTCCACGTCGGCGAACTGCCGCAGCGCGAGGTCACCATAAATGTCACAGGCAAGGACGGCGCCTTTGAACGGCAGGAGCGCGAGACCGGCATCGCCGCCGAGTCGCACGACACGAACGAGTTCGGCTGCCAGCTGCCGGTTGCGCGTGATCCGCGTGTCCAGCTCTTGCTGAAGGGCGATGCGCGCCGTAGGCGGAACGGTCGCGCCGGCGCTCTCGGCGGCGGCCAGGGCGCGATGCAGCAGGGGCAAGACCTGATGCCGTGTCGCGCTGCGGATCAGGTACGACCAATCGCCAGTGCTCCCGAGCAGTTGCTTGAGGATGACGACGTCCGATTGTCCGAGACTGTTCCTGACACACTCGAGTAGCAGCTCGTCCTCGGGGCGCCGGGCAACGTCGATTGCGCGGCGAGAAACCGGCAGCGCAGACGGCGTCAACGTCCATCCTCCTGGCGGGCCCGGAAGTATTCCCGCACCGCCTCGTGGAGCGCCGGCTTGTCGGAGGTCCAGCAGAGAGAACCGTGCGCATCGATCGCGATGTCCCGGTCCGGATCGAAGTCGTGCGCCGTGAGGATCTGGTGCCGCGGCATGTACCGCCGGTCCAACAGCTCGCCGTGCCACAGGTTGAAGATGTCACCCGGCACCATGGCGATCCTGCCCTGCACGATGCTGTGGAATCGCTCCGCCCAGCGAAGGAAGTGACGGAATTGACGTGAGTTGGCCGTCCACCCGTGCCCCTTTCGGACGGCTTCGAACTGGCCGAGCGCCGCCTGAAGGAACACGTAGTCACCGCCGCCCACAACCATCGCCTCGTAGAAGCCGACGGGCTGCAGCAGGTCACGCCGCATCGCCCACGCGTGCCCGTTCGCGTAGTCCAGCGCCATGCCGTGGGCCTTGAGCGTCTCGAGCGTGGTGGACAAGGTATTTTCCTGCACCACGCCTCCGACGATGCCGTACGCGGTGGAGCGCCGCTGCAGATAGCGCTGCTCGGCCAGGGGCCGCGAGAAGTCGACTTCACGGGGGAGGTAGCAGGTGCGGCTGAACAGCTGCACCATCACCGACCTGTCCAGGGCCTCGACGGCCCGCTGCGGCCAGTCGTCCCGATCGAACACGATGTCGGCGTCGAGCCACACGACGATCTTGCACTCCGGCGGCAACGCGCCGAGCGCCACATTCAGCAAGCGCTCCTTCTGCCACATCACGTCGCGGGCCGGCACCTGCACGACAACGGTTGCGTCCTGCGCGTCGAGCTCGAACCGGCCATCGTATCCTTGCTCGACCGTCAGCAGCGGCACGTTGAGATGCCGCCGGAAAATACGGTAGTTCGCCAGGCGCGTTCGATACCCGACCGGGTTGAAGTAGGCGGCAATGGCCCACAGACCACCGGGCGCAGCGGCACGAGGCGCGGACATGGCAGTCATCGATGATCTCGAAGTATTGTAGACTCCGCAGCGTGAAAGTCTTCAGCGAGCAGCACGAGATGTTCCGGGCGACCGTGCGGGCGTTTGTCGACAAGGCAGTGGCGCCGCACGTCGATTTCCACTAGGCCGACGAGGCGGACGTCGCCCTGCGGTGCTGCATGCCGACGAACACCGTGAGCGCGAGGATGCCGGCGGTGGCGACGGCGATGGCCATCGGGCGCAGCGTGCCGTCGTGGAACTGTGCGACGGCGATGGCATAGAGCGCGGAGCCGGTGAGCTGCACGAAGCCGAGCACGGCAGACGCGAGGCCGGCCATGCGCGGAAACGGTCCGATGGCGCCCGCTACGGCGTTCGGCAGCACGAAGCCGAGGCCGAAGGCGAAGCCGAACATCGGCGCCACCACGGACGCCACGGTCGCCACGCCCGCCCAGGCGAGCGCGGCCATCACGCAGCCGGCCGCGGCGCCAATGGTCGTCCCCACGCGGATCATCGCCTCGATGCCGAAGCGCGCGCCGATCTTCACGGAGACGAAGTTGCCGGCCATCAAGCCGCTGGCGACGGCGGCGAAGCAGAGGCCGTAGGTGGAGGGCGACACGCCGAGCAGGCCGATGAGCGCAAACGACGAGCCCGTGATGAACGCGAACTGTCCGCCGAACATCAGCGCGGCCACGCTCACGTACGCGACGTACCGTGGATGGCCGAGCAGCGTCGCCAGTCGCCGCCAGAGCGCGACCGGCGCGGCGGCGCCGGCGTAGACGTTCGTCTCGGGGACGACGCGGGCGGCGGTGACGACGAACGCCGCCCCGAACGCGCCCTGCACGAGAAATACGGCGTGCCAGCCCGCCAGCGTGTGGACCCAGCCGCCGATCACCGGCGCCAGGATCGGCGTGAGCGCCTGCGCGGTGCCCATCGCGGCCAGGACGCGGGCGGCGCGCGCCGGCTCGTAGAGGTCGCGCACGACGGCGCGCGCGATCACCGGACCGCTGCCGGCCCCAAGCGCCTGCACCACGCGCGCGGCGATCAGGGCGACGATGCCGGGGACGAACGCGCAGGCGGCGCCGGCAACGGTGTAGAGGGCCAGGCCGGCGAGCAGAACTCGGCGCCGTCCGAGACGATCCGAGAGCGGCCCCCACACGAGCTGCGAGGCGGCGAGGCCTGCCAGGAACAGCGTCACCGTGAGCTGCGCGGTGGCCGCGCCGGTCTCGAAGACGGCCGCGATGGTGGGCAGCGACGGCAGGAACATGTCGATCGAGAGGGCGCCGACGCCGACGATCGCGGTCAGCAGCATACCGAGCGGGACGGACGCGCGCGATGCCGAGGACACGGCCGAGTATTGTAGACTGCTCCAGCGAATCCATTCCGATGGGAGCCGGCGTGAAAGTCTTCAGCGAGCAGCACGAGATGTTCCGGGCGACCGTGCGGGCGTTCGTCGACAAGGAAGTGGCGCCGCACGTCGAGGAGTGGGAGGCGGCGGGGCGCATGCCGAAGACGCTCTGGCGCCGCATGGGCGAGCTCGGGTTCTTCGGGCTCGAGTATGACGAGAAGTACGGCGGCAGCGGCGCCGACGTGCTGATGTCCGCCGTGCTGCACGAGGAATGCGCGCGGTCGCGCTCGGGCTCGTTCGCCATGGCCGTCGGCGTGCACTGCGACATGGCCTCGCCGCATCTCTACTGGACGGGCAGCGAGGCGCTGAAGGAGAAGTATCTGCCGGCCATCTGCCGTGGCGAGGCGCTGACGGCGATCGCTGTCACCGAGCCCGGCGGCGGCAGCGACGTGGCGGCCATCCGCACGCGCGCCGTGCGCGACGGCGACCACTACGTGCTGAACGGCTCGAAGATGTTCATCACGAACGGCGCCACCGCCGACCTGTACTTCGTGGCCGCCCGCCTGGAGGGCGGCACCGACGCGCGGCGCCACCAGGGCATCTCCGTGTTCCTGGTCGAGCGCGGCACGTCCGGCTTCGACGTGAGCCGCACGCTCGACAAGATGGGCATGCGCGCGTCCGACACGGCCGAGCTGTCGTTCCAGGACATGCGCGTGCCGGCGGAGCATCTGCTCGGTCGCGAGGGCGTCGGCTTCTACGAAGTCATGCGCGTGTTCCAGCGGGAGCGGTTGGTGGCCGGGCTACACGCGGTGGCGATGGCCGCGCGCGCGCTCGAGGACACCATCGCCTACGTGAAGGAGCGGCAGGCGTTCGGCGGACCGCTGTCGGACAAGCAGGCGATCCGTCACCGGCTCGCGGACATGGCGACGGACGTCGAGGCCGGTCGCTGGCTCACGTATGCCGCGTGTCAGAAGTACCAGGCGGGCGAGGAATGCGTGCGCGAGATCTCCATGGTGAAGCTGTTCACGGCGGAGATGGTCAACCGCGTGGCGTACGGCTGCGTGCAGCTGCACGGCGGCTACGGCTACATGCGCGAGTACGCGGTGGAGCGCTTCGCGCGCGACGCGCGGCTGATGACCATCGGCGGCGGCACCAGCGAGATCATGAAGGACATCATCGCCAAGGCGCTCGTGCGATGACGCTGAACGACCGCGTGGCCTTCGTGACCGGCGGCGCCAGTGGGATCGGACGCGCCATCGTGCTCGCACTGGCCCGCGCCGGCGCCCGCGTGACCGTCGCCGATCTGAACGCCGAGGGCGCTCGCGCCGTCGCCGGCGAGGTCGAGCGTGCGGGCGGCGTCGCCTTCGCGCAGCCGCTCGACATCACGAACGTCGCCGCGGTCGACGCCGCCATCGAGACGGCCGCCGCGCGCGACGGCGGGCTGCACATCCTGGTCAACTGCGCCGGCTGGGACACGCCGATGCCGTTCGTGGACACGACGCCGGAGTTCTGGGAGAAGATCCTCGCCATCAACTTGAAGGGGCCAATGGCGTGCACGCGCGCGGCGCTACGACACATGATCAAGCAGGAGTCGGGCAAGATCATCTCCATCGCCTCGGACGCCGGACGCGTGGGCTCGAGCGGCGAGGCCGTCTACTCCGCGGCGAAGGGCGGCCTCATCGCGCTCACGAAGACGATCGCGCGTGAGGTCGCGCGTCATCGGATCAACGTCAACTGCATCTGCCCGGGCCCGTCCGACACGCCGCTGTTTCAGAACGAGTTCGTGGCCAGCAGCCCGAAGCTCGCCGAGAGCTTGAAGCGCGTCATCCCGTGGGGCCGGCTCGGCGTGCCGGACGACGTGGCGCCGGCCGTGGTGTTTCTCGCCTCCGACGAGGCGGGGTTCATCACCGGCCAGACCCTTTCGATATCGGGCGGCCTCACGATGGTCTGACGCCGGCGGGCGGCGGCCGCGGCCAGTACAATGACGCCGTGTCGGCTCCGGAATTCATCGCCATCGGTCACGTCACCCTCGATCGCTTCGGCGATGTCGTCCGCCCCGGCGGCGCGGCGCTCTACGCCGCGGTCACCGCGGCCCGCCTCGGTCTCTCCGCGGGCATCCTGACCAGTCACGCCGACGATTTTCCGCTGGAAGTCGTGCCCCCGCACATCGAGGTGGTCAGCGTGCCGGCCGCGGCGACGACGGTCTTCGAGCACGAGCAGGCTGCCGACGAGCGCCGGCTACGCGTCCGAGCGACGGCGACGCCGCTCGGCGTGGACGATCTCCCCGAGGACTGGCGCGATCCGGAGCTCGTGCTGCTCGCGCCCGTCATCGACGAGGTGGATGGCGCGCTCGCCACCGCGTTCGAGGGCGCCACGCTGGCCGCCGACGCGCAGGGCTGGCTGCGCGCCGTTGCCGCCGACGGCGCCGTGCAGAGCCGCACGTGGCCATCCCCGAAAGGTGTCCTGAGCCGGCTGCAGGCGCTCTTCCTCAGCGGCGCCGACGTGCGCGGCCAGGAAGCGGCCATGACGGAGTGGGTGCAGCGGGTGCCGGTGGCCGCGGTGACGGCCGGCGCGCGCGGCGCACTGCTCTACGTCAACGGCGACCGTTATGAGATCCGTCCCCGGCGCGCGAAGCAAGTCGATCCGACCGGCGCCGGTGACGTGTTCGCCGCCGCGTGGCTCGTGCGCTATCGCCTGTCGGGCGACCCGTGGGAGGCGGCGGAAGCGGCGGCGTGCGCGGCGTCGCTCGCCGTCGAGGGCGAAGGCTGGTCGGGCGTGCCCGATGCGGCCGCCCTCGACGCGGCGCTCGCCGTTTACCGCCGCACCGTCTGAAGCGCGGCGACGAGCTCGGCGGCGATCAGCCGCCCCCGCCAGCGCAGCGCCGCGCGCCCCGTCGACGCCCGCGCGGCTGCCGGCCATCCGAAATAGCCGTGACCGCCCGGATGCATGCGGCGGAAGGTCGTGCCGGTACGCAGGCGCGCCCGCCAGTCGATCCACGCCGGCCGCAAGCGCCGCGTCAGCGCGCGACGGACCAGCTCGGGTCGCACGGCGAGCATCATCGCCGTCTCGAGCTCGCCGGCATGCCACTCGCCCTCGGGGCGTGGGCTGCGCAGCAGCGCGGTGACGCGCGGGTGCACCATGGCCGCGCTCGGTGTCGGCGCGAAGCCGGCGAAGAGCACGCGCACGCCGCGTCGCCGCTCGGCGTCACGCTTGATGGCGGCCATGGCCGCGAGGTGACCGGGATCGGCCTGATAGTTCACGAGCACCACGCGCGTGAAGCCGTGGCCGACGAGCGCGGCGACGATCTCACCCACGACGCGGCGAAGGGTGGCGCCACGCAGCGAGATCGTTCCGCTCCAGTCGGCGGCGAGCGGGCTCGCGCCGTACGGCAGCGACGGCGCGAGCAGACAGGGATGGCCCGCGCGCTCGAGATGCGGCGCGATGTGGCGTGCCAGCGCTTCCGCACCGAGCCAGTCGACGCCGAGCGGGAGGTGCGGACCGTGCTGCTCGACGGCGCCGAGCGGCAGCAGGATGACGACCTTTCGGTTCCGGGCGAGACGGGCGACCTCTGTGGTGGTGCACTCCGCGAGCGCGCGCATGGCCACCTCCGCCGTGAGCATATCCCGTTCTCGCCTTGACACCCTCTCCGGGCGGGGACTAGGCTGAATTCTGGATGGGACGCGCGATCCGCATCATCGCCGGTGACGTGGTGGCGAGCGCCGGTGACCTCGCGTACTGGCCGCCGGGCTCGGCGTTTTGCATCTTCTTCGGTCCGACTCCGATGAGCCACGGCGATGGGATCCGACCCGCAAGCCCCGTCACCGTGGTCGGACGGGTGATCGGTGATGCACGCGTCTTCAAGAAGGTGGCGGCGGGAACGACGGTGAGGCTCGAACGCCAGGACAGGGGGACACGATGAAAATCTTTCTCGACACGGCCAACGTCGACGAGATCAAGGAAGGCGTGGCACTCGGCGTCGTGGACGGAGTCACGACCAATCCGTCGCTCGCCACCAAGGAAAAGCGGCCGTTCCGCCCGCTGGCCGAGGAGATCTGCCGCATCGTCCCCGGCGACGTGAGCCTCGAGGTCATCGCGACCGATTTCGAGGGCATGAAGAAGGAGGGCGCGGAGCTGGCCCAAATCGCGCCGAACGTGGTGGTGAAGGTCCCGCTCACCTACGACGGGTTGAAGGCCGTGAAGCACTTCACCGACAAAGGCATTCGCGTGAACCAGACGCTCTGCTTCTCGGCGACGCAGGCGCTGCTGTCCGCGAAGGCGGGCGCCGTCTACATCAGCCCGTTTCTCGGCCGGCTGGATGACATCGGCCACGTCGGCATGGACCTGGTGCGCGACATCTGCGAGATCTATCGCGTGCAGGGCCTGCGTACGCAGGTGCTGGCTGCCTCCATCCGCAATCCGCTCCACGTGATCGACGCCGCTAAGGCGGGCGCCCACGTGGCGACCATGCCGTTCACCGTGCTGCAGCTGCTGATGAAGCATCCACTGACGGATATCGGGCTGAAGAAGTTTCTCGACGACTGGCAGAAGGGTGGCGCAAAGATCTGACGGCCGCCGCGTGAGGCGGCGTCAGTGCGCGTCGGCGCCGACGGCGCGATCGCGCAGCTCGCCGGCACGGATCATCTCGCCCAGTCGCGCGCGCTGGATCTTGCCGCTCGATGTCTTCGGAATGGTCGACGGCGTGACGAGCAGCACGCGGGAGGGGCGATGGCCGACCGCACGCTGCACACGCTGGACCACGTCGCGCGCGAGTGTCGCCCAGCCGCCGTCGGGCGGCGCCGCCGGATCGCGCGTCTCGACCACGACATACAACCGCTGCGAGCCGGTCCGCTCGCTGTCGATGCCGACGGCGGCCGAGTACCGGACGGCCGCGAGCTGATCGACGGCCTCCTCGACGTCGGCGGGCAGGAGATTACGGCCGCCGAGGATGATCAGGTCCTTCAGCCGGCCGGTGATGTAGAGAAAGCCCTCGTCGTCGACGAACCCGAGATCGCCCGTGCGGAGCCAGCCATCCGCGTCGAGCACGCGTGCGGTCGCGTCGGGATTGTTGTAGTAGCCCTTCATCACCCCCGGGCTCTTCACGCACACCTCGCCCTCGGTGTCGACCGGCAGCACGACGGTCTCGCGCGGGCCGTCGTCGCGCAGCGGCTCGGCGATGCGCACCGACACCCCGCGGCACGGCTGACCGACGGACAGCCATCGCCCGCTCGTGTCCGTGCGGAGCGGGACGCCGCGCGGCCAGATGGCGACGGCGAGCGTCGCCTCCGCCAGTCCGTAGCACGGCGAGATGACGCGCTTGATCCCGAAATGCGACTCGAACGCCTCGATCGTCGACGTGCGGACGGGCTCGGCACCCGAGAGCGCCGACTTCAGACTCGACAGGTCGAACTCCGACGTGTCGCGCACGTTGCGGACGCAGTTCCGATAACCGAAATCCGGCGACACGGTGAATGTGGCGCGGATCTTCGTGATCGTCTCGAGCCACGGCCGCGGATTGCGAAGATCCGGCGGCAGCAGCCAGATCGGCGTGGCCGTGAGCGGTGGCGTGAACGCGCAGCCGATGAGCCCCATATCGTGGTAGAGCGGCAGCCACGACACCACGCGGTCCTCGGCCGTGATGCCGGCGCCCTCCGCCATGAACTTCGTCGTCTCCACCACGTTGGCATGCGTGAGCATCACGCCGCGCGGATGACCCGTCGAGCCCGACGTGTACTGGAGGAAGCACAGATCCTCGGGACGCGCAACGGCCTCCGGCGGCGCGGCGCCGTCGTGGTCGAGCTCGTTCGGCTCCAGCACCATCCGCACGTTCGGCGCGAGCGCGACGCTGGCATCGACGCCGTGTCGGAACCAGCCGATGGTGGCCACGGCCACCGCCTCGCAGTCGCGAAAGATGTTGGCGGTCGCTTCGACGCCGAGCGTCGGATAGAGCGGTACCGGGACGGCGCCGAGCCGGAGCGCGCCGAGGAACGTGTAGAAGAACTCCGCGCACGTCGGATAGATCAGGCAGACCTTGTCGCCGGGGCCGATGCCGGCGGCGGCCAGCCCGGCGGCGTAGCGTGCGCTCATGCTCCACAGCCGCTCGTACGTCACCACCTCGTCGAAGAGCGAGAAGTACTGCGCCCTCGGGGTCAGCGCGGCGCGGCGGCGAATCACCTCGGTCAGCGTGGTGGCCGCTTTGGGATCGAGACTCATTCGTGACTCCTCTCGAGCGTGGCCGATGTCACGTGGTCGCGGCCGTCTCTGAGATAGAGGAGCCGCACGACATCCCCGGGTTGTCGAGCCTGGATCGCGCTGCGGAGCTCCTCGAACGTGTCCACCGGCTGACCGCCGACGCGCACGAGCACGTCGCCGTCGCGCAATCCCGCGCGGTCGGCCGCGCTTCCCGGAACGATGTGCGCGAGGCGGACGCCATCGCCGGGGGTACGGCCGTCGCCGCCCACGCCGAGGAGCGGCCCCGCCGTCGCGGTGCGTGCCCGCCGCGCCGGCGGCGCGACCCGTGCGAACACCGGCCGATCGCCGTCGGCCAGCGCCTGCGCTGCGCGCGCACCCACCGCGGCCACGCGCGCCATGCCCTCCGCCTCGAGCTTGTCCGCCGTGTCGGACGGACGGTGATAATCGGCGTGCACGCCCGTGTGGAAGAACAGCACCGGCGTGCCGGCCGCGTAGAATCGCGAGTGATCGGAGGCCGAGTACGGCGCGCCGCGCACGTCGAGCGTGACGCCGGGGACGCCGGTGGCGGCGTCGCCGAGAAGACGGCGCAGGCGATCGCCGGTGTCGGCGCCGCCGACGGTGAGCTTGCCGTCCTGCATGCGGCCGACCATGTCGAAATTCAGCATGCCGACGGTGCGCGCCAGCGGCCACGCGGGATGCCGCACGTAATGCGCGGAGCCGACCAGCCCGGCCTCCTCGGCGCCGAAGAACGCGATGACGAGCGTGCGCGCGGCGCCGCCGGCGGCCGCGAACGCGCGCGCGAGGCCGACCACGACCGCGGTGCCCGAGGCGTTGTCGTCGGCGCCGGCATACACGGCACCGCCGTTCTCGCCGAGGTGATCGTAGTGGGCGCCGAGCACGACGGCCTCGCCGGCGCGCGCGGGATCGGTGCCGGGCAGCACGCCGATGACGTTGCTCGCGCGGACGTCGTCGGGACGGATGTCGACGCGCAGTCGCACGTCGCCCGCCAGCCTGTGATGCACCGGCGCGGCCGCCTGCTCCACCTCGCGCGCGAGGTCTGCCATGCGCCGCGGCGCCACCAGCGTGTCGGCGGCGGCCACCGTGAGCGAGCCGGAGACGAGATCGACGGGAGCGGCGGTGGCGTCGAGTGAAGGCAGCGCGTCACTCACGATCAGGAGCGCGGCGGCGCCGTGGTGGCGGGCGAGGATGACTTTGTCGAGTCGTGAGGCGCGGTGCGCGCGAAGCCGCGACGGCACGCCGTCGAGGACCAGCACGATCTTGTCGCGCACGGCGCGCGTCCAGTCGTCCCAGCCGGCGTCGGGAGCGCTCACCCCATAGCCGAGGAACACGAGCTCGCCGCGGGCGTCGGCGATGCGCGAGCCGCCATGCGGCGTCCAGTCGCTGGCCGCGGTGAACGAGCGGCCGTCGATCTCGAGCGTGCTGGCCGGCCCCAGCTTGCGGCCGGTGGCGAGCACGAAGGATTGGAAGTACGTCCCGTTGTCGCCGCCGGGTTGCACGCCCGCCTCCGCGAGCCACTGGGCGAGCCGTGCGGCGGCGAACTCGGCGCCCGCAGTGCCGGACCGACGCCCGTCCATCTCGGGCCGCGTGAGCGTCTCGACGGTGGCGAGCAGATCGGCGGCCGGCGGCGGCGCGAGCGGGGCATGGCCGACAGCGATGCTCGAGGTGAAGAGGATCGCAAGGGCGGCGATGAGGACAGCGCGTCGCCGGATCACGCGCGTATTCTACCGCGAGCGCTTCGCGCGACGCGTCAGGCGACCGCGACGACGCGGCCGCCGGTGAGTCGAACCAGCTCGGCCGGCGTCAGCGGGAACACGGTGTGCGGATGACCGGCTGCCGCCCAGATGCGGTCCCACTCCAGGAGGTGCTGGTCGATGAGCGTGGTGAGTGGCGCCGGATGTGCGAGCGGCGCCACGCCGCCGATCGCGAAGCCGGTGTGCGCTCGCACGAACTCCGCATCGGCCTTGCCGAGCGGCGCGCCGACGAGCCCGCCGACGCGCGCCTCGTCGACGCGGTTGGCGCCGCTCGCGATGACGAGCAGGGGCGTGCCGGTGGTCGTCAGCCGGAACACGAGTGACTTCGCGATCTGGTCCACGCGGCAGCCGACGGCGGCCGCCGCCTCGGCCGACGTGCGCGCGGCGCGCTCGAGATAGACGATCGTGGTATCGACGCCGCGTGCGGCGAGCGCGTCCTGGACGCGACGCGCGGCCGGCGGCAGCTCAGCCACCCGCGATCTGCCCGGCGCGGAGCTCGCGCATCTGCCCGAGATGCTCGAGGTCGTGATCGACGGCGTGGGTCGCGTATTGCGCGAGCGTCACCGGCCCAAAATGACCGGAGAGCCCGCGTCGGCCGGCGGCGTCGGCGGGTAGGCCGCGCAGGAACGCGAGCGTCGTCTCGCGCGCCTGGCCGAAGGCGGCGAGATCGGCGGCGAAATCACGCGCGCGGTGGTCGCGCGTACGGCCCCAGGCCTCGAGGTCGAACGTCTCGAACTCCGGAGCGTCCTCAACCGCCATCCGTTGGACACGCGGCAGGAACACCGTGCGCTCGAGATCCACCAGGTGCGCCATGACCTCGGTCAACGACCATTCGTCCGCGCGCGGCCGCCAGCGCAGGGCGTCGGGTCCGAGGCCGCTGGCCACGGCGGCGATCGTCCGCGGCGTGGCGGCGAGCGCGGTCGTGAGGTCCGGCATCGCGAGCGCGATACGCGCCTCGCAACGCTTCGGCAGGAGTCCGAGCGTCGCGCGCACGTCCTGGAGCTGCTGCAGGTGCTCGGTGTCGTGGTCGACGGTGGAGGCCGCGTAGCTCTCGACGCTCAGCGGGCCACGGCTCGGGCTCACGCCTTCCCGATGCCAGTCCGCGTCGCCGAGGCTGCCGAGGAGGCGCACGATCTCCGTG
>DASTCJ010000080.1:0-54840 GCA_035605575.1 Candidatus Methylomirabilota bacterium
AGCTTCGCGTCCGCCGCCTGTCGCGCGGCGACCTCACTGGCGCCGTCGGCGGAGGTGCGGGCGAGGCCGCGGCCGCGTCGCGTGAGCGCGCGCGTCAGTCGCGGGAGCAAGCGCACCGCCGTGAACACCGCCGCCGCCGCGGCCAGCGCGCGCGCCGACGCGGCCAGCCACCCGCCGGGCTGCCACAGCGCCCACGCATCGGCAACGTGCGCGGTGCCGGCGGCCAGCGCGAAGACCATGCCCGCGACCAGCGTCGCGTTGCGGCGCAGCTCGGGTCGGCGCCGCGCCACGTGAACGAGGGCCAGCAGCACTGCGAGGTAGGCGGCGCCGATCGCGGCGTCGGCGGCGATGTGCAGAGGCCGCATGACGGGTATACTGGGGGCCTTCGTGGTCACCGTCAACGGTCGCTCGTACGCGCCGCCGCGCTCGCCACTCGTCGTCGTGTGCATCGATGGCTGCGAGCCCGATTACCTCCTGCGCGCGCGCGATGCGGGCGCCATGCCGGCGCTCGACGCGGCGCTGGCGCGCGGGACGTGGACCATCGGCGACTGCGTCATCCCGAGCTTCACCAACCCGAACAATCTCTCGATCGTCACCGGCGCGCCGCCGTCCGTCCACGGCATCTGCGGCAACTATTTCTACGATCCGCACGCCGGGGTCGAGGTGATGATGAACGATCCGAAGTATCTGCGCGCCGAGACGATCCTGGCGCGCTTCGCCCGCGAGGGCGCGGTCGTCGCCGTGGTGACGGCGAAGGACAAGCTGCGACGTCTGCTCGGGCACGACCTGAAGGGCACGTGTTTCTCCGCGGAGACCGCGGAGGCGGACGTGCTCGAGCTCGTCGGCCTGCCGCGTCCCTCGGTGTACAGTGCCGCCCTGAGCGAATTCGTCTTCGCGGCCGGCGTGCGGCTGCTGGCGACGGCGCGGCCGGACATCATGTACTTGTCGACCACGGATTACGTTCAGCACAAGCACGCGCCCGGCACGCCGGCCGCCAACGACTTCTATCGCATGCTCGACGGATATCTCGGGCAGCTGGACGCCGCCGGCGCTGTCATCGCGCTCACCGCGGATCACGGCATGAACGCCAAGACCGACGCCGCCGGCCATCCGAACGTGATCTACCTGCAAGATCTGCTCGACGGCTGGCTCGGCGCGGGCCGCGCGCGCGTCATCCTGCCCATCACGGACCCTTACGTCGTGCACCACGGTGCGCTCGGCTCGTTCGCGACCGTCTATCTGCCGGATGGCACGCCCGCCTCGGACATTGTCGGCCGGCTGAAGGGCCTGCGCGGCATGGACCTCGTCGTCGACGGCGCCGAGGGCTGCCGCCGCTTCGAGCTGCCGCCCGACCGCATGGGTGACGTGATCGTCATCAGCGCGCGTGACACGGTCCTCGGCACGTCGGTCGCGCGCCACGACCTGTCCGGCCTCGACGCGCCGCTGCGGTCGCACGGCGGCGTGTCCGAGCAGCGCGTGCCGATCGTCCTCAATCGCCGCGCGCAGCTCGACGCCGGCACGCGGCTGCGAAACTTCGACGTGTTCGACATCGCACTCAACCGGGTGATCTGAGGCGCCGATGGCCCAGCGCGAGTGGATCCTGCTGAATCCCGGTCCCGCGAACACGAGTGCGAGCGTGCGGGACGCCCTCGTGATGCCGGATCTCTGTCATCGCGAGCCCGAATGCTTCGACATGATGCGACGCTGCCGCGACGCGATCGTCCACCTCGCCGGTGCCGGTCCCGGCTGGGCGGCGGTCCTCTTCACGGGCTCGGGCACGGCGGCGGTGGAAGCGGCGATCTGCAGCGCGGTACCGCCGGAGCGCGCGCTGCTCGTGGTCGACAACGGCGTCTACGGCGATCGCATGCTTCAGATCGCGCGCGCACACGGCATCCCGGCCGTCGCCGTGCGCTCGGACATCTTCACGCCCGTGCGGCCAGTGGACGTCGAGGCCGCGCTGGCCGCGCATCCCGAGGTCAGTCACGTCGCCGTCGTGCACCACGAGACGACCACCGGGTTGCTGAACCCGGTGGCCGAGATCGCGCGCGTCGCGCATGCCGGCGGCCGCCGCGTGATCGTGGACGCGATGAGCTCGCTCTTCGGCGAGCGGCTCGATCTCGCCCAGGACGGTATCGACTTCGTCACCGCCAGCGCCAACAAGTGCCTGCAGGGCATCCCCGGCGTGTCGTTCGTCCTCGCGCGGCGCGCCGCCCTCGCCGCCCTCGCCGGCCGTCCGCCGCGCTCCGTCTACCTCGATCTGCACGGACACTTCACCAGCCAGGAGCGCGACAACACGCCATTCACGCCGGCCGTGCAGGTCCTGCACGCCATGGAGCAGGCGCTGGCGGAGCTCGCGGAGGAAGGGCTCGGGCGGCGCATCGCGCGTTACGCGGAGAACGCGCGCGTCCTCCGTGCGGGCATGGCGCGGCTGGGCTTCGAGGCGCTCGGGACGCCGGCGGGTCGCTCCAACATCCTCACGACGTTCCGGCTGCCGGCCGGCGTCGGCTACGACGCGCTCCACGACGCGATGAAGCGCCGCGGCTACATCATCTATGCCGGCCAGGGCGACATCCGCGCCTACGCGTTTCGCGTGTCGAACATGGGAACGCTGACGCCCAAGGACATGGAGGGCGTGCTGACGGCGTTCGAGGAGGCGCTCGCCGAGCTCCGATGACCGCGACGGCGCTCGTGCTGGTGATCTGCGCCGCCATCCTGCACGCCGCCTGGAACGCGCTGGCCAAGCGCGGCCGCGAGCCGCTCGCGTTCTTGTGGCTCGCGTCGATGGTCGCGACGCCGGCCTTCTTTCCGTTTGCCGCGCGTGAGCTGGCCATCTCGGGCCTGCCGATGCGGGCGGTGCCGTTCGTGATCGGCACCGTCCTGCTGCACGCCGTCTATTTCTACGCGCTCGGTCGGGCCTATGCGACCGGCGCCTACTCGGTGGTCTATCCCATCGCGCGCGGCCTCGGCGTGGCGCTCGTGCCCATCGTGGCGTGGATGTGGCTGGACGAGCGCCTCTCGCCGCTCGGCGTCGCAGGCATCGCGCTCGTGATCGTCGGCGTTCTCGTGCTGCACCAGGTCGGCGGCCGCCGCGTGGCCGTCTCCGCCGGCGCCCTGGGCTCCGCCTCGCTGTGGGCCGTCGTCACCGGCCTCACGATCGCCTCGTACTCGGTGCTCGACAAGGTCGGCGTCACCCGGCTGCATCCCGTGCCCTATATCTTCCTGATGGAAGCGGGCTGCGTGGTCGCGTTCACGCCGGTCATGTTCCGCCGCCTGGCCGCGGCCCGTGCGGAGTGGGATGCGAATCGGTGGACGATCATGGCCACCGGCGTGATGAGCGCCGGCGGCTACACGCTGGTGCTGTTCGCGTTCCAGCTCTCGAAGGCTGGCTATGTCGTCGCCTCGCGCGAGCTGTCGATCGTGCTGTCCGCGCTCATCGGCAGCCTGCTCCTCGGCGAAGGGCGGCTGTCACCGCGTCTCGGTGCGGCCACCATCGTACTGGCCGGGGTGGCGTGCGTGGCCCTCGCACGCTGAGGGCGCCCGCCTCAGCGGGCGAGCGCGCGGGCAATCCGACGGGCCAGGGGCGTCGCCTCGAGCTGCTCGAGCGGCACCGGCAGCGCGAGCGACCAGTTCGGGCGCTCGCTCGTCGTGCCGGGAACGTTGGGCCGCTCGACGATGCCGAGGGCGTCGTCGAGTGTCGCCGTCACGAGGACGGAGGGCGCGGCGCCGAGCAGCTCGTGGGTCGCAGCCACGACGTCGTCGATCGTCGGCTCGGGGCCCACGCCGGTCGCCAACGCCAGGCGCTTTCGCGTGGCGGCGAGCGCCGCCTCGTTCGGCTCGAGGCCGAGCGAGCGCTGCTCGACGATGTCCGCGCCCGTCCACAATCCGGCGATCGTGGGCAGATCGTGTGTCGTCACCGCGGCCATCGAAAGCTCGGGATAGCCCGAAGCCGGTCCCTCCTCGAACCACATCACGCGGTACGACAGGATGCCGTGGTCGGCGAGCCGCTCGCGTACACCGGCTTCGACCGTACCGAGATCCTCGCCGACGACGAATGCCCCGGCACGGTGGCTCTCCAGCGCGACGATCGCCAGCAAATCATCGGCGGGGTAGCGGACGTATCCGCCTTCGGCGGGCGGGACGCCGACGGGAATCCAGAACAATCGGAACAGTCCCATCACGTGGTCGATGCGCAGGCCGCCGGCGTGGCGCAACGCCGCCCGTATCGTCTCGATGAACGGCTGATAGCCGAGCGCGCGCAGCCGGTGCGGCACGAACGGCGGCAAGCCCCAGTCCTGCCCTCGGCGGACATAGCGATCGGGCGGAGCGCCGACGCTGGCGCCGACGGCGAGCGCGTCCTGCCACGCCCACGCGTCGGCGCCGTCTGGATCGACGCCGATCGGCAGGTCCTGCATCAAGCGCGTGGCGGCGCCCGCGCGAGCCAGCTGTTCGTCCAGGCGCCACTGAAGCCACTGATGGAAGCGAATCCGCTCGGCGTGCGCGGCCGCGAAGGCCGACACGGCCGGCGCGTTCGGCGTGCGGTATTCCAGCGGCCACGCCCGGAAGCCGCCGCCGTAGCGCTCGGCGAGCGCCGAGAAGGTCGCGAACTCCTCCAGCGCGCGACCGGCGGTCCGGACATGCGCCTCGAACGCCGCGTCGCGGCCGCGGTCGCGCTGCCACAGTCGCTCGGCCGCGGTCATCTTGAGCGCGAACACACGTGATCGATCGATCAGGCGCTCGGCGTTGAGCGCTCGCCCGGCGGCGGCGAGAGGCTCGAGCTCGGCGCCAAGAGCATCGGCGCCGGCGATGTCCTCGATGCGGAGATAGAGCGGATTGAGGAACCGGCGACTGCTCGGGCAATACGGGCTCGCCTGCTGCGACGGCAGCGGCAACGGCGCGCCGAGTGGGTTGATCAGCACCATGCTGGCGCCGAGGCCGTTCGCCCACGTGCCCAGCTCGCGCAAGTCCGAGAGATCGCCGATGCCCCACGACGCGCTCGATCGCGTGGCATAGAGCTGCGCCGCCCACCCCCAGCCGCGTCGCGCGGGCATCGGACACCGGCGCGGTGCGACGATCAGTCGGGTTGGCTCCGCCTTCGTGCCCAGCGACAACACGTGATAGCCGGGCGGCAGATCGCTCGGGAGGGCGCGGTCGACGTTCAGCGTGGCGCCATCCTCCAGAGTGATCCGTCCACGTCCCGTGAGCGTCCGGCGCTCGCCGCGCCGGACCACCATCACGGGCGCCGGCGGTGGATCGCCGCCGTCGGCACCCATGGCTGCGCGGAGGGCGGCACGCGTGCGCGGCGAGAGCGGACGCCAGGTGCCCAGTGCGTCTTGATACCCATCGGCGATCGACCACGCGTCGGCGGTGGCGGCGTTCGTCATCCAGGGCGGCGACGTATCAAGGCCCGTGCCGACGTCTCGCGGCCGCCCGGCGTGCCGGGCGCGCTGCGCGATCGGTGCGTCGACCACCGGCACGCGCGGGCGCTCGGAGAATGGCGGTGAGGTCGGCGCCGGGCGAGTCACGCAGCGCTCGCCAGAGATCTCCCACCGCACGCACTCGCTCCGGCATCGTGCGGAGCGTGAACTCACGCCGATCGACCCCCCGGTGAACCTCCGCCCACGTGAGCGGCGCCGACACGCCGGCATCGTCAGTGGCGCGCGCGCTGTACGCGGTGGCCAGCGTCTTGCCCCGCATGTTCTGCAGATAGTCGACGTACACGCGCCGACCGCGCGCGTCGACGGCGCGCTCGACGCTCGCGACGCGCGGATGGCGGTCGGCGACGAGCGTGGCCACGATCTCGCAGAAGAGCCGGCCGGCCTCGTAGGGCGTGTGTGCCGGCAGCGGAATGTAGATGTGGACGCCCTGCGCGCCGGATGTCTTGGGCACGGACGGCGTGCCGACGCGCTCGAGCTCGTCGTGCACCCAGCGCGCCACGTCCACGACGGTGGCGAACGGCACGCCCGGCATGGGGTCCAGATCCAGCACGACGTGATCGGCATCGTCGAGCGATGCCACCCGCGAGAACCACGGATCCTGCGAGATCGCCGCGATCTGGGTCATGAACAGCAGCGTGGCCAGCGAGCCGCCGATGAGCCGCGAGGGAACTTCGCGATCGACGGGCAGCGTTTCCACGCGCACGCCGCGGGGCACGTCGTCCGGCGCGCGCTGCTGGTAGAAGGCCTTGCCGCGAATGCCCTCGGGAAACCGCCGCATGATCAGCGCGCGATCGGCCACCGCGGGCAAGAGATACGGCGCTGCCCAGGCGTAATAGCGCATCAGCGCGCCCTTGGTGAGACCCGACGCCGGCCAGAACACCTTGTCGAGGTGTCCGACGGACAGCTCGATGTCGCCGGGAAGGTGCACGACGCCTTCGCCGCCGCGCATCTCGAGCTCCGCCAGCTCTTCGACGATTCGCCGCGCGGCGCCGGTCGCCGGCGGCCACGCTTCCGCGCGCCGACGACCGCCGCGACGGGTCGCGCGAAGCGGGGGAGCGACGCTCTTCACCGCCGGCGCCGGCTCACGACGCACCGAGCGGGGCTCGACATCATCGCGCATGCCGAGATACTTCGGATGGCGAAAGACACCGTCGTCGGTCCACTCGGTGAAACCCACGGTCACGACGACCTCGGGTCGCGTCCAGTGCGGGCGCTCGTTGGTGCGCGGTCGAGTCGCGAAGGGACAGCTCGCGGTCTCGAGCGGCGCGAGGATGCGGGCCAGGCGCTCGAGCTCGCGCCCGGTGAAGCCGGTGCCGGTGTGGCCGACGTACGTCAGCGCACCGCCGTCCCAGACACCGAGCAGGAGCGCGCCGAAGTGAGCTCGACTCCCGCGGCCTTCGGTGAAGCCGCCGACCACGCAGTCCTGACGCTGGAGGATCTTGATCTTCCGCCAGGCGCTGCTTCGCCGCCCGCTCTGATACGGCGCGTCGAGAGCCTTGGCCACGAGGCCCTCCCAGCCGCGCTCGAGCGCTCGCGTGTAGAGCCCGCGGCCGTCGCCGGCGTGAAATTCGCTCAGCCGCAGCTTCCGCGTGCCCGTGTTGCCGAAGATCCGCTCGAGCCGGGCGCGCCGCGCAGTGAGGGGCAGGTCACGAACATCCAGCTCACCGTCGCGGAGGACGTCGAACGCCACGAACGCGACCGGCTGAGTCACCACCCGGCCGCCGATGTCGCCGTCGGAGGTCAGGTGAATTCGTCCCTGCAGTCGTTGGAACCCGGCCGGCTCGCCGGCAGCGTCGAGCGCCACGATCTCGCCGTCCAGCAGCACGTCGGCCTTCAGGCCACGCGCGAACCCGGTGAGCGCGCGGACGAGCTCGGGAAACTGGGCGGTCTTGTCGTTGCCGAGCCGAGACCAGATCCGAGCGGCGCCCGGCCCGCCGCCCGCCTTCACGGCCACGATGGCCCGGATCCCGTCGTACTTCGGCTCGTACGCGAGGCGTGAACTCACGAGCGGCGCGGGGTCGAGCGAGGCCAGCATGGGCCGGGGCATCGCGTATGGCATTGGCGTTGCTGTCAGTGTAGTCATGACCGGCTCGCAGGGACGCGAACAACCGCCCCACCCGAGCCGGTCCACCGCTTCGTCGTGACCGGAATGACCGTCTTTTCGTGGTCGATAGCGTCTCCTGGTACGGCGGCCTGCCGCAGGCGGTCGTCGCCCGCGTGGTCGTCGGAGGTCAGAACTGACGGCAACGTTCTTGCTGTTTCGTCCGCTTCGGAGGTGACGCGATGAAGGCAACCGACCTACTCAAGAAGCAGCACCGGCAGGTGGAAAAGCTCTTCAAGGAAGCCGAGAAGGCCCAGCCTCGGCAGCGCCGGCAGCTGATGGACCAGATCGCCGAGCAGCTCAAGCTGCACACGCGGATCGAGGAAGAGATCTTCTACCCGGCCGTGCGTGAGCTGGGGACCTCGAAAGCCGAGGAGATGATGAACGAGGCGCTCGAGGAACACCACGTGGTGGACCTGGTGCTGGCCGAGCTGCCCGACGTCGATCCGGAGGACGAGCGGTTCGAGGCCAAGATGACGGTTCTCTCGGAGCTCGTCCAGCATCACGTCGAAGAGGAAGAGGGCGAGGTGTTCCCGATGGCCGAGAAGAAGCTCGGCGCCGAGCGCATCAAGGAGCTCGGTCAGCAGATGGAGCAGATGGCGGGCGCCGGAGCGCGTCGGGCCGCCTGATGCGGCGTTCGGCGGGATTGGTCGTGATCCTCGCCCTGGTGGCCGCTGCCTTGTGGGCCACCGGGGTCGTGAGCGTCAAGGTCAACCCGCCGTCCACCACGAACGTCAGCGCCTCCCCGTTCTGGCACGAAGTCAGCGGCGACGCCGCGGTCCCGGCCGCCCTGCGGATCTGGGTCGATCTCGCGCGAGCGGCGAAGCCGGCCGTCGTCAACGTCTCCACCACGCAGCGCGGCCAGGCACGCGGGCCCGATGAGTTCTTTCGGCGCTTCTTCGATCGAGGCGGGCCGCGGGAGGAGCCGCGCGCCCGCCAGAGCCTCGGCTCCGGCGTCATCGCGTCGGCCGACGGCTATGTCGTCACGAACTTTCACGTTGTCCGCGGCGCCGACGCCATCGTCGTCCGGCTCGCCGATCAGAGCGAGTTCCAGGCGAAGCTCGTGGGCAGTGATTCGAAGACCGACCTCGCGCTTCTCAAGATCGACGGGCGCGGGCTGCCCGCGATGCCGTTCGGTGACTCCGATCGGCTCGAGGTCGGCGAACCGGTCATGGCGATCGGCAATCCGTTCGGCCTCGATCAGACGGTCACCACCGGCATCGTGAGCGCCAAGGAGCGGTTCATCGGCAGCGGCCCGTACGACGACTTCATCCAGACCGACGCCTCCGTGAATCCGGGCAACTCGGGCGGTCCGCTGGTGGACGTGCGCGGCGCGCTCGTGGGTATCAACACGGCGATCTTCTCGCAGACCGGCGGCTCGGTCGGCATCGGCTTCGCGATTCCGGTCAACGTCGCCAAGGACGTCCTGCGCCAGCTGCGCGACACCGGCAAGGTTGTGCGCGGTTACCTCGGCGTGGCGGTGGCGCCGGTGACGCCCGAGGCGCGCCGCGCGTCGAACCTGCCCGGTCCCCGAGGCGCACTGGTGGCGGAAGTCGTGGCCGGCTCGCCCGCGGCCGGCGCCGGGCTGAAGCCGGGCGACGTCATCGTGCGCTACGAGGGCGACGAGCTCCTCGATCCGCGCGATCTCACGCGCCGCGTAGCCGCCACGCCGCCCGGCACGAGCGTCAAGCTCGACGTCGCCCGCAGCGGTGGCCAGCACGCCATGCTCACTGCGCGCATCGGTGAGCTCAGGGAAAGCCGGACCGCCGACGGCGGCTAGCGACGAGCTCTGGTACGATCGCTCGCCGATGGGACCGCACGTGCGGCCCATGACAAAGGAGGAGCGTTTATGACCAGACTGGTTGTTCTGCTCGTGGCCATGCTGTTCGCGTTCGGCGTCGCCGCCACTCCCGCCGTCGCGCAGAAGGATGCGCCGAAAACGGGAGCGAGCACCAGCACCAGTGCGAAGAAGGAGATGCCGCAGGAGAAGGTGGACCTCAACAGCGCGTCGGAGGCGGATCTTCAGAAGCTTCCGGGGATCGGGGAGGCCCTGTCCAAGAAGATCGTCGAGAACCGCCCCTACAAGCGCAAGGACGAGCTGGTCCAGAAGAAGATCATCCCGGCACCGACGTACGAGAAGATCAAGGACCACGTGGTCGCCAAGCAGTCGACCGCAGCCGGTAAGGACGACATGAAGAAGTCCGACAAGCCCGCGCCTGCCGCCGCCACCAAGAAGTAGCCGCCGTGAGAGCCGGGCGAGGGGGGCGGCACGCCCCTCTCGCTCAGCGGGACCGCTTCAGCGGCATCATCCCGTTCAGCGCCAGCCGTCCGCCATCGACATAGATGGTGCTGCCCGTCATGTACGAGGACATGTCCGAGGCGAGAAAGACCGCGACCTCGCCGATCTCTCTCGGCTCGGCGACCCGCTGCATCGGCGTCCTGGCGTACACCGCGTCACGCCACTTTCGGTTCTTCAGCAGGTGCCGGGTCAGGCCGGTGACGACCGTGCCGGGCCCGATGGCGTTCACGCGCACGCCGTGCGGAGCCAGCGCGATGGCCATGGCCTTCGTGAGCTGGCGGACGGCCCCTTTGGTCGCGGCATACGCCGCGGACTCCGGGCGCGCGACCTCGGCGTTCACGGACGACAGCGTGATGATGACGCCCGCGCGTCGCTTGACCATGCGGCGCGCGGCCGCCTGCGCGACGAGGAACGTTCCCTTCAGATTCGTGTCGATGATGCGATCCCACGTCGCCTCGTCGAGCTCGAGGAACGGCACGATGGGCTCGATGGCCGCGTTCGTGACCGCGATGTCGACGCGCCCCCACTTGTCGTCGAGGCGTGTGAACCCCTCGTCCACGGAGTTCTTGCTCGCCACGTCCATGACGAGCGCCACACCGCGCGCACCGAGTCGTCGCGCGGTGGCGCCGGCAGTCTTGGCGTCGATGTCGGCGCAGGCGACGCGGGCGCCTTCGCGCGAGAAGGCCAGGGCGATGGCTTCGCCGATGCCGCGGCCGGCGCCGGTCACGAGGGCGACCTTGTCTTTGAGTCTCATCAGTGGTCTCCGGGACGCCGAGAAGGCGCCATCTGGTCTGCCGACGTCACGGCAACCGCGACGCACGGGACTTCACGGTGCGATCACGCGGCCGCTCAGTTGGGGAGGAGGACGAAGTCGGTGGTGATTTGGTGCTGGTTGGGAGTCGGATAGAGCTGAGTGACGAGGGGCTTGTGGTTGGGGGCCGTGATGCGGACGTGCAGGTGTGGGGGGCGGCCGGGGTACCGGCCGGGAGAGACCGTTTCGTAGCTGAACCGACCCTGGGCGTCGGCGCGCTGGGTCGCGCGCAGCTCGTCGCGATACTCGCCACGCTCGTCGGCGGACCACCATTCGACCTGCGCACCGGGCAGGGCGGCGCAGCCCTTCGCAGAACGTACGAAGCCGCTCACGACGATTCCGCTGCCTGTCCGGGCGCGCTCGGGGGCGTTCGGCTTGTAGAACGGTCCCAGCATGTCGGGCGGTGTGGGCGTGCAGGTCGTGCCCTGTGCCGCCGCGCCGGTCGCGGCCGCGACCAAGAGCAGCGCGATCAGCAGCGCATGCGTCATCGACCCGATGGTGCGGCTGCGAAAGGCCGAACGCAAGCGGATGCTAGAATCCGCGACGATGCGCGTGTGGCGAGTCTTCGCGACGTACGTGGCGGCCGTGGCGAGCATCTTCGCCACCTCCGGCATCGCGATCGTGGCGCTCAAGGCCATGTTTCCGGACGCCACCGATCAGGCGCTGGTGCAGAGTCTGCCGGGACTGATCGCCGGCAGCCTCGCCTCATCCGTCGCGCTCATCGTCACGATGCTGCTCGTCGTCCAGCCCACGACGCCGGCGGCACTGCGTCTGCTGCCGGGCTGGGAGTCCGGCCGGGTCCTCATCGTCATGATCCTGGCGATGCTGGCGCTCGGCCAGCTGCTCGACTCGCTCACGTGGCTGATTGGCTGGGCACAACACGGCTCGATGGTGCTTGTGCGACGGGTGCTCGAGACGGCCGTCGGACCGGATCTGTTCGGCGCTGTCATCGTGTTCGGCCTCATTGCCGGCGCGGCCGAGGAAATCTTCTTCCGTGGCTTCATGCTGACACGGCTCGCGGAGCACTGGGGCAGCCGGCGCGCCATCGTGGCCTCCGCAGCGTGCTTCGGCGTGCTCCACATCGACCCCAACGGCATTCACATGGCGCTCGCATTCGTCATGGGCCTCTACCTCGGCTTCGTGGCCGAGCACACCGGCAGCACGCTGCCCGCCATCATCTGTCACGTCGTGAACAACGCCGTCTACACGCTGCAGATCTCGCTCGGTGTGACGCTCGAAGGCCGCGCCGGCAACGCGGCGCTCGCCATCGCGTGCGTCGTCGTGTTCGTCGCCTGCCTGGCGTGGCTCAAGCGTGTCGCGCCGCCGCCGGCGGCGGCCTGAGCGCGTTGCGACGTCCCGCGGGGCGGCGGTACTCTACGGCACGAAGTCAGGAGGAGGAGGTCCGTTCAATGACCGAGCTGACGCGACGCTACGTCGTCATGACGCTCGCGACGGAGGCGCCGTTCGATCCGACCGACGCCGACTCCGTGTTCGTTCTGAAGCCGTGGAAGGATCCGGCCGCGCTCCGCGCGCTGCTGGCCTACCGCGACAGCTGCTATCCGGAGCTGGCGCGCGATCTCGACGCGTGGATCCGCGCCATCCAGGCCGGACCGCGCGTGCGCGGCGGCGTCGGGCTCCGGAACGAGGCGCACAGCGGGCGCGGTCATGGCGCCAAGGACGCCGGCGGTCGGCGGCTGCGGAAGCCGAAGGCCCCCGAGTCCGGCCATCCTCGCAAGCCGGCCTCACGCAATCAGGGGAACCGGCGGCGCGGCCACCGTCGACGCAAGCGTCGCTGAGCGGTGAGCGGATGACCGAGCTCGACCTGGTGAAGGCCTGCCTGGCTGCCCGCGACGAGCCGCGCACACATACGCCGCCGAGCGAGACGCGGCGGCTGAGCCTGAGCGAAGCCTACGGGTTACAGGATCGGCTGCGCGAAGCGCTGCTGGCACGTGGCGAGCGCGTCGCCGGCTGGAAGGCGGGCTTCACCTCTCGGCCACTCCAGGAGACATTCCAGGTGAGCGAGCCCGTCTGCGCGTTCCTGCTCGCCAGCGGCGTCTTGACGAGCGGCGCCACGATCGGCGCGGACCGATTCGTGAAGCCGGCGGTCGAGGCCGAGGTCGCCTTCGTCATGAAGCACGATCTCGCCGGGCCCGGGGTGACGTCGGCGCGTGCGCTCCTCGCCGTCGAAGGTGCGCTGCCGGCCCTCGAGCTCATCGACTTTCGTCACAGCGGCAAGGCCGTCGGCACCGACGTCGTGGCCGACGGCGTGTACGCCAAGGCCATCGTGCTCGGTGGCGCCCTCACGCCACTGACGGGGCTCGACCTGGCCCTCGAGGGGCTCGTCTACGAGCAGAACGGAACGGTCGTCGCCACGGCGACGGCAGCCGAGGTTCTCGGGACGCCGCTGAACTCGTTGGCGTGGATCGCCAATCACCTCGGCGCTCGCGGCCTGTCGCTGCGCGCGGGGGACGTGGTGATGACCGGCTCCGTGTCCAAGGTGCTGCAGCCGAAATCGGGCGACGCCATTCGCGCCACGTACACGCGGCTCGGCTCCGTCTCGGTACGCTTCGCGTGACGCGCCTCGCGGGGCAATCGGTCGTCGTCACGGGCGGCGGCGGCGGCATCGGGGGCGCGATCGCGCGCGCGTTCGCGGCCGAAGGCGCGGGCGTCGTGGTGGCGGACGTCGGCGACGGCGCCGGCAAGGTCGCCGAGGCGGTGCGTGGCGCCGGCGGGCGCGCCGTCCCCGCGCGCGCCGATGTGACGCGCACGGCGGACATGGCGGCGCTCGTCGCGCTGGCCACGCGCGAGTTCGGGCGTCTGGACGTGCTAGTGACCTGCGCCGGTCTGGGCCTGAGCGGCCTGCTCACCGAGCAAGACGAGGCCGACTGGCTGCGCGTGGTCGACGTCAATCTCAACGGAACGTATCGGGCCGCGCGCGCCGTGCTGCCGCAGATGATGGCCCAGCGCTCGGGCCGCATCGTCACCATCGCGTCGATCCTCGGCAAGATCGGCGGCTTCGGCTACGTGAGCGCCTATGCGGCGTCGAAGCACGGCGTGGTCGGGCTCACGCGCGCGCTCGCCGCCGAGCTCGGCTCGCTGGGCTTCCCGGCCATCACGGTGAACGCGATCTGTCCCGGCTATACCCGCGCCGGCATGGGCATCGCGATCCAGTCGACGAAGGCGGGCCCGCGGTCGGGGGAGGAGATCTTCGAGCGCTACTACAAGCGCCAGGTCGCGCAGCGGCGAATGATCGACCCCGAGGAGATCGCGAGCGTCGCCGTCTTCCTGGCGTCGCCGGACGCGTCCGGCATCACTGGCCAGGCCCTGAACGTCGACGGCGGGTTCGTGACGGCGTGACGAGGCTCGGCATGGAGGAGCTGGTGGCCGTCACGCGCGCGCGGCTCGCCGGCCGACAGCGCCGCGTCGTCGTGGGCGGGCCGCTCGTCAAAGCCGCGGTGCTCGTGCCGCTCGTCGATCGCGGCGAGCCGTTCATCGTCTTCGCCAAACGGACCGAGCGCGTCGCCACGCATCGCGGCCAGATCTCCTTTCCCGGCGGGCGCGTCGATCCGGCGGATGCGGGATTCCTCGAGGCCGCGCTCCGCGAGGCCGAAGAGGAGATCGGCCTGCCGCGAACTGCCGTGGAGCCGCTCGGAGCGCTGGACGACACGGAGACCGTGGCCACGCAGTTCATCATCACGCCGTACGTCGGCGTGGTGCGGGCGCCGGTAGCATGGCAGCCCGACGGCCACGAGATCGAGAAGGTGATCGAGGTTCCGCTGGCAGCCGTCCGTGACCGCGCAAACCTGCGCGTCGAGCACCGCGAGCGCGACGGTGTGACGCACGAGGTGCTCTTCTGGGATTACCAGAGCGAGACCATCTGGGGCGCCACCGCGCGGATTCTCAAGCACTACCTGGACCTGCTCGAGGGCGTGTGAGCGACGCGGTCGGGCTCTGCCGGGCGTGTGTCCATGCGCGGCCGGTGGTGTCGGGTCGCGGCTCCACGTTCTGGCTCTGCGGCCGCAGCGCTGTCGATGCTCGCTTTCCGAAATATCCGCCGCTGCCCGTCGTCCGCTGCGTCGGATTCGAGGCCGTCGCGGACTAGCCCTTCACTCCGCCGGCGCCCCAGCCCTGGACCAGGTAGCGCTGGACGGCGGCGAAGAAGAGGACAGCGGGCGCGGTGATCATGACCCCGGCCGCCATGATCATTCCCCAGTCGACGATCGTCGCGTTGAAGAGATCGTTGACGCCCACCGGCAGCGTCTTCAGCTCCTCCGAGGTGATGAGAACCATCGAGAACAGGAAGTCGTTGTAGGCGAGGATGAACGTGAAGATGGCGGTCGCGATCAGCCCCGGCAGCGCCAGCGGCAGCACGACGTGCCAGACGGCGCGGCCACGCCCGGCGCCGTCGACGAGCGCCGCCTCCTCGAGCTCCAGCGGAATCGACGAGAAGAACGCGCGAAGCAGCCAGAGGCAGAAGGGCAGGCAGAACGTCGTGTACGAGAGCACGAGGGCCAGGTGCGTGTTCACGATGCCGAGCTGCTTCACGAGAATGTAGAAGGGGATGATGATCATGACCGGCGCGAACATGTACGTCGTGAGGATCAGCCCCGCGACCTTGTCGCGGCCGGAGAACGAGAAGCGCGTGAGCCCATAGGCGCCGAGCGCCGAGACGGAGAGCGTGAGCAGCACCGCCATCGACGCGACGGTGGCGCTGTTGCGGAAGTACGTGAGGAAGCTCGTCTGGCTGAACAGCCGGCCGAAGTTCTCCAGCGTCGGATGCACGGGGATCATTCGCGGCGGCGTGGCGAAAATCTCGTCCGACGGCTTCAGCGACGTCGACAGCATCCAGAACAGGGGAAAGGCCGCCGCCACCACGAGGACCACGGCGCCCACATAGAGCAGCGGGCGCCGGCGGCGTCCCGGCCGCTTCACGAGAACGCCTCCTCGTGTCGGAAGAGACGGAAGTAGACGGCGGTGGCCACGATCAGCATCAGGAACATGATCACGGCGAGGGTGGCGCCCATTCCGGCCTGCAGGTAGGTGAAGCTGCGCGCGTATGCGTAGACCGGCAGCGTGCGGATGTAACGACTCACGCCGCCGTCGCCGGCCATGAGCCACACCGTGTCGAACTTGGTGAACATCCAGATGGAGCGCAGCAGCACGATGACGAACAGCACGCTGGCCGTCTGCGGCAGCGTGACGTGCACGAAGCGCCGCCAGGCGCCGGCGCCGTCCACCGTCGCCGCCTCGTAGAGCTCGGGCGCGATCGTCTGCAACCGCGCGAGGTACGTGACGACGACGAAGGGAAAGAACTGCCACACGCTCGCGATGACGAGCGACGTCATGATCCAGTCCTTGCCGAGCCAGGCGACGGGCGTCTCGATCAGCCGGCCAGCCAGGAGCCAGTGGTTCACGAGTCCGTACGAATCGTTCAGGAGCCACTTCCAGAGCATGATGGCCACGATCGTCGGAATGACGTACGGGAAGAGCACCACTCCGCGCAACAGGTTGCGTCCCCGGAACGCCTCGTTCAGCAGCAGTGCGGCGGGGATGCCGACCGCGAGCTGGAGCACGAGTGTGGCCGCCGCGTAGACGAGCCCGTGCCGGAAGCTGTTCCAGAACTCCTCGTCGTGCGCGAAGTACACGTAGTGTCTCAGGCCGACGAAGGACTGCACGGGGAGGAACGAATGCTTGTCGAAAAGACTGAGCCACGCGTTGTAGGCGATCGGGAACAGGACGAGGCCGCCCAGCAGCGTCAGGGACGGGGCGAGCAGCAGCCAGCCGGCGAGCGCGTTCTTCCTCACTCGCCCGCGTCCCCGACCTTGCCTACGCCCAGCGCTTGTGACCGAGCTGCGTGAGCAGCTCCTCGGCGCGCTTCTGCGCGCGCTCGGCCTCCGCCTTCGGGCTCTTGCCGCCGACCATGACCTCGACGACCATGTCGGCCACGATCGACGAGCCGTCGAGCTCGGCCAGGAACGGCAGCAGATTGTCGTCGGGCCGGGAGAAGCCGAGCGGCAACAGCCGCTTCTGCTGGAGGGCGGTCAGCATCGTGTCGTGCCACGGCTTCCATTTCTTGATCCGCTCGTTGGCCAGATAGGCCGGGTCGGCGAGCAGCGACTTGAAGATCGGCGTCAGATGGATCGGTACGGTGTGGCAGTAGGCGAGGTAGTGCTCCTTCTTGTAGAAGAGCTTCAGGAACTCGAAGGCCTCGTTGGGGTACTTCGACTGCGTGAACACCGCCCAGTTCTCGCCGTCGAGTGTCGTGGTGCCGAGCGTGCCGGACGGGCCGCGGGGCCGCAGCATCGGCGCGAAATGCTCAGGGTCGCGCATGGTCTCCGGCGCGTACTTCTCGATGTAGCCGATGGCGCGAGCGCCCGAGAGGTATGACATCGAGATCTTGCCGGTCGCCAGCGCCGCCTGCGTGTCGAGATACTTCTGTCCGGACCAGCCGGCGGGCTGGAACTTGTTCAGCTTCTGCAGATAGTCGAGGATCTCCAGCCACGACTTGCTGGTGAACTGCGGCCGCCACGTCTTGCCGTCCACCCAGGTGCCGCCGTTCGACGCCAGGAGCTCGGCCGGGTGCACGAAGCCCATGTAGAGCTTTTCGCCCGGCATCTGGAAGGCCATTCGCCCGCCCTCGGTCAGCGCGCCGCAGAGCTTCAGCATGTCGTCGAACGTCTCCGGGGGCTTGATGCCCTTCTTTTCTCGGAGATCGCGCCGCTCGCAGAAGTACGTCGCCCCCATGGCATGCGTGATGCCGTAGTACTTGCCGTCGAAGTACTGGAGCTTCCGCGTCGCCTCGTGGATGTCGTTCTCGCCGACGGCGCGGATCAGCTCGTCCATCGGGCGGAGCAGATTCTTCACGTAGAGCGACGCAGTCATGAAGGGGTTCAGCTGGGTGAGATCCGGGGGACTTCCGGCGGCCAGCGACGAGAGCAGCTTCGTGTTCAGGTCGCCCCAGCCCAGCGCTTGCTGGCGAACTTTGAATCCCGGGAATTTCCGCTCGAACTCCGCGATGCTCGTGTCCTGGATGGTCTTCACCGTCTGCGGCTCGACCTCGGTGTGCCAGACGTGAAGCTCGCGGATCTGCTGACCGAGCGCGGCCGGTACGCCGCCGAGGAGGGCAGCGCCGGCGGCGGCGCCGCCGAGAAAATGACGTCGCGAGAGCGAACGGCTCGAGGGCGGAATCGTCAACATGCGTCGTGCTCCTTCGTCCGGCGCCGGCGCGCCGCAGGCGTGTTGGCGCGGAGTCTAGGACCGAGGGGCCGACGCTGTCAACGCGATCAGACGGGCGTCACCGCGCAGCGCACGCCCGGGGTGACGGCGCACCGCTGATGCGCGAAACGCCCGTTGCGCACGACCAGCGCCGAGGCGCGGCGCTCGAAGGTGCACCCGTGCTCGCAGCGTACGCGAACGCGACGGGGGCCGGGGAGGCCGCTCGGCGTCGGCTCGGCGTCGCGGAGGCGGCGTTCCCGACGCCGTTCCGTCGCGGTGTGGCGCTTCCACGTTTCGAACGAGGCGATCTTCACCAGCGCGTTGACGGTCACCAGCTCGATGCCCGCGACGGCGATGCGCAGCTCGGCTTCGATGACGAGCCCCTTGTCGAGCACGCGATCGAGCACGTCGACTGTGCTGAGGCTGGGTGGGGTCCGTTGAATAGCCATACGGCCGAACAGTCAGCAACACGTGTGCCAGCGGTCAGGGGGCCCACAGGTAAAGAAATTTCGGACCCGCGCCGGCGACGGCGGCCAGATGCGCGATGCCGTCCAGCGTCGCCGCCTCGCTTCGCGCCTCGGCATAGTAGGTTGCGCGGTACTGGCGAGGCCGTTTGTACACGATGACTTTCGCATCAGGTGCTCCGGCGGCCCGCCGCGCCGCATCGATGGCATCGGGGACGTACCCAATCGCATCGACCAGGCGGTGGCCGAGAGCTTGCGGCGCAGTGTAGATACGGCCATCGGCGAGCGCGCGCGCGCTGTCGGCGGGAATCCGACGTCGCTCGACGACCTTCGCCACGAACTGACGCTGCAGCTCGTCGATCACGGACTGAAAGATCCCGCGCTCTTCGGGGGTGAGCGTCCGGAACGGACTGCCCATATCCTTGTGCTCGGCAGACTTGATCGTGTTGGCGGTGACACCGATCTTCTGCATCAACCCTTCGACATTCGCGGTGACGAGGATCGTTCCGATGGAGCCGGTGACCGTGGTCGGGTGGGCCACGATGGTGTCGGCGGCGAGCGCGATGTAATAACCGCCCGACGCCGCGACGTCCATCATGATGGCGATGACCGGCACCTTGGTGCGCTCGCGGAACAGCATCAGCTCGCGATAGATGATGTCCGAGGCGGTGACGGTCCCGCCGGGGGTGTTGAGGCGCACGACCACCGCCTTCACGTTCTTGTCCTCGCCGGCCTTCTTGAGCTCCTCGCGGATGCGGACGAGCAGCGGCACGCGGGGCGCCGCCGGGCCGAGCCCGAGTCCGGACGACGGCGGCTCGTCGCTGATGAATCCCGAGATGTCGGTCAGCAAGATCTTGGTCGTGCCGTGGCCCTCGACCGTCTCTTCCTCGAGTGGCTTGATCCGCGGTGTGAGGTCGACGGAGACGACCGAGCAACCGCTCGCGACGAGCACGACGAGCAGCAGCGTGGTGAGCCGATGCATGGCGCACAGTATGACACACGCGGTTGCGGCGGTCGGCGGCGACGGGCATAATCGCCACGCATGGGCGAGCGATTCTCGATCGACGACGTCCAGGCAGCAGCGCGGCGACTGCTTCATCGGATTCATCGCACGCCGGTCGTCTCGTGTCAGTCGGTGGACGACGCGAGCGGCTACCAGGTCTTCTTCAAGTGCGAGAATCTGCAGCGCGCCGGCGCGTTCAAGATCCGCGGCGCCCTGAACAAGCTGCTGACGCTCACTTCCGAGGAGCGCGCGCGCGGCGTGGTGGCCTTCTCATCGGGCAATCACGCGCAGGGCGTGGCGCTCGCCGCCCGACTCGTCGGCACCACCGCCGTCATTTGCATGCCCAGGGATGCCCCGCGACTCAAGCTCGAGGCGACACGGAATTACGGCGGCCAGGTGGTGTTCTACGACCGCCATCGCGACGATCGCGAGGCGGTCGCGCGGCAGGTCGCGACCGAGACGAACCGGGTGATGGTGCCCCCGTACGATGACTACGCGATCATGGCCGGCCAGGGGACGGCCGCGCTCGAGCTCTTCCAGGACGTGCCGTCGCTCGACGCACTGGTGGCGCCGGTCGGCGGTGGCGGGCTCATGGCCGGCTGCGCCACCGTCGCCCGCGCGCTGATTCCGGGCGCCGACGTGTTCGGCGTCGAGACCGACACCGCCAACGACACGCTGCTCTCGCTGCGCAAGGGCGAGCGCGTGTCGATTCCGCCGCCGCCGACGATCGCGGATGGGATTCGTCTCACCACGCCCGGCGCGCTCACGTTCCCGATCGTCAGAGAGCGGCTCACCGACATCGCGCTGGTGAGCGACGACGAGGTCCGCGCCGCCGTGCGCTTCCTCGCGCTGCGCGCGCATCTGGTGACCGAGCCGACCGGCGCGGTTGGCGCGGCCGCCGTGCTGTCCGGGCGACTGCCGTTGCGCCGCGGTGCGCGCGTGGGCGTGATCCTGTCCGGCGGCAACGTCGACCCGGACCTCCTGGTCGAAATCCTGAAGGGCTGAGCGAGGGCTGAGCGCGAGGGACTCAGCGGCGGTGGAAGAGCGGCACCACCTCGTCTGCAAGGCGAGCGAACTGGTCGAGCATCCGCGCCGGCGGGCACATCGGCCGCACGATGAATTTCGAAGCGCCTCCCGCGATGTACTGCTCGAGTCGCTCGACGAGGAGGGCCGGTGGCCCGAACGCGGTGCACGCCTCCAGCGTCGCATCGTCGACGCGACCGCGTGGGATGAATGGACCGGCCAGGCGCCGGGCCGCCTCGGTGTCAGCGGCGAAGCAGAAGTTGACCAGCACCCCGAAGTGGTCGGAGGGCACCTCGCGCCCGGCGTCGGCTGCGAAGCGTTGTGTTTGCGTGACGCCGGCGGCGAAGCGCGCCGGCGGGATGAACGACGGAATCCAGCCGTCGCCCAGTCGGCCGGCACGACGCATGGCCGCCTCGCTGTTGCCGCCTATCCACAACGGCATCGGCTGCTGTACCGGCTTGGGCAGGACGGTGATGCGATCCAGCCGCCAGAACTCGCCCTCGAAGGTGACCTCGTCATCGCGCCAGCAGCGGCGCATGATGGCGATCGCCTCGTCGGTCCGGCGTCCGCGCTCCTTGAACGGCACGCCGGCGGCCAGGAACTCACGCTCGTGCTCGACGCCGATGCCGAACGCGGGAAGCATGCGGCCCCCGGACAGGTAGTCGATCATGGCGATCTCGCGCGCGGCGATCACGGGCGTACGGAACGGCGTCACGAAAACGCTCGGGCCGAATTTGAGCCGCGACGTCCGCGCGGCCACGGCGGCGAGGGTCGTCATCGGTTCCGGCACGGGCAGGGGGGCGGACAGCCGCTCCGACAGCCACAGGGAGTCGATATCCGTGTGCTCGCAGACGGCCACGAGCTTCCAGAGGAACTCCGCGCCCTCCGCACCCGGCGGCCAGGGCCCCGGCATCACCCCGATCCGGTACTTGACGCGCATGCGCGACTCTAGCACGCGTTGACAGCGTTTCGGCCAGGACCGTAGAATGAACCGCGGTTCAGTGAGCGCTATGCGCGATCCCGACAAGCCCCAGCAGATCATCGACGCCGCCATCCGCGTCTTCGCGCGCAACGGTTTCTACAACTCGCGCGTGTCGGACATCGCGCGCGAGGCCGGCATCGCGAGCGGAACGATCTATCTTTACTTCAAGACCAAGGACGAGATTCTCGTCACGCTCTTTCGCGAGAAGATGGCGGGCTTCGTCGCCTCCCTGCGCGCTGCGATCGCGCGCGAGCCGGATCCCGAAGCGAAGATCCGTCGACTCGTGCGACTGCATTTCGAGGTGCTCGAGGCGAGCCCCGACATGGCGGAGGTGGTGCAAATCGAGCTGCGGCAAGGTCAAAAGTTTTTTCGCGGCGCCTCCGCGCACGAAATCTCCGCGTACTTCGAGCTGATCGGCTCGATCCTGCACGACGGGGTGGCCGCCGGCGTGTTCCGCCGCGACCTGCCGGTCAAGGTGGCGACGAAGATGCTTTTCGGCGCCATGGACCAGGTCACGACATCATGGGTGCTGGGCAAGCGCGGCTATCGGCTCGCGGATGCCGCGGAGCCGGTCGCCAACATCTTCCTCAAAGGAGTCACACGCGATGGGGTTTGAGACGATCACGCTCGCGCGCGAGGAGGCGTACGCGCTCATCACCTTGAACCGGCCGCCGGCCAATGCCATCAGCGAGCAGCTGATCACGGAGGTGAACGCGGCGCTCAGTTCGGTGCAGACGGACGACTCCGTGCGCGCCGTCGTCCTCACGGGCGCCGGCGACAAGATCTTCTGCGGCGGCGCCGATCTCGGCTCGGCCTTCTCGGGCGGCGACGTCGAGCAGTTCATCCGGTTCGGCAACAGCGTGATGCGCAAGATCGAGCGCTTCCCCAAGCCGATCATCGCGGCCATCAACGGCCACGCCATGGGCGGCGGGATGGAGATCGCCATGGCCTGCCACCTGCGGTTGATGAAGGAAACGGCGCGGATGGGCCAGACGGAGTCGAACCTCGGCATCATTCCGGGCTACGGCGGGACGCAGCGGCTCCCGCGGCTCATCGGTCGCACGAAGGCCCTCGAATTCCTCCTGCTCGGCACGCAGATTCCGGCGCCGGAGTGTCTGGCCCTCGGGCTCGTCAATCGGCTGTCGAAGGAGGGTGAGACGCTGAGCGATGCCAAGGCGCTGGCACGCCAGCTCGCCACGCGGGCGCCGCTCGCCTCGGCAGCGATCATTCGGGCCGTCGACGATGGGCTCGAGGTGCCGATGGCCAAGTCGATCGACGTGGAGCTCGAGCAGTTCCTGCCGACACTGCGAAGCGAAGACGCATCGGAAGGTATCCAGGCGTTCTTCGCCAAGCGCGAGCCGCAGTTCAAGGGCAAGTGATGGATCTCGGCATTCGGGGGAAAGTGGCGCTCGTGACCGGTGCGGCGCGTAGCATCGGTAAGGCCGATGCCGAAATCCTGGCCGCCGAGGGCTGCAAGGTGGCCCTCGTGGACCTGAACGCGGAGGGCGCCGAGGGCGCGGCGAAGGAGATCGCGGGCAGCGGCGGCACCGCGCGCGGTTACGAGTGCGACATCCGCGACACGGCGCGCGTGCACGATGTCGTCACGCGCATCGAGCGGGAGCTCGGGCCCATCGACATCTGTGTGAACAACGCGGGAATGATCTATACGGTGGGACAGCTCAAGGACATGCGCGACGAGGACTGGGAGTTCAATCTCTCGGTCAACCTCACCGGGACCTTCAAGGTCACGCGGGCGGTCTTTCCGGGGATGCGCGAGCGGCGCTGGGGGCGGATCGTGTGCATGGCCTCGATCGCCGGCCTCATGGGTGGCTTCGGGCAGACCGCCTACGCCACCTCCAAGCTCGGCGTGGTGGGTTTCGCCAAATCGGTGGCGCTCGAGGGCGCGCGCTACAACATCACCTGCAACGCCGTCGCGCCCGGCATCATCGCCCCGAATGCTTCGCTGTCACCGCTGTACGACCGGATGGTCAAGCGCGTGGCGATGCAGAAGGAGGGCGAGCCGGAGGACGTTGCGCATGCGATCGCATTCCTGTGCTCGGAGCGCGCGCGATACATCACGGGTGCGGTCGTGCCTGTCACAGGCGGGATGGATCTCTTCACCTTTTAACCGGTTCTCAAGGAGGAACGACATGGCAACGGTCAAAGAGACATTCGAGGCGATGAGCGGACGCTTCCGGCCGGACAAGGCGGCCGGCACCAACGCGACGATCCAGTACGACGTGAGCGGTGAAGGCGGCGGCACCTGGCACGCCGTGATCAAGGACGGCGCGTGCACGGTGAACCCGGGGCCCGCGACGAATCCGAACCTCACGCTCCAGATCGCCGCTCAGGACTGGCTCGACATGCTCTCGGGCAAGCAGTCGGGACAGATGCTGTTCATGTCGGGCAAGCTGAAGGTCAAAGGCGATATGGGTTTGGCCATGAAGCTCGGGTCGATGTTTGCCATGTGACGCGTTGCGAAAGAACCATGGCGCCGAGCGTCATCGAAATGAGATACTGGACGTGATACCTGACTGAGGAGGCCTTTCGGATGGGTCTGGAACGCTTTGCAGATGTGGTCGAGCGGTTCACGCACGGCTACGGCAATGGGCATGGTCCGGACCCTTCTCCAGAGGCCGTCCGCCGCTGGCAGGAGGAGCTCGAGCGCAACGTCAAGCGCATGCAGAATCTCCAGCGGATGGCGACGGATCCGACGGAGCCGAAAGTCGGGCAGACGCCGCGCGCCGAGATCTACAAGAAGAACAAGTCCCGCCTGTACCGCTATCAGTCCAGACGCACGCATCGCACTCCGGTGCTGTTCGTGCCCAATCTCGGTATCAGCCGGCCCTACATCTTCGATCTCATGCCGGGTGGCTCGTTCGTCGAGCACATGACACGCGAGGGGTTCGACTTCTATCTGCTCGACTGGGGCGTCTTCGGTCCGGAGGACAACGATCTGTCGTTCGAGCAGTGCGTGACGAAGATCCTGCCACGGATGACGCAGAAGGTGCTCGAGTCCTCGGGCGCCGAGTCGGTCACCGTCCTCGGCTACTGTATGGGCGCACCGCTGTCCGTCGCGTTCCTCGCCTCGCATCCCGAAGTGCCGGTGAAGAACCTGATCAACATGGCGGGACCGATCGACTTCTCCAAGATCGGTCTCTTCGGTCTCTGGCTCGACAAAAAGTACTTCAACGTCGATCGCTTCGTCGACACGCTGGGTGCGGTGCCGGCCGATCTGGTGAAAGCCGGGTTCAAGCTGCTCAAACCCACGATGGATCTCTCGACCAATCTGAATCTGTGGTGGAACTTGTGGAACGACAAGTACGTGGAAGGCTTCAACGCGCTCAACAAATGGGCGAACGAGTACGTGGCCTTCCCGGGTGAGTTCTTCCGGCAGTGGGTCGGAGACTTCTACCAGGACAACAAGCTCTTTCGCGGCGAGTCCGTGTTTGGCGGCCGGCCCGCGCGGCTGGGCTCGATTTCCTGCCCGCTGTTCGTCGTCGGCGCGCACGAGGACTACATCGCGCCGCCCGCCTGCGTGCGCGCGCTGCTCGACGCGGTTTCCAGTCGCGACAAGGAGTACGTGGAGCTGCCGGGCGGCCACATCTCGCTCATCGCCGGGCGCGGCGCGTCCTTGCACTGCTGGCCGAAAGTCTCCGGCTGGCTGGCGCCGCGGTCGTAGGAGGACAGCAATGGCCGACACGACGACCACCAACCCGCTCTTCGAGCTGTGGCGCAAGCAATTCGAGGAATCCGCGGCCGCATGGGCGCGCATGGTGACTCACGGACAGACGCCACCCCCGACCGATCCGATGGGTTTCTGGCGGCCGGTATTGAATCAGGGCGTCGAGCAGTGGGCGCGGCTGTTCGCGCAGACCCCGGTCACGCCCGATCTCGCCGCGCAGTGGAAGCAGTTCATCGACCAGTGGATCGAGGCGTGGTCGAAGGCCCTGGGGCAGGTGATGAACACCGACGCCTACGCCGGCATGATGGGCCGTTATCTCGACCAGTGGTTGGTGGCGGCGGCTCCGATGAAGAAGGCCGGCGAGCAGCAGATCGAGCAGGCGCTCACCACGCTGAACATGGCATCGCGCACGCAGCTCACGGCCGTGGCCAAGCAGATCGTCGAGCTCGAGGACCGACTCGAGCGCATGGAGGACACGCTCGGGGCGATCTTGAAGCGCCTCGAGGACAAGGAGCGAAGATGATCGGCAAGACCATCGCGGATCTGAGCCGTGGCGACCGCGCCGAGATCACGCGCCTGGTGGAGGACGACGACATCGCCGCCTTCGTCGACGCCGTGGGCGATTACAATCCGGTCCACAGCGATCCCGCCTATGCCGCCACCACGCCCTTCAAGCAGCCGATTGCGCCAGGGATTTTTACCGCCGGACTGATCTCCGCTGTCATCGGCACCCAGCTGCCCGGTCCCGGTGCCATCTATCTGTCGCAATCGCTCAAGTTCGTGAAGCCGGTCAAGAGCGGCGACACCATCACCGCGCGAGCGGAAATCATCGAGGTCATCCGCGATCGCAATCGCATTCGGATCCAGACGGTGTGCGTCAACCAGCACGGTGAAGAGGTGCTCTCCGGCGAGGCGTGGGTGATGCCGTCGCGCACGCGCGTGGTGTACGAACCGCAGCCGCGGGCCACGGCCGCCATGACCCAGCTGGCGCTGCAGCCGTTCGCCTGGGCGGCGCAGGCGATGTCGCTGTGGGGCGCCTTGTCGCTCGCCATGCTCGGACAGACGCTGACCCGCCGCACGTAGCTGCCGCGCCCGGCCGGTCGCGGTAGAGTCGAACCATGCTGCGGTGCCGGCATCTTGTCGTCCTGAGCTGCGTGCTCCTCGCCAGCTGCGCCACCACCCAGCGGCGGGGCGAGCGAGCCCTTTACGAGGGGCAGTACAACGAAGCGATCCATCTGTTTCAGGCGACGCTGGCCGAGCATCCCGATCGGCTCGACGCGCGCCTCGGACTCGGCATCGCGCTCTTCAAGGTCGGCGCGGTACCCGACGCCGCGCTCACGCTCGACGACGTCCTGGCGCGGGCGCCGATGGAAGGTCCGGCGCTCCTCTATCGCGGCCTGGTGGCCATCCAGCAGCGCGATGACGCCACGGCCATCGAGCGTCTGACGCGCTTCTCCGAGGTGGCGCACATTCCGCGCTTCGACGCCCAGCTCGCGCTCGCCGTCCGCATTCTTCGTGGCAACGAGGCGCTGAGCACGGACACCCGGCAGTTCATGGTCACCAGCCTCGAGGACGCGGTGCGCAGCGCGCGGGAAGTCGAGCAGGCGTGGCAGGCCGCGCAGCGCGCGTACCTCAGCGCGTTTCCGCCCGTCCAGTGCGTGCCCACGCGCCGCGGCTGGGTCTGTCTTTGACCTTTACATCAGCAGGCCGCCGTTGATAGAGAGCTCGGCGCCGGTGATGTAGTCGCCGTCGGCGGAACAGATGAAGACGACGGAGCGCGCGACCTCGTCGACCCGCCCGAAGCGCTTCAGCGGGATCTGGTCGAGCAGACGCTGGCGGACCTTTTCGGGAATGCCTTCCACCATCTCCGTCTCGATGAATCCGGGCGCCACCGCATTCATGGTGATGCCCTTGCCGGCGAGCTCCTTGGCCAGCGACTTCGTGAAGGCGGCCACGCCCGCCTTGGAGGCTGCGTAGTTCGCCTGACCGAAGTTGCCGATCTGTCCAATGACCGACGTGATGTTCACGATGCGGCCGTAGTTCTGCTTGAGCATCTGGTCGATGAAGACCTTCGTGCAGTTGAAGACGCCGTCGAGGTTGATGCTGAGGACCTTGCGCCACGACGCGTGGTCCATCTTCACGAAGCTCTTGTCCGAGTTGATGCCCGCGTTGTTCACCAGGATGTCGAGATGACCGAACTCCTTCAGAACTTCCTGCGCCATTCGGAACGTGTCGGGATAATCACCGACGTCCGCCTGCGCGAGCATGGCTCGTCGGCCCATCTTTTTGATGTTCTCCACGACGTCGCGCGCCGGTCCCTCGCTCGAGACGTAATTCACCGCGACATCGGCGCCTTCGTCGGCGAGCGCGAGCGCGATGGCGCGCCCAATCCCACGAGAGCCGCCGGTGACGAGCGCGGTGCGATCCTTGAGCCTCATTGCGGATGCCTCCTGCGGAGAACTCAGAGGGCGAGTCTAGCATGGCAGTTATTGGCACGCTTGACGCGCGGTGTTAAACTCGCGCACAAGCATGGCGTACGTGATCAAGCGGTACTCGAATCGTAAGCTCTACGACACGCAAGAGAGCCGCTACGTCACGCTCGAGGAGATCGAGGAAATGATTCGCGCGGGGCGCGAGATCTCCGTCGTCGATGCGACGACCGGCGAGGACCTCACCTCGGTCACGCTGACCCAGATCATTCTCGAGAACGAGCGTTCGCACCGCGCGAACCTGCCGTCGGCGTTCCTGCACCAGCTCATCAAGCACGGTGAAGCGTGGCAGGACTTCGTGCAGCGGACGATGCGGTCGAGCCTCGAGGGGTTCGTCTCCAGTCAGCGCGACATGGAGCGTGTGTTCCGCGAATGGTCGACCCGCGCGGGATGGGGCGGGGTGGGCGCCGCCGCCAGCGCGGGTAACGAGGCCCGGCGTGAAGGCGAGCCGAAGCGCGAAAGTGCCGAAGCCAAACGCGACGGCGGCGACGCGGAGGCCGACAAGCTGCGCGACGAAGTGTCGGCCCTGCGCGACCGGTTGCGCTCGCTCGAGGAGCGCCTGCAGAAGCGCAAGGCCGACGCGAAGTAGTTGCCGCTAGCCGGCGTACACGTCCTTCATCTTCGTCACCACGCCCGAGAAGGTCTCCTGGATGCCTTTGCCGGCCTGCTCCGCGCTGCTCGACAGACGCTCAGCAGACTTCGTCACCGCCTGCGCGTTGTTCTCGATGGCGCGGAACGCTTTCTGCGCGTTGTCCACGCTGTCGGTCAGCGCCTTCTGGTACCAGCCCACCGGATCCTTGGCGCCGTCCTGCCAGGTCGCTTGCCAGCGCAGGGTTTGCGTGTGGAAGTCGCTGAACGCCTGCACCATGCTCTGTGCGAGCTCGCCGTAGAGCCGCACGCTCTCCTTGGCGGTGGCGGCGGAGAGCTCGGCCAGCTCGCGCAGGACGCGCTGATTGGCGTCCGTCCAGACGGTCAACGTCTCGACGGCTTTGCCGGCGGATTGAGTGAACATCTCCTGGGCGCGCCCGTTATCCATGACTGCTCCTTTGCTGTCTTGAGGTACCTGTGTGCTCACGGTCGACGCTCAGACTAACGCGTCGCGTTATTGCAGTCAATCGATTTTTCGCGCCGCGTCATCTGCGGGGTGTTAGTGTGTCGAAACCCACGGATTTGAAGGGAAACCGCCCCGACGGGGAGGTCCACCGATGACAGCCGACACACTACCGACCATGTTCTGGAGCCGGGTGGAGAAGAGCGCCGACCGGCCGGCGCAGATGCTGAAGCAGGGCGGCGTCTGGAAGACGCTCCTCTGGCGCGACGTCGGCGAGACGGTTCGTGAGCTCGCCCTGGGTCTCATCGCGCTCGGACGTCAGAAGGGCGACGCGGTCGCACTGCTGTCCGCCAGTCGCGCCGAGTGGGTCCAGGCCGACTTTGCAATCTTCAGTGCCGGCTGCATCACGGTGCCCGTCTATCCGAGCTATCCGCCCGATCTCGTCGCGTACGTCGTCAACGACTCGAATGCGCGCACGATCATCGTCGAGGATCCGGCGCAGCTCGCCAAAGTCCTCGAGGCGCGCGAGAAGATGCCGGCGCTGCAGCAGATCGTCGTCATCTCGGGCTACGAAGCGACGCAGCCGCCGAAGATGGTCCTCACGTGGGAGATGCTGCGGCGCCTCGGCCGTGAGGCATCGGCCGCGCACGCGACCACGCTGGCCGAGCGTATCGCGGCCGTCGCGCCCGGCGACCTCGCCTCGATCGTGTACACGTCGGGGACGACGGGGCCGCCGAAGGGCGTGATGCAGACGCATGCCAACCATATCGCTGCGCAACGCAACTCCGAGACAGCGGCGCCGTGCGAAGAGGGCTGGGTCCATCTGCTCTTCCTGCCGCTGGCGCACTCCTTCGCACGCCTGGAAGCGTTTCTGGGCGTGTACCGGGGATTGTGCACCGCCTTTGCCGAGAATCTGGAGAAGGTCGGCGACAACTTGAAGGAGGTGCGGCCGCATTTCATCTGCAGCGTGCCGCGCGTCTTCGAGAAGGTCTACGCCAAGATCCTGGCCGGGGTCGAGGCCGGTCCGCCAGTGAAGAAGAAGATCTTCAACTGGGCGATCGGCGTCGGCCGCGAGGTGAGTCGCCATCAGCAGCGCGGCCAGCCGCTGCCGCCCGCGCTGAAAGCCAAGCGCGCGCTCGCGCACAAGCTCGTCTTTTCGAAGCTCCACGCCGCTCTCGGCGGCCGCCTTCAGTGGGCCATCTCGGGCGGCGCACCGCTGTCGCGCGAGATCGCCGAGTTCTTCCATGCCGCGGGGATTCTGATTCTCGAGGGATATGGTCTCACCGAGACGTGCCCGGCCGCGACGTTCAACCGGCCGACGCGATTCAAGTTCGGCTCGGTCGGGCAAGCCCTCGACAACGTCGAAGTGAAGATCGCGGCGGACGGCGAGATCCTCATCCGCGGCGCGAACGTGGCCAAGGGCTATCTGAAACAGCCCGAGGCGACGGCGGAGGTTTTCGAGCCGTCCGGCTGGTTTCACAGCGGGGACATCGGTCGGCTCGACGAGGAGGGCTTCGTCTTCATCACGGATCGCAAGAAGGACTTGATCGTCACCGCCGGCGGCATGAATATCGCGCCCCAGAACGTGGAAAATCTGTTGAAAGGCGATCCGTTCATCAGCCAGGTGATGGTGTACGGCGACCGGAAGCCCTATCCGGTGGCGCTGATCACCGTCAATCCCGAGGAGCTCGCACAGTTTGCGCGCGACCACGGCATCCTCGCTACCGATGCCGCCGTCGTCGTCAAGCATCCGAAGGTCGTCGAGCGGGTCGGCCGGATCGTCGAGGAGAAGAACTCGCAGCTGCAGTCCTACGCGCGCATCAAGAAGTTCGCCATCCTGCCCGACGACTTCACGCAGGAAGGGGGCGAGCTGACGCCGACATTGAAGGTCAAGCGGAAAGTCGTGTCGAGCAAGTACCTGACCGCCATCGAGGAGCTCTACCGCTGACCACGCTCGCTGGGCAGGTCGCCGTGATCACGGGCGCCAGCCGCGGCCTCGGCCGCGCGATGGCGGTGGCGATGGCGGCGGCCGGCGCGGACGTCGCGCTGGCCGCGCGATCGAAGCCCGACCTCGAGGAAACAGCGCAGCAGGCCGAGCGCCACGGCGTGCGCGCGCTGGTGCTGCCGACCGATGTCACTCGGTATGACGAAGTGGACGCGCTCGTCGCACGCACCGTCGACGCGCTGGGCCGCCTCGACATCCTTGTCAACAACTCCGGCATCGCGCGCACGATGCCGCTGGCCGAGGCGACGCCCGACGACTGGCGAGCCATCGTCGACGTGAATCTCACCGGCGTCTTCAATGGCTGCCGCGCGGCCGCTGCCCATCTCATCGGGCAGCGGCGCGGCAAGGTCATCAACCTCGCCTCGGTGCTGGGCGCGGTGGGACTGCCCGGCTATGCCCTGTACGCCGCCACCAAGGGCGGCGTCATCGCGCTCACGCGAACGCTCGGCGTCGAGTGGGCGCGTCACAACGTGCAGGTGAACGCCATCGCGCCCGGCTGGTTCGTCACCGACATGAACGCGGCGGCGTTCGGCGATCCGCGGATCAACGAGCGGCTCACACGCGACATCCCGATGCGCCGCACGGGGCGGCTGGAGGAGATCGGCCCGCTCGCCGTGTTTCTCGCCTCCTCGGCGTCTGACTTCATGACCGGCCAGACGATCTTCCTCGACGGCGGTCATTCCGCCGCCTGAGCCGTCCGGCTCGGTGTCGACGCTCCGGGTCACGGTGGCGATGGTCGTCCAGGGCGGCCTCGACGTGACGCGCGCGTGCCTCGAGAGCCTGCGGGTCACCACGGAGTCGTTCGCGCTGACCGTCGTCGACAACGCCTCGGACGATGACACGCCGGCGTTCTTCAGTCGGCTGGCGTATCCGCTTCCGGTACGCTACGTCCGGAACGCCGACCCGGCGCCGGCCGTGGCCGCATATAACCAGGCGTGGCGGCTCACCGACACCGAGTACGTCTGTCTGCTTCACACCGACACCGAAATGCTGGAGCCGGCGTGGCTCACACGGTTGCTCGCGCCGCACGACGAACCCGATACGGGTCTCACCGGCCTCTATGGCGCGAAGCGTGTGGGGCGCGACGGCCGTTACGGGGCGGGCTCGATCGTCCACAGCCTCGCCGATGGGGCGACTGTACGCGCGCCATACGAGGAGGTGGCGGTCGTCGACGGTGTCTGTCTCTGCGTGCGCCGGAGATTGCTCGAGCAGATGGGCGGGCTCGACGAAAGCTACTGTCTCCACGGCTACGATCGCGACCTGTCGATCGCCGTGCGCGAGACCGGGCGGCGCTGCCTGGTCGTGCATGTGCCGTTTCGCCACGGCCGTGGCACCACGCGCACGCGCGATCTCGCCAGGCCAGGCGCGACCGAGGCACACGATCTCGAGCGCCGCCGCGCGGCGACGGCCCGGTTCGCACGAAAGTACGCGCACCGGCTGCCGTGCGATGTGCGCTCGGTCCGAACGCGTGTCGGCGACTGGCTGGCGCGCCAGACGTAGTCGCGGCCTGACGCAAACGGGCTGTCAGTGCGGTACATTGGCACGCGATGAAGGCGGCGTTTCTCCACGGTCCGCGCGACCTCCGCATCGAGCCGGCGCCGCCGCCGAAGCCGGCCGCCGGCGACGTCGTCGTGCGGGTCGCCGTGGCCGGGCTCTGCGGCACCGACCTTCGGATCTTCACGGGCGATCGCCCGGTGAGATATCCGCGCGTGATGGGCCACGAGTTCGTCGGCCGGGTCGAGGCGGTCGGCGACGACGTCACGCGCGTGGTGGTGGGCGACCGCGTGGCGGTGGAGCCGAACTACTCGTGTGGCGCGTGCCCGCTCTGTCGTGAGGGCAATCGCAACCTCTGCCTCGCCAGGGTCGCCATCGGCATCGACGTCGACGGGTGCTTTGCCGACGTCGCGCGGGTGCCGGAGCGATGCTGCTGGCCGGCGCCCGCCGGCGTCGCCGACGAGGATCTCGTGCTGACCGAGCCGCTCGCAGTGGTCGTTCGCGCCGTCGACCGCGCGGCCGTGCGCGAGGGCCAGACCGTGGCCGTGGTCGGCGTCGGCACGCTCGGGTTGCTGGCGCTGCAGGTGCTCCGCGCGCGCGGCGCGCGCGTGCTCTGCGTGGGACGAACGGGGCGGCGCTTGGAGCTCGCGCGCGAGCTCGGCGCGGCGGCGGTCCACGCGGCGAGGGATGGCTCCCTCGAGGCGGCGGCGCGCGCGTTCTCGGGCCGCGAAGGCGTCGACGCTGTGATCGAGACGGCAGGCACGCCGGAGGCGGTCAACCATGCGCTGGAGCTCGTGCGGCCGGGTGGACGCGTCGTGCTCACGGGGCTACCGCACGCGCCTTCTGCGGTGTCGTTCTTCTCGGTGGTCCGTCGCGAGGTCACGATCATCGGCTCGATGATCTACCAGGACGAGTTCGCCTAGGCGATGCGGCTCGTTGCCGCGGGGCACGTACGCACCGGGCCCCTGATCACGCATCGCATCCGGCTCGCGGAGATCGCCCGCGCGTTCGTCGCCCACGAGGAGCCGACGGCCATCAAGGTGGCCATACTCCCGTAGCCTGTGGAATTGCTTCGGCGACGCGGTCTTAGCCGTCTCGAGTGGCCACCCCAAGCAGGTCTGGATCGGCCTGGTCGCGAGTGAATATAATCTAATCCGGCTCAGTCGTAAGGGTACGGAGGAGAACTCCCATGAAGAGGTGGGGCTCGGTTGTGGTGTTGATCGTCGCCCTGCTCGTCGTGACCGTCGCGCCGAGCTACGCGGGCGGCCGCCACTTCCATGGCGGTCCCCGGGTCTTCGTCGGTCTTGGCTTCGGCCCCGTCTGGTACCGTCCGTACCCGTACTGGTATTACCCGCCCCCGGCGTACGTCTACGCGCCTCCGGTCTATGCGCCTCCAGCGGTCGTGCAGCAGCCGAGCGTGTACGTGGAGCAGGCGCCAGCGCCGCCCGTAGCCCCGCCGCAGTACTGGTATTACTGCGAGCCGTCCGGCGCGTACTACCCGAACGTTCAGAGCTGCACCGACCCGTGGGTGAAGGTGCCGGCGAAGGCTCAGCCTTGAGTCGCGCGCTCATGATTGCGTCGCTGGCGCTGACACTGGGTGCGTGCGCCACGGTGCCCACGGGCCCGAGCGTGATGGTGCTGCCCGGCAGCAGCAAGACGTTCGAGCAGTTCCAAGCCGATGATGCCGTCTGCCGCCAATGGGCGAGCGAGCAGACAGGGACGTCGGCGGGTACGGCATCGAGAAGCGCGACGACAACGGGTGCCGTCGCCGGCACGCTCATCGGCGGCGCGGCAGGCGCGGCAATCGGCGCGGCCGCCGGCAATCCCGCCGCCGGCGCCGCGATCGGCGGAGGCACAGGTCTTCTGATGGGCTCCGCTTACGGCGCCGGAGAGGCGCAGGGCGCATATCATTCTGTCCAGCAGCGCTACAACATGGCGTTCATGCAGTGCATGTACGCCAAGGGCAACCAGATCCCGGTTGCGCGCGGCTCGGTCGTGCCCGGCTATTCCAGCTCGACGCCGCCACCGCCACCGCCGCCGCCAGCGGCGCCGCCGCGTCCGTCCAACGTGCCACCGCCGCCCGCCGGTAGTCCACCGCCGCCTCCGCCCGGCATCAAGGGCTAAGCCTCCCGATCGGGTAAGTGCCCGCCGCTTGCGGTACCATACCCGCGAGCAAGGGAGGCCTCCATGGCGTTCGACCTCGTCGTGAAGAACGGTACGGTGATCGATGGCTCCGGTCTGCCCCGCTTCCGCGCCGACGTCGGCGTCCGTGGCGGTCGCATCGTCAGCATCGGCCGCATTCGCGAGCGCGCGCGTGAGGTGATCGATGCCGACGGCCACGTCGTCGCTCCCGGATTCGTCGACGGTCACACCCATATGGACGCGCAAATCTTCTGGGACCCGTACGGCACCTGCTCGTGCTGGCACGGAATCACCAGCGTCGTCATGGGCAATTGCGGCTTCACGCTGGCGCCGTGCTCGTCGAAGGACAAGCACCTCGTCATCCGGAACCTCGAGCGCGCGGAGGACATCTCCGCCGAAGCGATGGACGCCGGCATCGAATGGTCATGGACGACGTACCGCGAGTTCCTCGACACCCTCGAGCGCCTGCCGAAAGGCATCAACTACTCCGGCTATCTCGGCCACTCCGCACTGCGCACCTACGTGATGGGTGAGCGTGCCTTCGAGGCCGGCGCGACCGAGGATGACGTGCGCGCCATGGAGGCGGAGCTCCGTGATGCCATCGAGGCCGGTGCCATGGGCTTCACGACCTCCCGCTCACCGAGCCACGAAACGCCGGATCGCCGCCCGGTGGCAAGCCGCATGGCGAGCTGGGACGAGGTGCGACGACTCGTCGGCGTGATGGCCGACCTGAACGCCGGCATCTTCGAGATCGCCGGTGAAGGCGTCGACCGCAGCACCGGCGGCGAGGACGCCCGTCGCGATTACCATCGCCGGCTGCGCGAGCTCGCCGTCGAGACGGGACGGCCGGTCACCTTCGGGCTCTTCGGCCGTAAGGACGCGCCGGGCATCTGGCGCGAGTACGTCCGGCTCATTGACGAGACCGCGACCGCCGGCGGCCGCATGTTCGCGCAAGTGCACAGCCGCGCGCTGTCGGCGATCCTGTCCTTCAAGACGCAGACGCCGTTCGACAAGCTGCCCGTGTGGCGGGAGATCCGCAGGCTGCCGTTGGCCGAGCAGCGCGAGCGGCTCAGTGACAAGAGCCTGCGCCCGCAGCTCGTCGAGGCAGCCCGCGCGAAGTTCGACGGCAAGCCGCTCGGCACGGAGGCGCGGCCCGCGGTGTTCGACTGGCTGTTCGTGATGGACAACGTCCACGGTCCGCACCGTTCGGTGGCCGAGGCGGCGCGGCAGCGTGGCTGCGATCCGGTGGAGGCGATGATCGACATCGCCCTCGAGCGCGACTTCGACGCCTTCTTCTTCCAGCCGATCGCCAATGAAGATCAAGACGTCGCGCTCGAGCTGATGCGCTACAAGCACGCGGTGGTGACGTTCTCGGACTCCGGCGCGCACGTCTCGCAGCTCATGGACTCCTCGCTGCAGACGCATCTGCTCGCGCACTGGGTGCGCGAGAAGCACGCGTTCACGCTCGAGGAAGCGGTGCGCATGCTGACGCTCGTGCCGGCCACGTACTGGGGCTTTGCCGACCGCGGTCTGATCCGCGAAGGGCTGGCCGCCGATCTGGTGGTCTTCGATCCGGACACGATCGCGGCCGAGATGCCAGAGGTCGTGAACGATCTGCCCGCGGGAGCCAAGCGGCTCGTACAGCGCTGCCGCGGCATCGCCGCCACGGTGGTCAACGGCGAAACCGTGCTACGCGACGGCAAGCCGACGGGCGCTCTGCCAGGCCGCCTGCTCCGCGGACCTCGCGCGCGAACCAGCGCTTGAGACGGATGCGCCCCGGCCGAGCCGGGGCGCATCGACGCTTCGGCAATGCGGGCCATCGCCGGCCCGCATTCGTTCGGTCGCGCGCTACTCGAGCATGGCACCGGCGAGCAGGCGGGCGCCCTCAGTGCACTTCTCCGGTGGCTCGAAGGAGAACGCCAGCCGGATGTAGCGGTCACCGCCGCCGTTGGCGTAGAACACCGCGCCGGGCGTGTACTGCACGCGCATCGCCATCGCCCGCTCGGCCAGCCGCCGAGGATCGGTGCCGCTCGGCAGCCGGAGCCAGAGGAAGAAGCCGCCCTCCGGACGGCTGATCACCGCGTCGGTCGACCTCAGCACCTCGTCGAGACCGCGCAACATGGCGTCGCGCTTCGCACGATAGACGGAGACCAGGCGACTGACGTGCTCGGCCATGTGATCACGCAGGAAATACGTCGCGACGCGAGACATGAACGGATTCGTTCCGCCACCGAACAGGAACGATTGCAGGGCGGGGACGAGCTCGCGCGGGGCGCACAGCCAGCCGAGACGAACGCCGGCGCCGAGGATCTTCGAGATCGTGCCGGCCCGGATCACGCGTCCTCCGCGATCGAGCGCATAGAGCGGTGGCAGAGTCTGTCCCTCGAAGCGCAGCTCGCCGTAGGCGTCGTCCTCGAGGATCAGCGTGTCGAACTCGTGGGCGAGGTCGATCAGCTCGTGCCGGCGACGGAGCGACTGGCTGGGACCCGCGGGATTCTGGAAGTTGACGATCGTGTAGATGAGCTTGCACCGGCGGCCGGCGCGCCGGAGTGCCGTCAAGCGCTCCCGGACCGCATCGGTGACGATGCCCTCGTCGTCGACGGGAACATCGAGGATCTCGGGGCCGTGCCGGCGGATGGTGTTCAGCGAGCCCGAGAACGTCGGCGCCTCGGCGATGATCGGATCGCCCGGGTCGACGAAGGCGCTGAACGCGAGCGCCAGCGCTTGCCCCGAGCCGTTGGCGACAACGATGTTCTCCGGTGCCGTCTTCATCGACTCGAACATCTCGTACTTCTGACAGACGAGCTCGCGCAGCCCGAGATAGCCCTGGGGATCGCCGTACGTCATGGCGGCAGCCCCTTCCGCCTTGATCATGCGGGCGGTGGCGTCGACCATGCCGTCATAGGGGAACGACGCCGGATCCGGATACCCTCCGCCGAACTCGTACAGCGGATGCATCGACGCGCGCGGCGTCGTGAGTGGAACGGCGTAGCGTGCGCGCGTCGACAGCAGCGACTCGAGCGGGTGCGAGCTGAGTGTCGTCATGCCGCTAGGATACCTTGGTGAACGACGCGCGGCCCACCTTGTCCATGTTCCGGCCCTCGATGCGGATCAGCCGCGTCGGCCCATCGCGACGCGGGGAGTGCACATCGCCCTCGTTGTAGACCTGCGCCATACCCGGCATGAGACGGTAGGCGCGCGCGTGGCGCACCCGTCCGGGCTGGCCGGCCCGCGGCGGCTCCACGACCTCCCAGTCGTTCATCAGCGTCTCGCCGCGCGCCTGGCCGTAGATCGCCCACGACGGCCCGTGGTCATGCGGCGTGCTCTCGCGCGCACCTTCGTAGACGTGCGCGAGGATGCAGAAGCCGAGCTCCGGATCCTCATAGAGAATCTTGCGCTCGGGGGCACCGTCGGGCAGGTACATGGCGATGAAGGTCTCGTCCTTGAGCACGTCGCGCACCAGCGCGGCGACGTGCTGACGTCCGGTCGGCCCGGCGTCGGCGGCGAGAATGCGACGACAGGCGGCGGCGAACTCGGGCAGGGTATGGGTCATTTCGTTGGCTCCTTGGCGACGGTCCGGCTAGAATCCTGGTTATGGGTCACGCCGCACCACGCCGCGCGCTCATCACCGGGATCACCGGGCAGGATGGATCGTATCTCGCGGAGTTCCTCCTCGAAAAGGGCTACCACGTGTATGGGATGGTACGCCGGTCGTCGACGGAATCCTTCGAGCGTATCGCGCATCTGCGGGACCGGATCGACATCCGCGAAGGGGATCTCCTCGATCAGCTGTCGCTGATCATGCTCCTGCGCGACATCGATCCCCACGAGGTCTACAACCTGGCTGCCATGTCGTTCGTGCCGACCTCGTGGGAGCAGCCGATCCTCACCGGGGAGGTCACCGCCCTCGGCGCCACCCGCTTGCTGGAAGCCATCCGCGTCACCGATCGGTCCATCCGGTTCTACCAGGCGTCGTCCTCGGAAATGTTCGGCAAGGTGCGGGAGACGCCGCAGACGGAGCTGACGCCGTTCCACCCGCGCTCGCCCTATGGCGTGGCCAAGACGTACGCGCACTACATCACCGTGAACTATCGTGAGTCGTACGGAATCTTCGCGTGCTCCGGTATCCTCTTCAACCACGAGTCTCCGCGGCGCGGCAAGCAGTTCGTCTCGCGCAAGATCACCGACGGCGTGGCGCGCATCAAGCATGGCCTCGCGCGGGAGCTGCGGCTCGGCAACCTCGACGCCAAGCGCGACTGGGGATTCGCCGGCGATTACGTCCAGGCCATGTGGCAGATGCTGCAGCAGCCGAGCGCCGACGACTACGTCGTCGCCACGGGCAAGACGCACACCGTGGGCGAGCTGTGCGAGGTGGCCTTCGCTCACGCCGGTCTCGACTGGTCGCGGTACGTCGTCGTCGATCCGGCTTTCGTGCGTCCCGCCGAGGTGGATCTGCTCATCGGTGATGCGAGCAAGGCGCGACGAGTCCTCGGCTGGGCACCGAAGCATTCCCTCCACGAGCTCGTCCGCATGATGGTCGACGCCGACCTTCGCGCGGTCGCCAGCTAACGCGTGAAGTCCCGCAGCACGTGACCGGGCCGCCCGCAGGCGGTCAGCGGCCCGCGCTCGTCGACGATACGGACTCCGTTCACCCAGACGCCGTGGACCCCGATGCCCGGTGTGTCGAGCCGTGAGGCGCCCGTGGGGAGGTCGTGAACACGGCGCTTGGGGCCGCGTGCCACCGTCCGCGGATCGAATAGCAACAGATCGGCCCAGGCGCCTGGCGCGAGTCGGCCCCGGTCCTTGATGCGATAGGCGGCGGCCGCGTCCTGCGTGACGCGCCTCACGGCCTCCGGCAGCGTGAGATCGCCGCGCTCGCGCACCCAGTGACCGAAGAGATGAAGGCCGAACCCCGCGTCGCAGAGAAATGACAGGTGGGCGCCGGCGTCGGAGAGGCCCACCGCTGCGTGCGGGTGGCGCAGCAGCTTCGTCACCTCGCGCTCGTCGGTGTTGAAGAGCCGGCAGTCCAGCATCGCGTCGAGCTCGCCGTCGAGCCCGAAGTCGAGCAGCACGTCGAACGGGTCCCGGCCGCGCGCCTGCGCCAGCTCGGCGATGCTGCGCCCGACGAGATGGCGATGCTCGTCGCGGATCACGCTCATGATGGTGAGGTGTGGCCACGTCTGGTTGCTGAAGCGGTTCGGTACGCCCGGAATCGCCGCCTCCGCCTTCAACGCCGAGCGGAAGGATGCGTCCTTCAGGACGGCGACGTACCGGGCTTCGTCGGACGCTTCGATGGCGGGCCGCCAGGCGAGGAACGCCTCGAGCGGATACGGATGTCGCAGCGTGAACTCCATCCCGAGCGGAAAGCAGCCGACCTGCGCCCAGAGCTCACGTCCGCGGCGGCGCGCGCTCTCGATCTCCGCCAGCTCCTTGAAGACGCGCGTCGGATCGCCGGGGTCGACGAACATGGCCGCGATCATCACGGGACGTCCGCTCTTCGCCGCCACCTCCTCGAGCCACGGTACCGTCGACGTCATCCCTTTGGTGAGCATGAAGACGCCGCGCCCGGCTTCACCGAGCGCGCCGGTGAGCGCGAGCAGCTCCTGCTCGTCCGCGAGCCGCGACGGCATCGGGACGCCGTTCTCGCCGTTGTGCTGCTCGAGGGTCGACGTGGCGAAGCCGATGGCGCCCGCGCGAACGGCCTCGACCACGAGACGCCGCATCTCGGCGATCTCGCCCGCTCGTGCGGCGCGCGTGGTGGCCTCGGCGCCGAGCACAAACGTGCGCACGGAGGAGTGCCCGATGAAGGAGCCGACGTTCGGCACCACGCCGCGCCGCTCCATGGCGTCGAGGAAGTCGGGGTATGACTGGAAATCCCAGCGCACGCCCGCCCGCAGCGCCTCCAGCGACATGCCTTCGACGTGCGTCAGATTCCGCAGCGTCAGGTCGCGGTCGGCCGGCCGGCACGGCGCGATGGTGAAGCCACAGTTGCCGATGACGACCGTGGTGACGCCGAGCGCGGTCGAGGGCGTGGCGTACGGGTCCCACGTCAGCTGCGCGTCGTAGTGCGTGTGGATGTCGATGATGCCCGGTGCCAGCGTGAGGCCGTCGGCGTCCACCTGCTCGCGCGCGGCGCCGACGTCGTCGCCGAGGGCCGCGATGCGTCCGCCCTTGACGGCGAGCGCGCCGTGACGCGCGGGGCCGCCACTGCCGTCGATGATGTTCGCGTTCTGGATGACGAGGTCGTGCACGACAATCCTCCCGTCGCATCATCGGCCAGGCCGTGGAATGCGTCAATGCGCGACGGAGCGTTCCCGCCTTTACCCGCATGGCAGGCTGAAGCGATGGACGCGCCGCGGATCGTGTGGGATCGGCAACCCGAGCACGCCGGTGACGCGCCCGATCCCGCGCGCGACACGCCGATCGGATTTCCGCCGCCGTGGCCCGACCGTCCCTGGGTCTTCGGCGTGATGGTGGCCTCGCGAAACGGCGTCGTCGCCTGGCGGCGCCGCGACGCGAGCGATGATCCGGTGCTCGGCGTCCTCGGCGGTCATCCGTGGCGGCCGGAGCGGCTGGCCGACAAACGACTCATGCGCGTGCTGCGGTGTTACGGTGATGTCGGTGTCGGCGCCCAGACGCTGCGCGAGCAGCCGACGCTGGTCCAGCTGCCGCAGGAGCCCGGCGACCCGCCGGCGCCCGAGCTCTACGAGTTCCGTCGCCGCCGCGGCCTTCCGCGCTATCCGCGCATCATCGTCTACTCGCTGTTCGGCCGGTTGCCGCTCGGCAACGTCGTGTTTCGCACGCCCGGCGTGCAGGCGATCGTGGTGACGAGCGAGGGCGGCGCCGATGAGCTGCTGCGCCGGGGCGATACCGGTCTCACGAAGCTCATCGAGCCCGTGCCGGAGCCGGCCGCGTTGCGCCGCGCGCACGAGCGGCTGCGGCGCGAGCACGGCGTTCGCTATCTGGCGTGCGAGGGCGGCATGACGATTCTGCGCGTGTTACGGCAGGCGGGCCTTCTCGACGAGGTGTTTCTCACGACGACCGATGCGGTGATCGACACCGCCCGCCACGAGGGCGTGCTGAAGATATTCGACTTCGAGCGAGAAGGTGCCCGGCTGGTCGCCGAGGGCCGCACGGCGCCGGACAGCGGCTGGCTGTTCCAGCGCTGGCGCTTCAGCCAGCGCTGACCTCAGGGATACAGGATGGAGTCGCCGTGGCGGTAGCCCCACTCCACGGAATCGGCGTCGAGGACCGCGACCTTCTCACCGGTCACGGACGCTAGCGACAGCGCCGTGATGTTCCGGCGCACCTCGGCGGCGAGCGTGTTGAGGCGGTGGTACGCCTCGGACACTGTGCGACCGAACGTGGTGACGCCGTGGCTCTCCATGACGATCGCGTTCGTGCTGTGGACGAAGTCGCGAAGCGGCGCGACGTCGAGCTCGACATTGATGTGCGACGGGAGCACGTGGACGGGTGCACCCATGACCAGCGGGAAGTCCAGCGACAGGACCTGCAGCTCGTGGCCGCCGGCGAAGAACACGATGCTCTCGTCGTGATGGACGTGGATGACCGCGTTGACGTCGGGTCGCAGGCGGAGGATCTCGCGGTTCAGCTGATGTCCGACGCTCGTCATACGGCTGCCGAAGAGCAGGCGGGGTGTCGGCACGTCCGTGATCACGAGGTGCTCGAGGGTCGTCTCCTCCAGCGAGACGCCGGCGTGCTTGGTGTAGACGACGCCATGCTCATGGTCCGGATGCGGAACGCGAATGGCGAGGTTGCCGAGGGAATTGTGCACATAGCCGCGCGTCACGAGCCGCGCGGCATAGGTCAAGAACAGGGCGCCGACGGAGCCATCGAACATGCGGCCTCCTTGTTGAGCCCCTCTGCTTCCACCGTACTATGCGGGCCGTATATTTTCAGCGTTTCGCGCGCAAGTTCGCCCGCACGGTCATGCCGACACGCCGCGGGACCACCGGCGGCGAAGGTCGACAAGGACGAGAAGCCCGCGGACGCCAAGAAGTAGCGTGTTGGAGGGCGCCGGGACGGCGGGTCGCCTCCCGGCGCCAGTTCGTCATTCAGCGTGGGCCGCCCTCTACAGGTGGCCGGAGCCGCCGCGCGACCTTAGATAGACGGTCCCGGCGACCCGGCGTCGTATCATCGTCGAATGGCGGAGTGCGAGACTCCCCGGGCCCTCGTCGTCGACGACAACGTCGGTGTCCGCCGTTTCGTTGCCGCCGCCCTCGAGGGCGCCGGATTCCGGGTGACGGCGACCGGAAGCGGGGAAGACGCGCTGCGCCTGGCCGCGTCCCGACCCGATCTCATCGTGCTCGACGTCGAGCTGCCAGACATCTCCGGCCGGGAGATTTGCCGGCGGCTCAAAGCCACGCCGGCGACAGCGACGGTGCCGGTGCTCATGCTCTCCGGCGTCTACATCGATCCTGCGGACCGGAGTCAGGCGCTGGAAGATGGCTCCGATGCCTATCTCACGAAGCCGGTGACGGCGCGCGAGCTCACGGCCACGGCGCGTGCGCTCCTGCGCACCGCGCACGCCGAGCGTCGCACACGCGAGCACCAGGAGACAGCGCAGGCGCTGCGCCGGCGAGTGGCTCAGAGCAAGTTCATCCTCGATGTGGCACGCGCCATCACCGCCTCGCTCGACGTGCAGACGCTGCTCGAGCGCATTGTCGAGCAGGCGTCGCTGCTCCTCGGCGCCCCGCGCGTGTCGCTGGCACTTCTCGAGCGCATCGAGCCGACTCCGATCATCCGGTTCGCTGCGGCGCGGGGGCTCAGCCAGAGCTTCACGCACCTGCGCCCGCTCCACTGGCGGGACGGCACCACGCCGGCCGCGATCCACGAGCGGCGTCCCGTGTGGTCGGCCGACCTGCTGAACGATCCGCAGTTCGAGCTCACGCCGTCCACGCGCGCCCTGGTCGAGGGCGAAGGCTACCGGTCCGTCCTCTCGGTGCCGCTCCTCGCGAACGACCGCCCGCTCGGCGCGCTCGTGCTCTATCGCGACGAGGCCGGCCCGTTCTCCGACGACGAGGTCGATGTCATGCAGCTCTTCGCCGCGCAGGCGGCGGTGGCGGTGGAGAACGCGGCGCTGTATCGTCGCGCGCAGTCGCGCGCGGAAAAGCTCACGGCGCTCAGCACGCTCACGCGCCTCATCACTTCGGCGGCGTCGAGCCACGAGGTGTTCGGAGCCGTGGCCGAGGCGGCGGCACGGCTGCTCGACGCGCGCAGCAGCCGGGTCTGGGTCGACGATCCGGCGGCCGGCGTGCTGCGCGCTGAGGGCAGCTACACCACCGATCCGGTGATTCGCCGCGGTCTCGATCGGGTGACCCAGATCGCGCACGGGCAGGGCGTCACGGCCGAGATCTATGCCTCGCGCGCGCCGGTCTTCATCTCCGACCTCCGCGCGGCACCGAACTGGCTGAATCCCGAGCTCGTCCGGCTGACCGACGTGCGCTTCTACGCGGGCATTCCGCTCGTGGCGGGCGACCACGTGGTGGGCGTGCTCTCCGTGCTCTTCGACGCGCGCGACGAGTTCAGCGAGGAGGAGAAGGAGCTGGCCCGGATGCTCGCCGATCACGCGGCGATTGCTATCCGCCAGGCGCAGCTGTACGCCGAGGCCAATCGCCGACGTCAAGACGCCGAGCGGATGGCGGACAACCTCGAGCGCAGCCAGAGCTCGCTCGTGAAGACCGAGCGGCTGCGCGCCCTCGGCGAGATGGCGGCCGGCGTGGCCCACGACTTCAACAATCTCCTGTCGGTCATCCTCGGCCGGACGGAGCTGATGCTGCGACGCGGGCGCGAGCCCGACAGCTCGCGCGATCTCGAGGCGGTGCGTCGCGCAGCGCAGGATGGCGCCGACACCGTGCGCCGCATCCAGGAGTTCACGCGCACGCGACGGACGCGCGCCTTCGAGCGGGTCGATCTGGCGGAGGTTGCCCGCGAGGTGATCGAGCTCACACGCCCGCGCTGGGAGCTCGAGGCCCAGGCGCGCGGCGTGACGTACGAGTTCGGCGTGGACGGCACGGTGCCTCCGGTGGCCGGCCGACCCGAGGAGTTGCGCGAGGTGCTCACGAATCTCATTACGAACGCCGTCGACGCGATGCCTGCCGGCGGCGCCTGTCGCGTGCGGCTCGAGCCCATCGGCGACTCGGCGGTGATGGCGGTCACCGATACGGGGATCGGCATGGCGGAGGACATGCGCCGACGCGTGTTCGAGCCGTTCTTCACCTCGAAGGGCCCGCGCGGCACCGGCCTCGGTCTCGCGGTGGCGTGGGGCATCGTCACGCGCCACGGCGGCACCATCGAGGTCGAGAGCGCCCCGGGGCAGGGCACGACGTTCCGCGTGCGGCTGCCGATCCCGGTCGCGCTGCCCGACACCCTCGTCGGACTACCGGTCACGCTCGCGCCCAGGCCGGCGCGGCTGCTGCTGATCGAGGACGAGATGGAAGTGCAGGCGGTGCTCGCCGAGCTGCTGCGCGAAGCGGGGTACGGCGTCGCCGTGGCCAAGGACGGGCTCGAAGGGATCGAGCTGTGCGAGCGCGAGCCCATCGACATGGTGCTCAGCGACATCTCGATGCCGGGCATCTCGGGCTGGGACGTGGCGGCGCGCCTGCGGGCGCGGCACCCGCACATCCCCATCGGATTCGTGACGGGCTGGGGCGATCAGCTCGATCCCGAGCGACTCGCCGGCGCCGGCGTCGATTTCGTCGTGGCCAAGCCGTTCCAGGCGCACGACATCCTGCGCCATGTCGCCCACGCGCTCGTTCGGCCGCGCGTCGACCACGCCGGCGGCTCCGAATAACCGCCTCAGCGGGCGGCGCCGCGCTTCTTTCGCTCGCGCAGATCGACCACGCCCGCGCGCTTGCGCGGATCATCACCGCGCGGAAAGATCTGCGCTTTCTGCACCTTCTGTGTTCCGGTCGTCGGCAGCGACGGTACGAAGAGAACGAAGCCGGGCGCCTTGAAGTAGGCCAGGCGCTGCGTGCACCACTCGAACAACTCCTCGGCGAGGCCGACGTCGCCGCCGACGCCGGGCATCGGCACCACGCACGCCATGACCTCTTCCTCGCGGAGCTCGTCGGGCACGGCGACCACGGCCACCTGCGCCACCGATGGGTGCGCCTGGATGACTGCTTCCACTTCGGCGGCAGCGATGTTCTCGCCCGAGCGGCGGATGATGTTCTTCTTGCGGTCGACGAAATACAGCATGCCGTCGGTGTCCTGACGCACGACGTCGCCGGTGTGGAACCAGCCGCCGCGCCAGGCCTGCTCGGTCGCCGCCGCGTCGTTCAGGTAGCCGGCGAAGAACCCGTGCCGCGGGCCCTCCGGCCCGCCCCACCGAACGAGCAGCTCGCCCTCGCTGTCGCGCGCGACCTCGCGATCCTCGTCATCGACGACCCTGGCCTCGAGGCCGCCGAACGGCCGGCCGAACGCGCGCGTCTGAATCATGCGCGGCTCGCGATTGACGAGCGTGACCCGGCCCGTCTCCGTCATGCCCCACGCCTCGAGCAGCGGAAAGCCGAAGCGCGTCTCGAACGGCTCGTGCAGCTGCGGGTCCACGCCCGCGCCCACGCCGAACTTTACGCGATGCTGCCGCTCCTCCGCCACGACCGGCTGGTTGAGCAGGAGCGGTGGCATCACGCCGAGGTAATGGATGATGGTGGCGCGGGTCGACACCACGTCGCGCCACCAGCGCGTCGGACTGAACCGATCGGGCAGGATCAAGCAGTTCGCGGTGAGCATCACGCAGGTCGCCGTCAGCGCCTGGCAATTCATGTGAAACAGCGGCAGCGGATTCAGGATCCGCTCGCGTCCGCGCTCGATCACGCAGAGGCCGCCGATGTCGCGATACCACGCGCCCGAATTCAGATAGTAGAAGTTCGTCAGGATGCAGCCTTTCGGCCGACCCGTGGTGCCCGACGTGTAGAGCAGGCTGCACTCACTCTCGAGGCCGGGATCTCCGGCGCGCGGTGCCACGCGCGGCATCGGCAGCGTGTCGGGCCAGCGCTCCGCATCGACGACCGGAAGCGGTCGCGGCCGGGCCCGCGCGACCGCCTCCAGATCGGCGACGCGCGTGCTCACGACGACGGCCAGGTCCGCGTCGGAGTGCTCCATCTGATAGAGCATCTCGTCGTGACGATAGTCGGGATTGATCGGCACGATCGCACAGCCGAGCGCGTTCAGCGCGAGATAGTGGAAGAAGAACTCGGGGCGATTCTCGAGGAGCAGTGCGACGCGATGCCCGTGACCGAAGCCGGCCTCGGCGTAGGCGCGCCGCAGCGGCTCGACGTGCTCGCGCGTCGCCGCATAGCTGAACTCGACGCCCTCGGGATGATACGCGCGATGCGGCGCGGGTGGCGCACAGAGGAAGGGCTGATCACCGGCCACGGCGGCGGTGGCGCTGAATGCCTGATACACGGTGTCCATGGCGCGCCATCATAGCGCGGTCGGACCATCGCTCACCGTGAATGGCCCAGACGCTCGATCCGTCTCAGGCAGCAAGGAGACGGACATACAGAACCGCTGGACGATGGCCGGCCTCGGGATTCTCGCGCTCGGTGCGATCGTGGGCATGTCGACCTTGACGACCGCATATCTGCTGCGGCCGCCGGTCGGCGCGCCGGACGCGCCGCAATCGACGCCCGCGCCGGGGCCGGAGGCGCGCGCGCCGGTCGTCCGCGTCGCGTTGCCGAGGGTCGCACGCCCCGCCGCGCGGGCTGCTTCGGCGCGTCCGGTGTTGCCCGCTGTCACCGGGACGCCGGCGGCGCCGGCCGCGGCCGGCGCGCCGGATTGCGACACGGGCGCCGCGCGCATTGCGCAGCCGGGAGCGCTCGCCGCCGGCCTGGGAGCGGCGGGCTGTGCGATGGCCAATGGCGGCAAAGGCGCGGGGCGCTGACGTCTTCGCGCCACTTGCGCGCTCCCGCCACCCGCGTTATTCGTCAGGGCGGAAGAGGATGGCGCTGATCGATCTCCTGCTCGTCCAAGGGGCCTGACGTCTACTACGAGCGCAGCGGCCGGCGGGATCGCGAGGCGCCGGCGCTCCTCTTTCTCCATGGTCTCGGCTCCTGTGGCGACGACTGGAGTCTGCAGCTTCCGGCCGTCACCGAGGACTATCGCGTCATCCTCGTCGACTTGCCCGGTCACGGTCGCTCGGCGTTGCCCGCCGGTCGGCTCACCGTCGCCCGCATGGCCGACGCTGCCGAGACGTTGCTCGCGCATCTCGGCGAGACGAGCGTGCACGTGGTGGGCCTCTCGCTCGGGGCGTGCGTGGCCCTCGCGCTCGCGTCGCAGGCCCCGTCGCGCGTCCGCTCGTTGCTCCTCGTCAACGCATTCGCTCGGCTGCGGCCGAGCGACACGCGCGCCGCGTTCCGGTTGGCGCTGCGCGCGGTGCTCCTCGGCACCGCGCCGATGACGACGGTGGCGGCACTGGTCGCGCGCACGGTCTTTCCGCGACCGGAGCAGGAAGCATTGCGGCAGGCCGCCACCGCGCGTCTGGCGCGGATGTCCCGCCGTGGCTACGCTGCCGCGGCGGCGGCCGTGGCCGTCTTCGATGCGCGCGCGACATTGCGTGATGTCCGCTGTCCGACCATGATGGTCGCTGGCATCGACGACCGGACCGTCGGCCTCGACGCCAAGCACGCCCTCGTCGATGCGATCGCCGGTGCACGCCTGGTCCTCGTGCCCGATTCCGGCCACGTCACGAACGTCGATCAGCCCGTCGCGTTCAACGCCGTGCTCAGGGAGTTCCTCTCCGCGCGCTGACCCGTGCGAGAATCGCGCGCCATGTGGCTGCTCCTCTCGCTGGCGGCGGCGCTGTTCCAGGTCCTGCGCAACACCGCGATGAAGCGGCTCGGACACGCGCTCGACGAGTACATCAACGTCTGGGGGCGGTTCACGTTCCTCTTGCCGTTCGCGCTGGCGGCGTGCGCCATCGGCGGATTCCCGACACTCGAGCCCGGGTTCTGGACGTGGTGTCTGCTCTTCGGCGTCTGTCAGACGCTGTCCACGCTCGCGCTGTCGAAGGCGCTCAAGATCTCGGAGATCTCGCTGGTGACCGCGCTCTGGAAGGTGAGCTTGCTCGTGCTGCTCGGCATGGCGTGGGTCACCATCGGTGAGCATCCGAGCCGCCTCGGCGTCACCGGCGTGCTGCTGAGCGCGCTCGGCGTGTATCTGCTCAACATCCGGCGGGCGCGCATCTCGCCGTGGGCGCCACTCGCGGTCCTCGTCACCGATCGTGGCCAGCGCTACACCCTGCTGGCGGCGCTGCTGTACGCGCCGAGCGTGATCACGATCAAGCAGGCGATCCTCGCCTCGAACGCGGCCATGGGCACCTTCGGCGGCTATCTCGTCGCCAGCGCCCTCATGACCGCGCTCGCGCTACGTACCTCCGCGCGGCATTTTCGCGCGGTGCCGCGGCACTGGCCGGAGTTCGTGGCGCTGGGACTGTTCGCCGCGCTGACGACGATCCTGCAGGGCAAGGCGTACACGCTCACGCTGTCCTCGTACGTGGAGGCCGTGAAGCAGGTGGAGATCCTCTTCGCGATGGCGATCGGCGTCGCCGCGTTTGGTGAGGCGCAGCGTGTCCGCGAGTCGGCGCTGGGGGCGGTGGTGATGCTCGTCGGCATGGTGTTGCTCGCGCTCGCCAGTTGACCTGTCGGCACCCCAGGGGTCGGCGTATTTCGCTGGCAATGCCTTTGCTTCTGGAGCCGGGACGAGGAGGAACTACCATGGTTTCACGTCTTGGAGTGATCGTCTCGCTGGCGGCGATGGCAGCCGTCGGCGGTTGTGCGTCGACCGACGAGAACCGCCTCTACGGCAGCTCGCCGTCGAACACCGTCTCGCAGCCGCGGGCGGCGACGTATCAGGGCACGGTGACGCGCGTGGACGCGCCGCAGCGCGTGATCGTCATGAGCGACGGCCGCATGTACCAGGTGCCGGCCGATTCGACGGTCTACGTCAACGGTCAGCCGGTTGCCTACACGGCGGTGCAGCCCGGGACGCCGGTGGTCCTGAACAACGCGCAGCTGGTCGAGCTGCGTGACGGCCGCTACGTCGTCGTGCAGCAGCCCGCGAACGCCGTTGCCGGCTACCGGCAGACGATAAACGGCACCGTCGTCGACGTCGACCGCAACGAGCTCAAGATCAGCACCCCGAAGGAGAGCTTCGAGATTCCGATGCAGGGCGCGAACAAGACCGGCATCAAGAAGGGTGACAACGTCCAGATCGACTTCACGTTCACGCCGTCCTCGCCGGCGGCGCTGCCTCGCTGATGCATCGCGCACGAAGGGGGCGGGTGCGTCCCCTTCGTGCGCTCAGCCCAGTGCCTGCTCGGCCTGCCGAAGCCGGCGTGAGAGCGTGGCCAGAATGCTCTGGGTCAGCTCGGGCGCCTCGCGAAGGAGCGTCGCGAAGTCGCGGCGCTTGATCACCAGAAGTCGCATCGGTGTCTCCGCGATGACCGAGGCGGACCGCTCTCCGCCGTCGAGGAGGCTCATCTCGCCGAAGTACGCGCCGGGGCCCAGGCGCACGCGCTTGCGCGGGGAAACCTCGACCCGCGCGCTGCCGTCAACGATCAGGTAAAACTCGTTGCCCGGCTGTCCCTGCCGCGCGAGGACCGTTCCCGCCGGCACTTCGATGACGTCCGTGATGCGCGCGACCGCCTTGAGCTGCCGGCGCGTGCACTCCGCGAGCAACGGCACGGCCTCCAGGCGCGAGATCTTGTCGTCCTGGGTGACCCGGCCGGCAAAGAAGCGCGCCGCCGGGGAGCTGGCGCGCAGGCTTTCGGGGATCGAGCCATCCAGGATGCGGCTGATCAGTTCCATCGAGCCGTAATGCTACTACGGTTCGAGCGATTCCACCTTCGCACGTAGCTTGCCGAGCATCTCGCCGTACGGCGCAGCCCTCAGCATGTGGTCGAACTGCGCGCGATAGCTCGAGACCAGGCTCGAGCCCATCGCTTGCACGTCCCAGACCCGCCAGCGGGCGTCGGGGCTGCGGACGACGGCCAGGTCGACGGGCACCTGCGAGCCGTCACGCAGCAGGACCTTGGCGTGCACGATCGCGCGGTCACCGTCGACGGTGTCGCCGGCGACGACCAGCTTCTCTCCGTCCCAGCGATCGATGTGCCGCAGGAACGCGCGGTCGAGCAAGTCCGTGAAGAGCGCCACGAACGTCCGCCGCTCGGCGTCGGAGCGCGCTGCCCAGTGACTGCCGAGCGTGCGCCGTCCGGTCTCGTTGAAGTCGATGGCGTCCTCCGCCACGCGACGCACGGCCCGACGTCGCGCTCGCTCCTGCCCCGCCGCCCTGAGCTGCGGATCGGCCAGAACGGCGAGGACCCGCTCGGCCTGCACGGTGATGTCGTCGGCGGGTGAACCGGCCTGGGAGGGCAGGGGCGCGAGGAGCAGCGCACCGGTCAGGACGGCGATGACGAGTTGCATGTGAGCCTCCGCACGACGTGAGAGTGCAAGGCGAGTGCCGCACCCGCGCTGACGCCGTTTCAGTCGCCGGACTGGCCCACGAGGTCCTCGCGGGCCGACCGAGGCGGAACCCGGTGCACAAAACCTGGTACCTCACTGCCCATCCGGCCGCGGAGCCGCTCGCGCCGCCGCGGGCCGGCCGCGCCCGCGAGGGACCGCGAGATCGTCGGGCTCGCGGTCGAGCGCTCCGCCCTGATTACGCGATGTCGGGGCGTTTTCCGTACGCCGCGCGGACCTCGGTCTTGATGCCGCCGCGGACGTTGAAGTCTCCCGTGACCTCCGCCCACCGCGGCCGCACGGCCCGGACGAGGTCGTCGAGGATCCGGTTGGTGACGTCCTCGTGGAAGGCGCCCTGGTCGCGATACGACCACATGTAGAGCTTCAGCGACTTGAGCTCCACCAGGAGCTGGTCGGGCACGTACCGAATGCGGATGGTCGCGAAATCCGGCTGCCCGGTCACGGGACAGAGGCACGTGAACTCCGGGATGGCCATCGCCACCTCGTAGTCCCGGTCGGGATGCGGGTTGGGCACGGCCTCGAGCGTCCGGCTCGGACGGGTCGGCATGGGCGAATTATACCGGCGTCAACGCGTGCTCAGTCCCATACCGATGGCGACCGCGACGCCGGCGATCAACAGCTCCCACGTCAGCGGATCGCCGGTGAGGAGGGCGGCGGCCAGGACGCCGAACAGCGGCTGGGTGAGAAAGAACGGCACCAGGCTGCTCGGACGGTACCGCTGCAGCAGCCACAGATTGACGACGAAGTTGAAGCCGGCGATGAGCACGCCCTGGTACGCGATGGAAGCGACCAGTCGCGGCGTCCACGAGGTGGGCGCGGACTCCGTGAGCGCGGAGCCCAGCATGAACAACGCGCAGCCGACGGCCGCCTGCGAGAGCAGGAGCTTGACGGGATCGAGCTGCTGCACGGCGCGCGCGAGATACACGAGTCGCTCGGCGAGCAGGAAGGCGCTGACGAACACGATGGCGTCGCCGACCAACGACGCCGCCCCCGCGCGGGCCTGACCGGCGAACAGGATCACGATGCCGGTGTACGCGACGACGACGCCTGCCACGCGCCGCGCGGTGAGCCGATCGCCCGGAATGAGGAAGTGCGAGAGAACGACCGTGTGCACGGCGTACAGGTTCAACAAGATGCTCGCGTGCGCGGCGCTCGTGAGCGAGGTGCCGATGTTCATGCTGCCGATCTGCGCGGTGAAGATCAGCGCCAGCATCAGCAGGGGCCGCCATTCCGCACGCTCCACGCGCAGCCCCGCCAGGCGCCCGGTGGCCCACGCCCAGATCGCAACGGTCGCGCCGCCCACCACGAATCGCATCCAGGCCAGCCGCAGCGGCGGCGCGTCGGCGAGCCCGAGCTTGATGGCGACGGTGTTGGCGCCCCAGAAGACCGAGGTGAGCAGCGTAAGCAGCGCGCCGGTGGCGTCGACGTTCTTGCGATCGATCAAGGCCTTTCACTATACGATCACGGCCGTCCTCTATAATCGACGAATGAAGATCGGTCTCATCGGTCTCCCCAAGAGCGGCAAGACGACCCTCTTCAACCTTCTCACCGGTGCGAGGGTGGCGACGTCGCGCTACGACAGCGGCCGTGCCGAGCTGCACACCGGTGTGGCCCGCGTCCCCGACGAGCGGGTGGATCGGCTGGCCGAGCTGTTCAAGCCGCGAAAGACGACGTATGCGACGTTCGAGGTGGTCGACCTGGCCGGCATCGCAAAGGGTGAGCGGGCGGCGCTCGACACCAAGGAGTTCCGCAACGCGGATGCGCTGCTGCACGTCGTGCGCGCCTTCGCCGACGACGCGCTCGGCGCACCCGATCCACGCCGCGACATCGTCGATCTCGAGACGGAGCTGATCCTCGCCGATCTCGAGGTGGTGGAGCGGCGGCTCGAGCGGCTCGAGCTGTCGATCAAGAAACAGCGCAAGGAGGCGGAGGTGAAGGAGCGCGACGTCCTGGCACGCCTCAAGGTCGCTCTCGAATCGGAGACGCCGCTGCGCGCGGTCGACCTGACCGTGGACGACGCGAAGCTCGTTCGTGGATTCACGTTCCTCTCCCAGAAGCCGATCTTCCACATCGTCAACGTGGACGAGAAGGCCATCGCCGACGCCGCGCGCGTCGTGGAGCGTTTCGGCCTGCACGAGATCGCCGCGCGCGCACGCACGCGCGTCGGCTGGGTGTCGGCGGTCATCGAGACGGAGATCGCGCGGCTCGAGGGTGTCGAGCAGGAGGCGTTCTTGCGGGACCTCGGTCTCGCGGAGCCCGCCATCCGCCGCGTCTTGCGCGAGTGCTACGCGCTGCTCGGCCTCGTGTCGTTCTTCACCTGCGGCGAGGACGAGGTCCGGGCGTGGCCGATTCCGGCCGGCACACGCGCGCAGGACGCGGCGGGCGCGGTGCATTCCGACATCGCGCGCGGCTTCATTCGCGCGGAGGTCAACCGCTACGACGAGCTGCTGGCGGTCGGAGGCTCGTTCGCCGATCTCCGCGCCCGGGGACAGCTCCGGCTCGAAGGAAAGGATTACATCGTCCAGGACGGCGAGGTCTGCCACTTCAGGTTCAACGTCGCCAAGTAGCGAAACTTCTACCGGGAAAGGCAATTCGACGGCCGGGGCCCGATTCGACTGCGAGCGTTTGTAAGAAGGTGTCCCCGGCACGGAACGTGAATTTCCTGCGAGCATGAGCCTGATGTTTCTGGTGACGGCGTGCGCGTTCGTGGCCGTGGTGGGGCTGCTGGTCGCGGGTATCGACCGATGGCGCGAGTCGCGTCTCACCGTTGCGCGGCGCGTCGCGGGTGTGGCCGTGCCGATCGGCCGGGCGCCGAGCGTTCCGCCGGCGCGCAAGCGCGCGGCCTGATCTACTCCTTCAGGCCGGGGATAGGCTTCAGGGGGCCGCCGACGGCCCGCACGACGGCGGCCACGGTGGCGTCCGGCGTCGCGGCGAGGAGGACGCAGCCCGGCCCCACGATCACACCTGTGCCACCGACGCTCGCGACGGCGTCCCGCGCCTCGGCCGCGGCCTCGTCGGGCGTGCCGTGACGCAGCGTGCGCGCCTGATCCAGTCCGCCGCAGACGGCCCCCGGCACGAGACCGCGCCCCTCGGCCAGTGGCGGACCGCTCGCGCGGTCGTCCCAGTTCCACACGTGGCCGGGGAGACGCGCGAGTCGATCGAACATCAGCGCGTCGCCATGACCGTGGACGACGGTCAGAGACGACCGCGGATGGATTTCAGCGAGCACACGACGGTCGTACGGCTCACCGAAGCGCGCGTAGAGATCGTCGTCGAGTACCCGGCGGCTGGCCGCCTGGATCGAGTAGAAGACTCCCGACACGCCCTCGCGCAGCGCGAGATCGGCAAACGCGATCAGCGTCTCCGTGATGGCGTCGAGCGCGCTCGTGACGGCGGCCGGATGTTCGCGGAGGTCGTGGGCGAGGCGGTCGCCCGACAGCTTGCGCGCGAGCGACAGCGGCGAGAAGAGCGTCGGGAGCACCGGCGCGTCACCGATCCGGCGATCGAACCCGAGCCGGATGATCGTCTCCAACTCCTGCACCCAGCCCGCCGCGCTCGCCGGATCGAGCACGCGGATGCGCTTCCAGTCGCCGGCGTCCTTCACCGCGCACGACGCGCACGGTCGATTGCCCGCGGGCAGCACTTCGTCGGACTCGACGCAGCCCCACGCTTCGACGGCGTAGCCGCCGCGCGGGGTGATCTTCAGGAAGTCCGAGCCATAGTGCTCGTGAAACCGCAGCGTCGACTGGGCGAGACCGGCCGGCGACCGGTCGACGGCGGGGAAGTGGCGCCAGACGGCGTACGGCACGCGGTCGGTCGGCTGTCGGCTGATCGCCGCCAGCAGGCGCTCGCGCCGGCTCATCTGCTTCATCGCGTCACCACGCCGTCGGCGAGGACGCTTCGCCCGGCGGAGTCGACGGCGTCGAAGGGGATGCGCGCATGGTCGGCGTCGCGCGCACGCACGACGAGCGTCGACGGCATGGTGACCATGCCGGTGAAGCGCCCGGATACGCCGCGCACGAGCGTGGGATCGCCGCCGAGGTCGCGGGCCACGACGCGCGAGACGCTCAGCGCCAGCGTCGCCGTTCCGTGCAGGATGAGGCCCGGCAGTGCGGCCGCGCGGGCGACGGCGATGTCGG
>DASTCJ010000184.1:0-4017 GCA_035605575.1 Candidatus Methylomirabilota bacterium
GGCGTCGGCGAAAAGCTCGGCGAGGTCTATTGGGGCCCGCTGGTCGGGGGCGCGATCGAGAACTGGTTCGCGTACGTGGTCGCCTTGGTCTTCTTGTTGTTCCGTCCGCAAGGCCTCTTCGGCGAAAAAATCATCGAGCGCGTATGAGGACGACGATAACGGCGCATCTGCTTCGTTGGCTCGTCAGTGCCTCCCTGCGGCGTAGGCGGCCTACGCCTCAGTCGGCCCTTCCTCGCCGCCTCGCATCTGCACCATTCTCGTCGTCCTCCTCACGGTCGCGGCAACCTGTCGACTTGCGCGGGGTATCGCGGTGATCTATCGCGAGGCGGGGCAGTTCAAGACGACGTATGCGGCCGATCAGGCGATCTTTCCGATCGTTCAGGACCGCCTGTTCGTCGTCGTGACCATCATCGCGGCGTTCGTGGTGCCGCCGGCGATCGCGGACGAGTACTGGCTGCAGGCCGTCTTGATTCCGTTACTGATCTACTCGATGGCGGCGCTCGGATTGAACTTGCTCACCGGGTACGCGGGGCAGCTGTCGCTCGGAACGGGCGGGTTCATGGCGGTGGGCGCGTACTCGGCATTCAAGCTGACCACGGCGTTGCCGCAGCTCAACATCATCGTCGTGTTCCTGCTCGCGGGGCTGATCGCGGCCGGCGTCGGGCTCCTGTTCGGGATTCCAAGCTTGCGCATCAAGGGCTTCTACCTGGCGGTGGCGACGCTGGCGGCGCAGTTCTTCTTGATCTGGCTGTTCAACAAGGTGCCGTGGTTTACCAACTACGCGTCGTCGGGGACGATCACGGCGCCGCCGCGCACCGTGCTGGGCGTCATGATCACGGGCCCGACGGCGACGGCGGGGGCGCGGTACGTCACGGTCCTGGCGATCGTGGCACTCTTCGCGCTGATCGCGAAGAATCTGGTCCGCGGGCGGGTCGGACGGGCGTGGATGGCCATCCGCGACCGGGACATCGCGGCCGAGATCATCGGCGTGCGACCGATGCGAACGAAGCTGCTCGCCTTCGGCATCTCGTCGTTCTACTGCGGCGTGGCCGGCGCCGAATACGTCTTTCTGTATCTCGGCAGCGCCGAGACGCTCGCCTTCGACATCAACCTGTCGTTCCTGGTGCTGTTCATGATCATCATCGGCGGCCTCGGCAGCGTGCTGGGCTCGTTCCTCGGCGCCGCCTTCATCGTCCTGGTCCCGATCTTCCTCACCAACGTCCCGCACATGGTCGGGCTGGCGCTGCCGGTGGCGCTGATGAAGCAGATCGAGCTCATGGTGTTCGGCGGTCTCATCATCTTCTTTCTCATCGTGGAGCCGCATGGCCTCGCGCGGCTCTGGCAGATCACCAAGGAGAAGCTCCGGCTGTGGCCGTTCCCGCACTAGCAGGCAAAAAGGAGAGTCACATGAGAGTACGGACAGTCGTGATCGTCGCGCTGGCGATCCTCGTCACCGCCGCTCCGGCGCTCGGGCCGTCGTCGGCGATGGCGCAGGGCAAGGAGATCTTCATTCCGCTGCTCGTCTACCGCACCGGACCGTACGCGCCGAGCGGCATCCCGATCGCCAACGGCTTCGTGGACTACTTCACGATGCTCAACGAGCGCGATGGCGGTATCAACGGCGTGAAGATCACCTGGGAGGAATGCGAGACCCAGTACGACACCAAGCAGGGCGTCGAGTGCTACGAGCGCCTCAAGGGCAAGGGCGCCGCCGTCGTGAATCCGTATAGCACCGGCATCACCTATCAGCTCATCCCCAAGGCGCCCGTCGACAAGGTGCCGGTCTTCTCCATGGGCTATGGCATGAGCGCGTCGTCGGACGGCCGCTGGTTCCCGTGGGTCTTCAACTTCCCGACCAACTACTGGAGCCAGGCCTCCGCCGTCATTCGCTACATCGGCCAGCAGGAAGGCGGCCTCGAGAAGCTGAAGGGCAAAAAGATCGTCCACATCTACCACAACAGCCCGTACGGCAAGGAAGCCAACCCGACGCTCGAGGACATCGCGAAGAAATACCAGTTCGAGCTGACGCTGCTCGCCGTCGACCATCCGGGCCAGGAGCAGGGCGCGACGTGGCTACAGGTGCGTCGCATCAACCCCGACTGGATCTTCATGTCGGGGTGGGGCGTGATGAACCAGGTCGCGATCAAGGAGGCCGCGTCCAAGGGCATCAAGATGGATCACTTCATCGGTAACTGGTGGTCGGCGAGCGAGGCGGACGTCGTGCCGGCCGGCGACGGCGCCAAGGGCTACAAGGGCGCCACGTTCCACGCGCCGGGGACGGCGTTCAAGGTGCATCAGGACATCGCCAAGCTCGTCTACGACAAGGGCAAGGGCGCCGGCAAGAAAGAGGCGATGGGCGAGGCGCTCTACAACCGGGGTGTCGTCAACGCGATGTATGCGGCCGAGGCGATCCGCACCGGGATGAAGGGCGCCAAGGGGCAGGCGCCGTCCGCCGACCAGATCCGCTGGGGCTTCGAGAACCTCAATCTCACCGACAAGCGCCTCGAGGAGCTCGGCATGAAGGGCTTCACGCATCCGCTGAAGGTGAGCTGCGAGGACCACGAGGGCAGCGGGCCGATCCGGATCCAGCAGTGGGACGGTCAGAAGTGGACGCTCGTCTCCGACTGGATCGCGCCGATGAAGGAGATCGTGCGCCCGAAGATCGAGGCGGCCGCGGTCGAGGAGGGCAAGAAGCTCGGCTACACCCAGCGCGACTGCAGCAAGGAGAAATAACGGGGTGAGCGCCGGCAACGGGACGCGGCCGATCCTGTCGGTCAACAACATCGAGGTCATCTACGACCACGTGATCCTCGTGTTGCGGGGCGTCTCGCTGCGGGTCCCCGAGGGGGGCATCGTCGCCCTCCTCGGGGCCAACGGCGCCGGCAAGTCCACAACGCTCAAGGCGATTTCCGGCCTCCTGCGCACCGAGCGGGGGGACGTCACCAAGGGCGCCGTCGAGTTCATGAGCGAGCCGATCCACCGGAAGGATCCGGGCGAGGTCGTGCGCCGGGGCCTCGTGCAGGTCATGGAGGGCCGACGCGTCTTCGAGCACCTGACCGTCGAGGAGAACCTCCTGACCGGGGCATACACCCGGCGCGAAAGTCAGGCCGCGCGCCGGGACCTCGACCTGGTGTATACCTACTTCCCCCGCCTGCAAGAGCGGCGCGGCTTCAAGGCGGGGTACATCTCCGGGGGCGAGCAGCAGATGCTGGCCATCGGACGGGCGCTGATGGCGCGGCCGAAGCTCATGCTGCTCGACGAGCCGTCGATGGGTCTCGCACCCATGCTGGTCCACCAGATTTTCGAGACGGTGAGCCGGCTGAATCGTGACGAGGGCGTGGCGGTGCTGCTCGCCGAGCAGAACGCGACCATCGCGCTCCGGTATGCGCAGCACGGCTACGTCATGGAAAGCGGTCGCATCGTGCTCGACGGCGACGCGAAGACGATCAGCGAGAACGAGGACATCAAGGAGTTCTATTTGGGGCTGACCGGAGTCGGGCAGCGAAAGTCCTACCGCGACGTGAAGCACTATCGTCGCCGGAAGCGCTGGCTGTCATGAAGACGCAGACGGCGGCGAGCGCGCCGAGTGGCGCGTCCACGAGCGTGCTCGTCGAAATGCACGAGGTCAGCAAGGCCTTCGGCGGCGTGCAGGCGGTGTCGCGCGTGAGCCTCGAGGTACCGCGGGGCGAGATCGTGTCGGTGATCGGCCCCAACGGCGCGGGCAAGACGACCGTGCTCAACATGATCAGCGGCTTCTACCATCCGGACACGGGCCGCATCGTCCTCGATGGACGCGACGCCACGGACCTGGCGCCGAGCAAGGTCGCCGAGCTGGGCGTGGCGCGCACCTTCCAGAACATCGCCCTCTTTCGCGGCATGACCGTGCTCGACAACCTGATGCTCGGCCGCCACGTCCACATGAAGTCCGGCGTGCTGAGCGCCTTCCTCTACTGGGGCCTCGCCCAGAAGGAAGAAGTGGCCCATCGCAAGCGCGTCGAGGACATCATCGACTTCCTG
>DASTCJ010000087.1:0-19774 GCA_035605575.1 Candidatus Methylomirabilota bacterium
CCTGATGTCCGCCGGGCAGCGCCCGGATCTGCTCGCACAGCCACACACCATCCAGCGACGGCATCGCGACGTCGGTCACCACGATAGACGGAGACGATGCCTTGAACCGCTCGAGCGCTTCCGCGGCGGTCGATGCCGTGACGACCGTACCGCCGGCTTCCGACAGGGCATACTCCAGCAGCTCGCGTGCATCAGGGTCGTCGTCAACGAGCAGAATAAAGACGCCGGCGAGCCGCGCACTCATGCGAATGGGCATGATAGCTCATCCGGGGAGAGAGCGAGCGAGAGTCAGCAAGCGAGGCGCCGACGCACGGCGCCGATGAGCTCCGATCGTCTCGCGCAAGACGATCGAGTGATGGCCGCGATACCGGCCGTCGGTCGTTTCAAGCTCGCGATGGGCGGCGACCTTCGGCGACCATCATTTCGCAGGCCAGGATCTCGAGCGCGTCGGCGAGCTTTTCGAGGGCCACGACCAGGCTGGTCATGGCATCACCGAGCTGTTCTGCGGGGCTGACCGGCTTGTCCATTGTCGCCCTGCGCCTTCTCATCGGTTACGTCGCCCTCGGACATCGAGGCGTGCCGCCTGTATGGCAAGAAGGCTGGCGGCGGCAGATCCGCTGCCGCACGGTGCTACGGCCCGGAAGAAATGTCGTTTCGAGCTCGGTTTCCCGAGTGGCTTCACCACACAAGACGGCTCAGCGCCAACAGAGGGCTATTGGCGCCGCCGGGCTCTCAAAAAAGAGCGCGCCAGCCAATGAGTTCATACCGTGCGCGCGGCTGGACTGGAATGGGTACGACGATATATGCCGTTGGGCAGCTTGCTTCTACCCGTCACTCGATCACGTGATCCGCCCGCACCAGCACCGACGGCGGGATGGTGAGGCCAAGCGCTCTGGCGGTCTTGAGGTTGATGATCAGCTCGAACCGAGTCGGCTGCTCGATGGGCAGGTCGCCGGGCTTCGCCCCCTTGAGGATCTTGTCGACGTAAATCGCCGTTCGTCGGTACAAGTCGGGCCGGTGAGGCCCGTACGACATCAGGCCGCCCTGGTCCGTGAACTCTCGATAGCCGTACATGACGGGAAGGCTGTGTCGGGTAGCCAGGGCGACAATTTCACCCCGAAAGTTCCAGAGCACCGGATCGTCGAAAACGATGACCCCGGACGCCCCGGCCTGCTTGATCGCATCGAAGGACGGCTCCAGATGCTCGCGCTGTCGCGCATCAACGCGGTGTAACTCGATCCCGCGGGTCTTGGCCGCCCTGCTCGTCTCCCTGACGAAGACGTCGTGGCTTCCGTTGTCGAGGTTCGTCAGCAGGGCGATCCGTTTGGCGTTACGAGGAAGAACATCGAGAAGAAGAGCCAGGCGCTTCCCGCTGAGATCCGGGGTCAACAGGGTCAGCCCGGTGACAGTGCCGCCGGGCCGAGCCAAGCTGCCGATCAGGCCGGCACCAACAGGATCGGCGACAGCGACCATGACGATCGGAATTGTGCCGGCAGCCGCCTTTGCGGCGAGGTTTGCCGGCGTCGCCGCTGCCACGATGACGGCCACGTTCATCCGGACTAGCTCGCCCACCAGCCTCGGCAGTCTGTCGTGGTGGCCATCGGCCCAGCGCGGCTCCAGCACGACATCCCGGTCTTCGACGTAGCCAAGCTCCCGTAACCCGTCCCGACAGGCGTCCCAGAGATGCTCCCCGCCCGCGCGGGTGAACGAAAACAGATAACCGACCCCGCGGAATCTTGGCTGCCTGCTGAGCGCGGCCGAGGCTTGGCGCAGCCATCACCGCTGCCATCCCAGTCACGAAGCTGCGGCGCTGGATCATTCGATAACCTGGTCAGCGCGGACTCGAACAGCGGAATAGTCATGCCCAACGCGAGGTGTGACCCTCGGCTGCGCAGCGGCGACGGATGCAGACATACTGTTGGCAATGATGCGGAAGAATCTTCGGCGGCCGATCACGCGTGCGTATCGCCTTTCATTGGCGGGATGCTCGGACGGCGCCGCGAGCATGCGACCGATAGCGAGGCGCGTCAAGGGCACATGGTGCGTTACGTGGTGGGCGGAGCAGGGATCGAACCTGCGACCTCAGCCTTGTAAGGGCCGCGCTCTCCCAGCTGAGCTATCCGCCCGTGCGTGAAGAATGAGAGACTTGTGACGCCTCGCCAAGCGTAGCACGCGCCTACGTGCCCGTGAGCCGGCGCGCCACGTCTTGCAGATCGCTCGGCGAGACGATGTGGTCGCGGTCGAGCACCGCGCGCGTCTTGTGCTCGGTCACCTTCAACGCCGGCGTGCCGGAGCGCGTCGCCCTGCCCTCGCGGCCCTTAAGGAAGCGCCGGGCGTTCGGTACAGGTAGACCATCTCACTCGTTCTCCGCTTTTGATCGTCGTGGGATCATCGAGCGGTGTCTTTCCGGTGCCGGACCCATCGAAGCGAGCCGAGACCGACCTGGCCGGAACGTACTGGGCGGCGCGCGCGGTGTCAGGTCTGCCGCGCGGTGGCCGTTCCGGAATGGTGATGATGGCACGGCGAGGTCGGCGGATGATAGGCATGGCGGCCGATCACATGCCTGCGCACCATCCCCGCTCACAGGTTGTCGTCGCGGCGTTCGTCGGACTGCTCGCGGCGTGGGCCGCGCGGAACGGCACACTCTCCGGACGCTCGTTGCCGCTTCTCGGACCTGTCGTGCAGGGATTGCTCTGGGCGTGCCTCTCGCTCGGGCTGGCGCGGATGTATCGTCGGGTCGCGACCGCGGACAAGGGCCCGACGATCGGCCTCGGCCTGGTGCTCGCGCTGGCATGTTCGGAGGTCTGCGCGCGCGTGATGCGCCTGCTGGTCGGGTCCGTGAGCTGGAGCCAGCTCGGCTACCTCGGGACGCTGGCGCCGCTCGGATTCGTGGTTGTCTGGTGCGCTGCGCTGCTCCCGCGCGAGACGCGGGCGCTGTACCGTGCCCGGCACAGCCACCCGACGGCACTCCTTCTCGTGCAGTTGGCCCTGCTCCTCGGCGCGGCGGCCGCGCTGATCTCCCTCACTGATCTCGCCTTCCACGCGACCGGCAAGGGGTCGATCGCCGCGCGCCTGAAGGCCGATGTCATCACGACCCCGGCGTGGGTCACCAACTCGTTGATCCTGTTCAGCGCCGAGGCCCTCGTCTTCTCGCTGACGGCCCGGCTGGCGACCCCGCTCGTGCTCGTCGCGCCGCTGTACGCCGCCTGGGCGTTCGCGACGCTTACGAAGATCAAGTACATGCACACGGCGATCCAGCCCCTCGACGTGCTGCGCATTCCCGAGTTCGTGCCGCTCTTCCGCGGCTTCTTCGGCACGACGGGGCTGGCGCTGACGGTGATGCTGGTCGGACTGTGGGCCCTCGGCCTCGCCGCGTCGCGCAGGGAGCGGCCGTCGCCGGCGTCGGGCCGCGCCCGTGGCTTTCTCGCACTCCTGTCGGTCGCTGTCCTGGCACTGTTTCCCGTGGCCTTCGCCATGGCGCCGTCCGTGCCTTCGCTCCGGACCGCGCTGCTCCTGGCCGGCGCCCCAGAGGGTGAGCATCGCGAGCACGCTCGGCTGAACGGGCTCATCCTCTCGTTCCTCGAGGAGATCCCGGCCTCGCTGGTCACGGCACCGCACGACTACTCGGAGACGGCCGTCGCGCGGACCCTCGCGAAATTCCCGCGGGCGAGCATGCCGATAACGCCTCCGAGCGGGAAGAACGTGAACGTCATCGTCTATGTCATCGAGTCGTTCATGGATCCCGCCGACCTCGGACTGCGCTATACGGCCGACCCGATCCCGAACATCAGAGCGCTTCGCGGCGGTGGCGCATATGCCGTCGTTCCCGAGGCCTTCGGAGGGTCCGCGAACACCGAGTTCGAGCTGCTGACCGGAATGACGCGATCGTTCCTGCCGTACGGCAGCCTGCCCTATCGACAGTACCTGCGACGGCGCGTGCCGTCTCTGCCGAGCCTGCTCGCCGCGGCGGGGTACCGCACGGTGGCCGTCCAGGCCGATGCCAAGTACTACTACGATCGCGAACGCGTCTACGACCTTCTCGGCTTCGAGACCATCATCTGGCTGAGCGACGTGCCCGGAGTCGCGAGGGGCCGGGGCCAGTGGCCTTCCGACGTCGCCGCGGTGGACGCCGTCGTGCGAGCCGGTCGCGAACGACAACCATTCTTTGCGTTCGTGTTTCCATCGTCGACGCATTCGCCGTATCACTACGGGACGTACGCAGAGTCCGGGCTGGACGTGCTCGACCTTCCTCCCGGCAAGGCGCGCCGCGAGATCAAGGAATACATCAACGCCGTGCGCGAGGCGGACCATGCGGTGGGGATGCTCGTCGACCAGGTCGCGCGGTGGCCCGAGCCCACTCTCATCGTCGTTCTGGGCGACCATCTGCCGCCGCTGTCCGAGCAGGCGCTCGGCCTCACGAGCCTGGCCGGCGTCGCCGAGACCGACGGCCCGCGCATCCTTCATCGCGTGCCACTCGTCGTCTGGGCGAACTTCGAGCGGCCGCGGAGCGTCCGGGATTTGAGCACCAATGCGATCGCTCCGTTCGTGCTCGAGACGATCGGGATTCCGCCTTCGGGCTTCCTCGCCGTCGTCGCCGAGGTCGGCCGCGCGCTGCCGGTCCTCAGCAGCTACGCCCAGGCGGCCGACGGCCGGACCTGGGACCGCGATCGGCTGCCGACGGACCTGCAGGGCATCGTCGACGACTACCGACTGCTGCAATACGACCTGCTGCTGGGCGAACAGCATGTCCTCCTCGGCTCGTCACGGGCGGAACGATGAGCCGGCACGTATCGAGGAGACGGGCCGTCGGGATGCTGGTGGCCGCGATCGCGCTCGCCGCGGCCGGCGCGTTTCTGGGGCCCAAAGTCTATCGGCTCGGCCGCACGTTTCACGAGGTCAACGTCGTCGCGGACCGACTTCCCGATCTGCCCGCGGTCCGAGCCGGCGCGCTGCAGCGCCGGCGCGAGTTTCCGGTCGTGTGGGCGCACCGCGTGGACAGCCTGGAGCGCGCCGTGGCGGCGGCCCCGCAATTCGAGGGAATGGAGATCGACGTGGTCTATGACGCCGTCGCCGACTACTTCGACGTCGGTCATCCACCGGTCCCGTCGCAGGGCCTCTCCCTCGAGCACCTGCTGGCCGCGGTCCCCACGCTGAGCGCTCACTATTTCTGGCTCGACTTCAAGAACCTGACCGAGGCCAACGAGCACGCGGCGTGTGCGCGCCTGGTGGCGATCGATCGCAAGTACGACATCGCCGGCCGCACAATCGTGGAGTCCACGAGCCCCGGGGCGTTGGGCTGCTTCACCGACCACGGCTTCTACACCTCCTACTATCTGTTTCCCGAGTCGCCGCTGGCCGCCATGACGGCGGCGCAGGTCGCCGAGTACTACGCGGAGGTGAAGGCGAATCTCCTGGCCAGCCGGGTGAACGCGCTGTCGGCGCCCTATCGCTCGCTGCCGTTCATCGAGAAGTACTTTCCCGAGACCGACATCCTGCTCTGGTACCTCGACGCCGGCGAGGGCGTGCGGTATCACGCCTGGGTGACCTATCTGCGGCTGCGGCCCCGCGTGAAGGTCATTCTCGTGAGCCACGCGACGCCGGGCTACCGGTGAGCCGGCCGCGCCCACCACGCTACCCGCCGCTGCGCCACGCCGCTTCGCACGGCCCGATCCCGGAGACGGTGGTGGCCATCATCGCGGAGGTCGTCGGGCCGGAGGTTCACTTCTATCTCCGGCGTTGCGAGAACGAGAACTGTCGAACCTGGATGGTCGCGCGGTCGAGGAAACGGCGATGGCGCAGCGCAAGTGTACGGCGTACGTCCCGCAAACATGCCCGCGACGAACCGGACGCGGCCCAACGGAAGCCAACGACGAAGCAGAAAAACCCTCGGTAATCGCGCGATTTGCCGAGGGGCGCTGATGCGCGGTGCGGTTTGTAAGGGCCGCTCTCCCAGCTGAGCTATCCGCCCGCAGCGTCCTGCCGATAGCACTGCCTTGACGGGCGCCGCGGGCGGCCGCTACTCTCGCCGCACGTTCCGGCGCACGAGTCCGCGCGAGCGCCGGTGCCGCCGCCATGACCGCCGATCCGATCTTCTTTCGCGACCTCGCGATCGTCCTCGTCGCCGCCGTGCTCGGCGCCGCCGCCGCGTGGCTCACGCGGCAGCCGCTGATCCTCGGCTACGTCGTCGGCGGTCTGCTCGTAGGGCCGTTTACGCCCGGGCCCACCGTGTCCGACCTGCACACGTTCGAGCTCTTCGCGGAGATCGGCGTGGTGCTGCTGATGTTCTCGATCGGCATGGAGTTCTCCCTGACCGATCTCCTGCGCGTGAAGTGGGTCGCGCTCGTCGGCGGCCCCATCGGCATCGTCTTGTCGACGCTGCTGGGCGTCGGCGTGGCCACGCTGATGGGGTGGTCGTACCTGCAAGGCGCCATCATCGGCGTGGTCATATCGGTCGCGAGCACGATGGTGTTGGCGCGGATCCTCATCGATCAGGGCGAGCTCCACACGCGACACGGGCGCGTGATGATCGGCATCACGCTGGTCGAGGATCTGGCGGTGGTCGTGCTGACGGTGCTCCTGCCCGAGGTTGGCGCGATCACGGGCGAACGCCTCGTTGGCATCGCGAGCGCGATCGGGCGCGCGGCACTGGTGCTGGTGCCGTTCGCCTACCTCGCGGCCAAGGTCGTTCCGCAGCTGATCACACGGGTGGCGCGGACGCAGAACGACGAGCTGTTCCTGATCGTCGCGCTGTCGATCGGTCTCGGCACGGCCGCGCTCACGCAGGCGGTGGGACTGTCACTCGCCCTCGGCGCATTCCTCGGTGGCCTCCTGCTCGGCAACTCGGATTACTGGCACGAGGCGCTTGCGCGGCTCCTGCCGCTGCGTGACGTGTTCGTGGCGCTCTTCTTCGTCACCGTCGGCGCTCTCGTGAACCCGAGTGACGTGCTCGACAATCTCCCCCTGCTCGGCGTGATTCTGGCGCTGATCGTCGTCGGCAAGCTGTTCATCTGGACGGCGGTCGTGCTCGCCTTCGGCTTTGCGGCGTCGACGGCGTTGCTGGTGGCGGCCGGCCTCACGCAGATCGGCGAGTTCTCTTACATCCTGGTCCAGGTCGCGCGAGACGCCGGCCTCGTCGGCAGAGACGTGTACAACGCGACGCTGACAGCCTCATTGCTCAGCATTCTGATCAACGCCCCGCTGACGCGCTATGCGCCGCGCTGGCTCACGGCGCTCGGTCTGCTCGACGCGCGCGGGGCGGCCGCGTCGCACGTGCCGCCCGAGGAGGACCGGCGGGGTCACGTGCTCCTGTGCGGCTTCGGCCGAGTCGGCAGCGCCGTCGGCGAGGCGCTGGCGACATTCGGTCTGCGCTACACGGTGATCGAGCGCGATCCCGACGTCGTGAAGGGCCTGATCGCGCGCGGCGTGCCCGCCATCTATGGCGACGCCGGTCGTCGCGCAACGCTCGAGCGCGCGGGCGCGCGCGAGGCCGCGTTGATCATCGTTGCGCTGCCTGACGTGGTGCACGCGCGTCTGGCCGTCCGGGGAACGCGCACGCTGAACGACCAGGCGCCGGTGCTCGTTCGCGCCCACGGCCGCGCGGAGTCAGACGCGCTGCGGCGCGACGGCGCCAGCGAAATCATCCAGCCCGAGCTCGAAGCCGCCGGCACGCTCATACGCCACGCGCTCGCGCGGCTCCAGCTGCCGAAGTCTCTCGCGCTCGCTTACCTGGAGCGCTTCCGCAACGCGATGGAGTCCGCGCGGGCGCCGGCGCCGGGATCCGAGACGATGCCGGAGGTGCGCGAAGTGGCGGTCGCGGGCGATGGCGTCGCCGATCAGTCGCTGCGCGAATCGCGCATCCGGGAGCGGTTCGGCGTGACGGTTGTGGCCGTGGTGAAGGCGGGCGACGTCATTTTGAACCCGCCGCCCGACACGATCCTACGCCCCGGCGATCGGGTGCGGCTCTTCGGCCTCCCGGGTCAGATCGAGGAGTTCGTGCGCGAGACGTCAGCCGGACGCTAGCGCCAGAGCTTCTTCCTGAGATCGCGGACGGCCGCCTTCAGATCATCACCGGCCGTCGCGAAGCCACCGCGGATCGTCTTCCAGTCCTCGCGAATCTTGTCGGTCAGGCTCGGGTCGTCAGCGTCGGCGGCGGCCGCGCCGCCGGCGTCATGCGCCCGGGCTTCGAGCGTCGCGCGGCCGGACGCCGGCCGCGGGCTCGTCGCCGGCTCGGCCACGCGCACGGGCGCTGGCGGCGCGCGGTGAACGACGGGCTCGGGAGCGCGCGGTCGGGGCGCTACGACGGGCTCTGCCGTCACCGGCGGCGCCGGTGACGGCGCAGGCGTCGCGGCCGGCGCCTCCGCCGTCGCCGCCGCAGCAGGCGGCGGCGCGGCGATCTTCGTCTCCTTCGGCGCCGGCTCGCTCACGATCGCTCGCCGCGGCTGCGCGGCGACCGTGCGCTCGAGCTGCTTGGCGCGCGCGCCGATGGAGCCGACCTCGTCGCCGAGCCGCCGCGCCGTGCTATCCACCATCGTCATGCGGCCCTCGGCCTGGTCGAGCCGCGTCGAGAGCGCCTGCACGTCGGCAGTGAGCGCTTGCAGCCTGGCCGCCGCGCCGCGATCCGGCTCGATCTTCACCACGGTCGTCGGCGCCGACTGGGACTCGCGCGTCGGTGCGATCAGGGCGACGACGGCAAGGATACCGGTGGCCGCGAAGCAGACGCCCGCGAGCGCGTGACCGAACCGGGTGACAAGCAACGCTCGAGTGCCGTTCCCCTCGCTGGCCGGTGTGAGTCCATAGCGAGCGACGAGAAGGCACATGACGAGAGCGCCAACGGCGCTGGCGACGATGCTGACGACGAGGGCCGTATGGGCGGACGGGGACATAGTTCTCCTCCCGCCCCTGTACTCCCACCTTACCAGATGCTCCTAGAGCCCCAGGGCCGCAAGGCGCCCTGGAGTCGGAACACCATCGGCGTCCCAGCCGCGAAGACCGTAGTAGGCGTCGAGCATGGCGCCGAGCTCGTCGGGCGGGCAGTACATGCCCGCCGACGGGCCGTCCGGAATCGGCTCGTGCATCACCCGCCACGGCAGGGTGTCGTCCCGCCGGCGGACGCCTTCGCGCACGTTGAACATCCGCTCGAGATTGACGATGCGCTCGCCCGTGCGCTCCAGCTCGTCGACGGTGACGTCCCAGCCGGTCACAGCGCGCACCATGGCCGCGTACGGCTCGCCCACGAAGAGCCCAAAGCCGCGCTCGGAGGTGAAGCGACAGAGCACCAGCGAGTCGCCGACGGCGGTGAAGTGCTGGCTGCGCATCGCGAACTCGGGCTTGTCCTTGGTTCCCCGACGGTCGAACGTCGGCGCGTACTGTGGCGTCGGGCGCGTGTCGTGGTGGCTGCCACCACGCGTGGCCGTCGCATAGCCAATCGACAGGCCCTTCAACGCGCGCGCGGAGTGCGCCGGGAGCTCCAGTCGCTTCACCGCGTAGACGACATTCGTCGCCTCCGGACCGATCGATTCCGCCAAGCGCCACGCGCCTTCCGCCAGCCGCGCGCCGAAGCCCTCCCGCGCGGCCGTCAGCTCCACCAGACGCAGCATGCCGCGCCAGTCGCCCCACGAGAACGGCACGCCGACCTCGCGAGCGTCGACCCAGCCGCGCTCGATCGCCTCGGCCACGAAGGCGAGCGTGACGCCCATCGAGATCGTATCCATCCCGAGAAGATCGCAGAGATCGTTGGCAAGGATCAGCGCCTCGGGATTCGCGATGCCGAGCATCGGGCCGAGCGCGAAGATCGTCTCGTACTCGGGCATCTTGGCGCGCCGACCGCTGAACTCGCCGGCGCCGATCGCGTACTGCTTGCCGCATGCGACCGGACACTTGAGACACGTCGTGTCGCGGTCGTGGTAGTGGGCTTTCATCTCCTCGCCGCCCACCGCGCGCGCCTCGGCGAAGACCTCCGATTTCAGGTTGAAGCTGCCGAGCGCGCCGAGCGCGTTGATCGGCCCCACCAGGAACGGCGTGCCGAACGTCGACAGCGCTTTCGTCCCGGTGGCGAGCGGCTCACGCGCGGCGTCGAGCAGACGCTTGAGCGCGCCGGGGTCGGCGACCTCCGTCTTGCGCGCGCCCCGCACCACCACCGCCTTGAGGTTTTTGCTGCCGAGCACGGCGCCGATGCCACCGCGGCCCGAGACACCCTCGCGATTCTTCCAGTAGTGGGCCATGGCGGCGAAGCGCACGAGCCGCTCCCCTGCCGGACCGATGGCGATGGCATCGGCATCGGCCCCCTCCGCGGCGATCAGCGCGCTCACGGTGTCACGCGTCGTCCGCCCCCACAGCTCGTCGGCCGGCTTGATCGCAGCACCCGACTCGGACACGAGCAGATAGGACGGCCGCGCCGCGCGCCCGGTGATGACGAGGGCGTCGAAGCCGGTGCGCTTCAGCGTGGCGGGAAAACGCCCGCCGAACGTGGAGTCGAAGAAGAGGCCGGTGAGCGGCGATTTGGCGGCGACACAGGCGCGGCTGTTGCCGGGCACGCTCGTGTCGGTGATCGGACCGACCGCGAAGACGACGGCGTTGCGCGGATCGAACGCATCGACGCCGGCCGGCACGTAATCGTAGAGCAAGCGCGCGGCGACACCGTTCCCGCCGAGGAACGCGCGCGCCATCGGCTCGGCGAGCGTCTCGACGCGCGTGGCTCCGCCTCCGAGATCGACGAAGAGGAGACGGCCACCGTAGCCCTTCACGGGCGTCGGAGGCCGGCGAGCTCCTTGCGAGCGGCGTCGCGAACGTCGGCGGGCAGCTCCGCTTGCGCCAGCAGCTTCTGGTAGGCGGTGGCCGCGGCCTCGCTCTGCTTCGCGGCGGCGAGCGCGCGCGCGGCCGACAGCAGGCCGCGGCGGCCGGCCGGCGTGTCGGGCGCCACATAGGCGGCCGTGAGGTAGTACTCCGCCGCCGCGACGTAATCGCCATCACCCGAGTACGTCTCGCCAATCGCCTGCGCCGCGTCGACCACGACCGACGTATCCGGCGACTTCAGCAAGTCGTCGAGGACGCCGCGGGCCTGCGCATATCGCTTGTCCTGGACGAGCAGCCGCGCGTGGCTGAACAGCGCCTGTCGGCTCCACTCGGGCCGCGTGGTATCGCGCGGCGCCTTGGCATAGGCCTCGAGCGCACCGCCGCGATCGCCCGCTTGCTCGCGCGCGCGGGCCAGGGCGATCCAGGCGCGACCGATCCGTGGATCGTTTGGCGAGCTGGCCACGAACTGCTCGAGCGTCCGTCGCGCGTCCGCCGGACGGCCCGTCTCGACCTGCGCCTCGGCGAGGCGGAACGAGGCGTCTTCGGCGAACGGGCTCTGCGGATAGCGCTGACGGAGCAGCACGGTCGACTCATAGGCGACCGGCCACGCCCCCGCCGCCGCCGCGCCAGCACCGACGCGCTCGAGGGCGTCCGGCGTGGCCTCGTACGTCGCGTACTCGGTGGTGAGCCGCCGCGCGTAGCCGAGCGCCGTCGGCCAGTCCTTTTCCTCCACGCTGATCGCGGTGAGCACGTAGAGCAGCGCGCCGGTCCGCCGCGCGGCGGTGGGGCCCGGCGTCACCGCGGCCAGGCTCGCCTGCGCCGGCTGCTTGAACTCCTTCACGGCACCCTTCTGGAATCCGGCCGCCGCCAGCCCGTACGTCGCCGCCGTCACCTCGGCCGGCGTGCCCGCGTCGCGCGCCGCCTTGAAGGCGGTCTCCGCATCGTCGGGGCGGCGGCGCGCGAGGGCGACGGAGCCGATGCCGAGCTGGCCAAACGCCGTCAGCCCGTCTTTCTGGGCGAGACTGAACTCGCGCAGCGCCTCGTCGAAGTTGCGCTGCTCGAGCAGCGCAGTGCCGAGCGCAGCGTGCGCGCGGCCAAATAGCGCCGGAAACGGCGAGCGCGCGAGCCAGTCGCGCAGCGTCACGGTGGCGGCGGCCGCGTCGCCGGCACGAAGCTCCAGGATCCCGCGGTTCAATCGCGCAAACTCCGCGCGGGCATGCGTCGGATACGTCGTGATGATCCGATCGAGCAGCTCGCGTCCGGTCTTGAAATCGCCCGCCTCGAGCGCGAGCTCGGAGGCCAGCACGAGGCCGTCCGGTGCGTGCGGATGATCCGGCGTCAGCCGCGCGAAGTCGAGCAGCTCGCGCCGCGCCTCGGGCTTCTTGCCTTGTCGTAGCAGCGACCACGCAACACCGAGCCGCGCGGCCGGCGTCTGGACATCCCTGGGAAACTCCGTCAGGAACCGGCGGAACGACGCCGCCGCGGCCACGTGATCGCCGGCGTGATAGGCGGATTCGCCCTGGAGGAGCAGGGCCGTCCGCCGCACCTCCGGCGGTGTCCGTGAGCTGTTGAGCACCGGTGTCAGCTCGCCCACCGCCTGCGTGAACTCACGGAGCTCGAAGTTGACCAGCGCCTCCCGCACCACCGCCTGCGCCGCGATCGGCGAGTTCGGATCGGCCTTCTGGGCGAGGTCGAATTGCGTGCGCGCCTCGTCGCGATTGCCCTGCGCGCGATCCACCTCGCCCTTGACGAGCAGGACCCAGGCGCGTGCGGGCGCGGGCAGCGACGTGCCGAGCAGTTGCTGGAAGACGGGTCCGGCCTCGGTGCCGGGCGGCGCGTCGACGGCCGCGCGCGCGACGCGGAACTGCATCGCCGGCGCCAGGCTCGAGCGCCGCGCGGCGAGCCCGGCCACGAGCTTCTGCGCCTCCGCCCAGTCGCCGCCGTCCAGCAACGCGAGCGCCAACCCCGCTTCGCCCCAGTCGCGCTCGGTGGCCGTCCGCTGCGCGAGATAGACGCGGAACGCCGCCTCCGCGTCGCGCGGACGGCCCGCGGCGAGATTCCACCAGCCGAGACGCAGCTGCCCCGGCAGCAGCAGTGGATGCGGACCGCCCTGGATGAACTGCCGCATCAATGCCTCCGCGCGCGCCGGATCGCCCTTGCGCCCGAGGGCCTCCGCGTGCCAGAACGCGACGTCGCGCGCGATGGCGGGCGGGATGGCGCGCGCCTCCAGCGCCGCCCACGCCCGGTCCGCCTCGTCGTAGCGGCCGAGCGCCATCAGCGCGAGCCCGAGCCCATGGCGCCCCCAGCCGTCCACGGAGGCCGGATTCGGTCCCGCGAGCAGTTGCGTGAACGCCTCACGCGCGCGGGCCGGCTGCCCGAGACGAAGCGCCGTCCAGCCGCTCGAGTGCAGCGCCCAGGCGCCCCAATCCTGCCGCGACGAATCCTGCGCGACCTGGCGGAACAACCAGTCGGCTTGCTCGAGCTTGCCGAGCTCCCAGTACGTCTCGCCCAGCCAGTAGCGCGCCTCGCGCAGCAGGTCGCGTTCGGTCCCGCGCCGGACGGCGGGCTCGAGCGCCTTCGCCGCCTCCTCGAACTCACCGCGCTGGAAGCGCGCGCGCCCGCACTCGAGCGACTCGCTGGCGATGCCGAGCCACGCGCCGACGCATGGCAGCTTGCGCGAGGCCTCGATGAACGCCACCGGCTTGGCTGCCGCCGGCGGCGTGATGCCGACGAGCGGCAGCGCGGGCAAGTCGATCGGGACGGAGGGAAGCGCGAGCGTCACCGTGAGCGGCGGCTTGTCGAGCGGCGCGTTGGCGAACGGCACCAGCCGCGCCAGATCCGGACCCGGGGGATCGGCCGGTCGCGGAGCAGCGCCGATGAGCAAGAACCAGAGCGCCACCAGCGCGAGGGCGCGCATTCTCACGACTTACCTTCTTTCTTGGGCGCCGGCTTCTGCGGCGGCGCCGACGGCGCCGATGGCTGGGCCATTCGCGTCTTCATCGCCGTGGCGCGCTCACGCGCCCAGTCACGCAGCGTCGCGTCGGGACTGCGGCTGACGACGGACTCGTAAGCGGCGAGGGCGGCCTTCCAGTCCTGCTGCTCCTCGCGCGCCAGACCGAGGCCGGCCATCGCGCGATAGCGGACGCCGGCATCGACGTCACCGAGCGTCTTGATGCCCTCGAACGCCTTCGCCGCAGATGCCCAATGCTTCTGCTTGAGCTCGGATTCACCGACGAGCAGTAGCGCCTCGGACTTCACGGCGGCGTCGTCGCTCTTGGCCGCTTGCTGGGCGAGCGACACCGCCGCCGCCCAGCTCTTGCCCTTGAACGCGGTATTGGCGCGGTCGAGCGCGGCGCGGCGCGTGAGCGCATCGTTGGGGAACTCGCTGCTGAGCCGCTTGAACGCCGCCTCCTGATCCTTCGGCCGGCCCAGGCGCGTGGCGATCTGCACGGCGTTGTAGAGCGCATCGGCGGACGCGGGCTCCTGATCCATCAGGAGCTTGTACGCCTCCAGCATCTCCTCGCGATCACCGGTGGCGCCCATCGCCTGGGCGATGATCTTGCGCGCCGCCGGCGCCTGCGCGTGCGACGGATTGGCGGCCACGAACGCGCGGAGATCGGCGACGCCACCGCGCTTGTCGCCTGCGTTCGTCTTCGCCCAACCGAGCAGGTACTGTGCATCGGGCAGCAGCTTGGAGCCCGGATACTTCGCGGCAAACGGCTGTAGCACGGCCAGCGCCTCGGCCGGCTTCTTCTCGTCGGCCAGCACACGCCCGAGCTGCAACGTCGCCGACGCCGCCTGCGGATGGTCCGGCCACGTCTGGAGGAACTCACGAAAGCCGGCGATGGCGGCCGCGGGCAGGTGCATCTCGAGATCGCTCCACGCGCGTCCGTACACGGCGTCGCCGGCGAAGGGCGACGCCGCATCGTTCTTGACGACGGCGTCGTAGGCCCCCCGCGCCTCGGCGAAGCGCTTCAACCGGAACAGCGCCTCGCCTTCCCAGAAGCGGCTCTCCTGCGGGCGGCCGGGCGGAGGCGAGAGCGTCTGGGCCTTCCGGAAGGCCTCGAGCGCGGCGTCGGCGTCGCCCGCGCGCAGGCGCGCCTTGCCGAGCAGCAGCATCGCCTCCGACACCCGCGCGTCCTTCGGATACTGGGCGACGAACTTCTCGAGCGCGCGGCGGGAGACGGGATAGAGCCCGTCGGCGAAACTGCGCTCGCCCACGAGCCACAGACGGTCGGCGTCGTCCAGCGCCACAGCAGGAGACACGGAGGACAGCGCGAGCAGGACGGCGAGGCAGGCCGGGACACACGGCACGCGACGCATCACAGACGAAAGCGTACCACGGCTATGGTACCGTCACCGCGTGCGTTTGTGTGTTTTCGACCTCGACCACACGCTGGTCAACTCGCCGCTCGACCTGGCCGCCATGGCGCTGGAGATGCGCGGGCTGATCGAGCGCCACTGCGGGCCGCTGCCGGCGCGCCCCGAGCGCTACCGCGTGGGCGAGCTGATCCGCCATTGCGCGACGACGGCGCCGGCGATGTCGGCGCCGGTGTGGGCGATCGCGCTCGAGCACGAGCGGCGCGCCGTCGAGGCCGCCTGGCTCGAGCCGGGGGCCCTCGACGCGCTCACCGGCGCGCGCGCCGCCGGCTTCGCGACGGCCGTCTGGACCAACAACGCACGCGAGGTCACCGGGATCGCCCTCGATCGGTTCGGTCTCACGGCCCATCTGGATCTGGTGGTGACGCGCGACGACATGCGCGAGATGAAACCCGATCCCGACGGCTATCGGGTGATCGCGGCGCACTTCGGGCCCGCGCGCGACGCCGTCGTCGTCGGTGACTCGTGGGTCGACGGTGTGGCCGCCGCCGAGGCGGGCGTGCCGTTCGTGGCGTATCGCGCAAAAGAAGCGGATCTGGAGCGCTGGAAGATCACGCCGGTGACGCGGCTGACGGATCTTTCCGCCCTGCCCGCGTGGCTACGCGAGCGAAGCGAGCGAGGCTAGGCGTGGAGCTTTTCGGCGAGCCCGCGAGCGCGCCGGGACCGACGCCGCCCGGGCCGCTCGCCGACCGTATGCGGCCGCGCTCGCTCGACGAGGTCATCGGTCAGGAGCATCTGCTCGGGCCCGGCCGCGTGCTGCGCACGGCGCTCGAGCGCGGTGAGCTCCACTCGATGATTCTGTGGGGGCCGCCCGGCTCGGGCAAGACCACGCTGGCCTCGCTGATGGCGCGCGTGGCCGGCGCGCGGTTCGTCGCGTTCTCCGCCGTCCTCTCGGGCGTCAAGGAGATCCGCCAGGTCGTGGCTGAGGCCGAGACGCAGCGGCAGCACCGCCGCGTCCGCACGATCCTCTTCGTCGACGAGATCCACCGGTTCAACCGCGCGCAGCAGGACGCGTTCCTCCCGCACGTCGAGAAGGGCACGATCGTCCTCATCGGCGCCACCACCGAGAACCCCTCGTTCGAGGTGAACTCGGCCCTGCTGTCGCGCTGCCGCGTGTACGTCTTGCGCCCGCTCGGCGAGGAGCCGCTCGTGGGCATCATGAAGGCGGCGCTCGCCGATCGCGAGCGCGGCCTCGGCGCCACCGGCATCACCGCGACCGACACCGCGCTCCGCGCCATCGCGCGGCTCGCCAACGGCGACGCGCGCGGCGCCTTGAACGTGCTCGAGCTCGCCGCGCAGCTCGCCGACGGCGGGGCCATCACCGAGACGACGATCCGCGAGGCGTCCCAGCGTCGCACGCTGCTCTACGACAAGAGCGGCGAGGAGCACTACAACCTCATCTCGGCGCTCCACAAGTCGCTGCGCGACTCCGATCCCGACGCCTCTCTCTACTGGATGACGCGCATGCTCGACTCCGGCGAGGATCCGCTCTACGTCGCGCGGCGGCTCGTCCGCTTCGCCTCCGAGGACGTCGGCAACGCCGATCCGCAGGCGCTCGTCCTCACGCTCGCCGCCAAGGACGCGTACGACTTCCTCGGCTCGCCGGAGGGCGAGCTCGCGCTCGCGCAGGCCACGCTCTACCTCGCGCTGGCGCCGAAGTCGAACGCGGCCTACGTCGCCTACGACGAGGCCCGCGCCGACGTCGAGGCCGCCCCCGCAGAGCCGGTGCCGCTGCACATTCGCAATGCGCCAACGGGTCTCATGAAGGATCTCGGCTACGGCAAGGGCTATCAGTACGCGCACGACGCGCCCGACGCGCGCGTCGATCAGGAGCATCTGCCCGAGTCGCTGAGGGCACGGCATTACTACCGTCCCGTCGAGCGCGGGCTCGAGGCCGACCTCGCCCGCCGGCTCGCGGAATGGCGGCGCTGGCGGGCCGAAAAGGGATAGCCCGACCGGTACTGGCGCGGGGCATCCGGTTTGCGGTACACCTTCACGCTATTCGAGCGTGGAGGTGCACATGAAAGCGCTGCTCATCACTCTTGCTTCGGTCGCGTTGCTGACCGAGCTCGCGTCGGCGGCCCCCGGTGATCCTCGGACCGTGAAGGGCACCTTGGAGTGGCCGGCCACTTTGGCAGCCGAACCGATCGCTGTCGTCCGCGGCGACGACGGCACCCTCTATTATGTGGAGGCGACCAGCGCCGAGCGTCTGGCTGCGCCGATCACCGGTCGCGTCTCCGTGGTCGGAATCGAGGGGATGAAGCCGCAGGAACTGTCTGCCGTCATCATTGGTGGCGGCGACAGCGCGATCGCGTCCATCCAGGCGCCGAGCGCGCCGGGTGACGTGGCAGCCTCGCCGACCACGGATTCGAGCGACGATCTGTGGCGTGTCACCGGCAGGGTCCGCGCTGTAACGATTTCCGACATCATCGTCGAGACCGATCAGGGCCAAGCCGTGCGCGTCGATGCGAGCAAGCTGAGCCCGTGGACCCGGCAGACGCTGCGCCCCGGCGACCAGGTGAAGCTCTACGGCGTCCCGCAGGCGGATCGGCGCCTGGTGGCGAACGGATTCATCCACATGATGCCGTCCGAACCGTCCGCCTCACCGCCTTCGCGCTGAAGCCTCACCGGCCCCGCCTGCTAGAATGCGGGGCATGTCCCCGCTGCGCGTGGGGGTGATCTTCGGCGGCAGGTCGGGCGAGCATGAGGTATCGCTGGCTTCCGCGGCATCGGTGATCGCGGCGCTCGAGCGCCGCGGCCACGCCGTCGTTCCGATCGGGATCGCCCGCGACGGCCGCTGGGTCGTCGGGGGCGATCCGCTTCGCGCCCTGGCCTCACAGGCCAGGGCCGCTCTTCCCGCCAATGGCGACACCGGGACGGTCAAGAAGGCGCTCGCGGACCGCGCCGACCGCGTCGAGGCCCCCACATCCGGCGCGCTCGTCCGCACCGAGCCCGCGGGCGGCATCCCGGCGGAGCTGCGCGCCGGGCTCGATGTCGTCGTGCTGATGCTGCACGGTCCCTACGGCGAGGACGGCACCATCCAGGGACTGCTCGAGCTGGCTGACGTCCCCTACGTCGGCGCCGGCGTGCTCGCCTCCGCCGTCAGCATGGACAAGGCCACGATGAAGGCGGTCTTCCAGTCGCACGGCCTGCCGATCGTGAAGTACACGGTCGTGCTGCGCCACGAGTGGCGCGCGCAGCCCGCCGCCGTGGCCCGCCGCGTGAAGGAGGTGACCGGATTTCCCTGCTTCGTCAAGCCGTCGAACCTCGGTTCCAGCGTCGGCATCAGCAAGGTGCGCAAGGCGAGCGAGCTCGGCGCCGCCCTCGACGAGGCCGCGCGCCACGACCGCAAGATCGTGGTCGAGCGTGCCGTGAAGACGCCGCGCGAGGTCGAGGTGAGCGTGCTCGGCAACGATGCCCCGGAGGCGTCGCTCCCCGGCGAGATCACGTACGACGCGGAGTGGTACGACTATGCGACGAAGTACACGGAGGGCCGGGCCGCCATCACCGTGCCGGCGGCGATCGGGGCCCGCCTCACCGCGCGCGTGCGCGAGATCGCGGTGGCCGCGTTTCGCGCCGTGGACTGCGCGGGCATGGCGCGCGTGGACTTCTTCATCGAAGACGGGCGCGTCATCCTGAACGAGATCAACACCATCCCCGGCTTCACGTCGACCAGCGCGTACGCGCGGTTGTGGGAGGCCAGCGGCGTCTCGTACGAGGACCTCGTCGAGCGCCTCGTGGCCCTCGGCCTCGAGCGCTTCCGGGACACGCGCTCGACATGATCGTGATCGCCGGGGGCGGCACCGGCGGCCACACCTCCCCCGGGCTGGCCGTCGCGGCGCTGCTGCGCGTGCGCGGCATCGACTGCGCGTGGATCGGCAGCCAGCGCGGCCTCGAGGCGCGCCGGGCGCCCGAGGCAGGCATTCGCTATCACGCGATCCCGACCGGCAAGCTGCGTCGGGGTTGGGCGTGGCAGAACGTGCCCGACCTCTTCGTCAACATGCCGGCTGGCGTGGTGGCCGCGGGGCGCCTGCTGCGTGAGCTGCGGCCGCGGGTCGTCTTCGCCACCGGCGGCTTCGTGGCTCTTCCCGTGGCAATAGCGGCCCGTCTGGCGCGAGTGCCGCTGGTCGTGCACGAGCAGACGGCGGTGCCGGGGCTCGCCAATCGCATCGCCGCCCGACTCGCCACACGCGTGGTGGTGACGTTTGCGGACTCCGCGCGGCTCTTCGGCGGCGCCGACGTGGCGCTCACCGGCAATCCGCTGCGACCGGAGCTGCGTCGCGGCGAGCGTCAGGACGCCATCGCCCGCTTCAGCCTCGATCCGATGCTGCCGCTCGTCTACGTCACCGGCGGCGCCCAGGGCGCGCACACGATCAACCGGGCGATCGGCGAGATCCTCGAGCCGCTGCTGGCGCACGCGCAGCTCATCCACCAGTGCGGCGACAATGCCGCCACCGGCGATCGGGCGTGGCTCACGGAGCGACGTGCCTGCCTGCCGGAGCACCTCGCCGCGCGCTACACACCGATTCCGTGGGTTGGTGACGAGCTGGCCGGCATCTATGCGGCGGCCTCGCTCATCGTGAGCCGCGCGGGCGCCGGCACG
>DASTCJ010000058.1:0-33843 GCA_035605575.1 Candidatus Methylomirabilota bacterium
GAGCGAGATGGCCGCCTGGTTGGCGAGGAGGGATAGCACATCGAGCTCCTGGCCGTCGAAGATCTCGCCGGACATCTTTTCGCCGAGCAGCAGGATGCCATTCAGCTTGTTCTCGATCTTGAGCGGCACGATGAGGGAGGCCTTGATCCCCTCGAGCTCGCCCTCCGCCGTCTCGAAGTACTTCGCGATCCGCGGGTTCAGCTTGATCTCTTCCTTGACGAGCAGGCCTTCCTCGCCGCACAGCCATTGCACGATGGGGCTGTCGCTCGGAATGGCGTCGGCCCCCGAGCCTTCGTCGAGCGTCGTCTCCTCGCGATAGTTCACGAACGTGTTGGTGGCGGCGTCGTGGATCATCAGCCCCGCGTGGGTGACCGGAATGCCGCGCACGAGTCCGTGGATGAGCGTGTCGACCAGGTCGTTGAAGCTGAGGATGCCGCTCATGCGCTTGCTCAGGGACAGGAGGGTCTCGTAGCAGCCCCGTCGCTTGCTGAACATCAGCCGGTGGATGCGGTCCTCGAGCGCCTGGCCCCACGGCGACAGCAGCACGGTGACCATGAAGCCGAGCGGCACCACCAGCCAGATCGTGTCGATGTCGGCGAGACCGAACGAGCGCTCGATGACCTGCGTCACCGCATAGAGGGCGCCGGTGATGAAGGCGCCCACCACGCTGTATACGGCGGCCTTCTTGACGGCGAGATCGACCGCGAAGAGCCGGTAGCGCACGATCGACGTGCCGAGCATGAGGGCGAAGATCATGTTGGCCGGAATCCCGATCGGGTACAGCTGGTCGGCCTGCGGAATGTATTTGGCGAGGATGAAGCGCGCGAAATCGATCATGCCGCCGGCAAGGCTCACCAGCGTGCCGAGCATGATCAGGGTGCCACGGTTGCGACGGAAGCTGGAATCCACTCCGCGGTTGGCCTGGAGCATGAGCCGGATGCCGTAGATCATCAGGACGTTGAAGGAGAGGAAGAACGGAATGTACAGCGGGCCCGTCGCCGGCGCCCAGCCCCAGTGCGTCCACACCACGCCCTTCATGAACAGCGGCGTCCCGCTCAGGTTGACGAGCGTGTACAGGAACGACACGACGTACGCGACGAACAGCGAGGGGCGGTGCCGCGTGGTGGCGTCGAGGAAGATGAGGACGAAGTGATAATGAAACGCCGGCACGAGCAGCACGCCGATGTGAATGATGACCTCGGCCAGCAGGGCGGCGTCGGCGTCGGGCGCCGTGCGCAGCAGGAAGACCCCGATGTTCCAGAGGGCAATGGCGGACGCGAAGTAGGCGAAGACGCGGTTCAGGCGGCTGCCGGGATTGCGCAGAAGACTGAGGGCGGCGAGGGAGACGTTCAGCGCGAAGGCGACGAGCGGCAGAAGGCTATGCGGGTTCACGGAGTCCCCAGAACGCGCAGAGGCCGGAACTCCGTGCGGAGTTCCGGCGTCGGCGGGCGTTCACGCTGCCGCATCTCTGTCGCCGGAATTGCGGTCATCCCTCTGAGTGCCTATCGCCCGAAGGTGACCTCAATCCGAACCGTCGGATATCCGAGCGCCATCTCGTCCTTTCGAACCTTGATCAGCGTGTCGTTGTCGCCGAGGTAATACGCGTCGCGGCCGTCCTTCCGCGCTTTCTCCTTGTGGCCGTTGCTGAGCGCGAACGGCAGCCGGAAGACGCCGGTGAAGCTCGCGGGCCCGATGCCAAGGCTCCGCACGGCGCCCGCGATCACCGCGGGATCGTAGGCACTCGCGTCGAGGCTCGCACCATTGGTGAGGACGTACGCGGCCAGGCTCTCCGGGCTCAGGCCCGCGATGTTTTCGGGAATGAAGGTGCCGTCGCTCAGCGTGATGCGCTGGGTCGCCGGTCCCGCCGTCTGCTTCTTGCCGGTGAACTCGGCGGCCGCCGCGAGGGACATGTTCCCGGCGAACCGGCCCGTCATCACGACATACTCCGGAGCATCGACGACGTTGTCGGCATTGACCACGACCGCGAAGGTTCCCTGAAGACGGCCCGTGCCAAGGGACGCACTCGCTGGATCGATGTCGACGTCGTCCGAGCCGACACCGGTGACCGTGCACGACCGCACGGGCAGGTTCAGCATCGACACCAGCGCGTGCGGGCAAAGCGGCGTTCCAAGCTCGGCGATCCCCTGAAAGGACGCCGTCGCCTTGCGGTGGCCGTCGACCACCATCATCTCTTCCGACAGCTCATACAGCGTCGCGTCGGCGGCGATCGCTGCCGTCGTGGGCAGGATCGCGCTCGCCGCGATCAGGATCACGAGGAATTTCGTCGCTGTGCTCATGCTCGGCCCTCCTCGAGCGGAACCGCCCACCGGGCGGCGACTCTCGTGGAGCAAGGCTCGGACCAAACGGCAACGCGGTGGCAAGCGCTCGACAATGTTACGCATGTCGCGGCGACGACAGCGCGGCTGGTCGAATTCTGGCCGCGCGAGCGGGGACGGGATGGACGGAAAGTGATCGACGACCATTGCGCCGGAGTGGTCTCAGCGCGGTGCACGGACCCACGCCAGCCGGCTGATTCCAGCCAGAAATGTCTCGCGCGAATCGAGGATCTCGAAGGCGGCCGCGCGGAGGCCGGCATGGAAATCGGCTTCCGTGAGATACCGTCGCTCGACGTCGCGGAGCATCTCGAACACGGCGGTGGGAACCAACCAGCGCAGCGCGCGGACGGCTTGTCCGAGCCCTGTGTCGCGCTGTATATCGGCAAAGGTGCGCAGCACGTGCGCCGGGCGCGCGTACGTCAAGAAAACGGCATGACCGCCCGGCTTCAGCATGCGGCGGCACGCGGCGAGCACGGCATCCGGCCGCGGGTGCCAGTACAGCGTATGCATGCTCAGGATGAAGTCGAACGTCCCCGCGCCGGGCACGGGCGTCAGCGCGACATCGAGGTTTTCGAAGCGGAGCGATCCCGCGCTGCCGGCATGGCGGCGTCGGGCCACGTCCACGAGGTGACCGACCGAATCGACGGCAGTGACCGCGTAGCCGCGGGCGGCGAGCCGTGCGGCGACGGTGCCCACGCCGCACGAGACGTCGAGCACCGTGGGCGCGGCCGCACCGGGGCCGATCGGCGCCGAGCGCGCAAGGTATCCGACGATCTCGTCCAGGAGCGTTTCGTACGGCGTGAACCCGGAGACGACGGCGTCGTACATGAGGCCATAGCTCTTGGCCACGAGCCGCTCGGTGGCATGCATCAACGCGCGCGGACCAGCGGCGTTGATCACGTCCGGCTCGAGCACGTCGCGGCCGGTGAGCTTGCGGTCCATCAGTGGCCGACGTCCTTGCGCGCCCGCATGAGCAGACTGGCCCCGTTGATGAACGTGCGCCGTGATTCGAGGACGGTGAACCCGGCCGCCTGAAGATTCGCGGTGAACTGCGTCTCGTTCCAGTAGTGGGGGCCGATACGTCGCCGGGCCGCTTCGAAGATCGAGTTGGGCACCAGCCACAGCAGGCTGCCGAGCGCAGGCTTCGTACCGTCGCGCCGCTTGATGTCGGAGAAGGTGGACCACGGCGCCACGTGGCGAGTGTGATTGACGAAGATCGCGTGGCCGCCAGGCTTGAGAATCCGGTAGGCCTCTTTGAGCAGCGTTTCCGGCTGGGGATGTACGTAGAGCGAGTGAATGCTCACGATCACGTCGTAGGCGGCCTCGCGGATGCCGGCGCCATCGGCCAGATCTCCGTGCCGGAACGCGAGGTTCGCGAGTCGCTTGGCGCGTCGCTTTTCCCGGGCCAGCTCGACGAGGGCGGCATACGACTCGAGGCCGATGACATTGAACCCGGCCTCGGCGAGCACGAACGTGAAGTTGCCGGGGCCGCAGCCGATGTCGAGCACGTGCACGTCGCGCTTGAGCGTCGCGGCGGGAAGTCCGGCCGCCACCAGCTCCAGCACCTCGGCCTGCAGCTGCTGGTAGGGCCGGAACTGCTCGTAGATGTAATCGTAGATGAGGCCATAGCCGACCGACAGCATCCGGTCGACGCCCCAGCGCACGCCCCCGAGCACGGATCCGACGAAGCCTTCGCGAGCGGCCGTGGTCCCGCGCGCCGGTACGCGGGTGTCGGTTGGCATCAGCGCGTCTCCTGCGCGAGCCCACCGAGCACCTGTTCCACGGTGCTACGAAGCTCGTCGGACGTGAACGGCGGATTCGCTTCACTCATGAGCGCCGACGCGCCGTGACCGGTGACGAGCACGGCCGCCAGGTCGGGATGAAGGACGCGGGCCGCCTGCGTGAACACCTCGAATCCCGTGACGCCCGGCATCTTGTAGTCGACCACCACCATGTCGAAGCGCTCCTCGCACAAAATATCGACGGCGGCCTCGCCGCTGTTCGCACCGCTCACGATGGACGCCAGGGCCGCAGGACGTTTGAGGATCTTTCGCCTCGCGTCCGTCAATGCGATTGCACGAACGCCCGCACGACGGCATCCGCCGGAAGCGGCGCGCTCGTGAGCGACTCGTAATGCCGGGTGATCTCCACCAGCCGCTCCACGGGCACGGCGAGGAACGCATCGGCGACCTGCGGATCGAAGTGCGTCCCGCGGCCGCGCACGATCTCCTGGCGCGCGGCCTCAACGGGCAGGGCCGTCCGGTACGGCCGGTTCGACGTGACGGCATCGAACACGTCGGCCACCGTCACGATGCGCGCCACGAACGGGATGTTCTCGCCGCTCAGCCCGTCGGGGTAGCCACTGCCGTCGTATCGCTCGTGATGGTGCCGCACCGCGCACGCCTCCCGCGCGAGGAAACGAAGCGGCTTCAAGATGCGATCACCGACGACCGGATGCGCCTTGATCAGCGTGAACTCTTCGGCGGTGAGCCGCTCGGGCTTGCGAAGAATGGTGTCCATGATCGACAGCTTCCCCAGGTCGTGCAGCATCGCGCCCCGACTCACGACCTCGATCGTCTCCTCGTCGAGCTGCAGCACCCGGGCGCTCTCGGTCGCGTACAGTGCGACGCGGGCGGAATGCCCCTTCAGGTACGGATCCTTCGATTCGATGGCATTCACGAACGCCGTGATCGTGTCGACGAGGTTGCGCTCATGGTCTGCGCGGAGCACCAGCTTCTGGAGCGCGACCGCCGTCGCCTGCGCAAAGCCGATGACCATGTCGCGCTCGTCCGGCAGGAACGCGCCCGTGGTGATGAGCCGTCCAACGCACAGCACGCCGAGCGATTGCCCGATCCCCGGGATCATCGCCGCCAGCGCTTCCACACGGCCGCCCGGCCGTCCCAGCACCAGCGCCTCGCGACCGGTCTGGCTCACCAGGCGGTCGAAGTTGGTCTGCAGCAGCGCCCGCACCTCGTCGACGACGGCCGGATCCCCCTGCTGGGTGGTGGTGAAGCTGTTGTGCTCGTCCCGCAACAGCATGAGAGCGCCGTCGCTACGAATCGATTCACCGGTGAAGTGCAGAACTTTTTCGACGAACACTCGCGGCTCCTGGGTTTGCAGCGCGAGGTCGCCGATGCGGAACAGCATCTCGACGCTGACCTGGCGTCGCGACAGCTCCTCGGCGAGACCGGCTGGAAGCGGCGCCTGCCCGTTCCATTTGGCGCGATCGGCGCGGACACGCTCGACGAGCTGCTGGACTTCCTTGATCGAGAACGGCTTCGGCAAGTAATCGTAGGCACCATGCCGGAGCCCGAACACGGCCGAGTTCACCGACGGCGCGCCCGTGATCAGCACGACCGGTGTTGCCGGCTGCTGCGCCTTCACGGCGCGCAGTAGATCGAGGCCGGTGAGGCCGGGCATCTTGATGTCCGAGACGACCAGATCGAAGTCTTCGTTGCCGATGAGCTCGAGTGCGCACTCCGCCGTCGGCGCCGGGGTGACCCCGCACCCATTGGCGGTGAACGCGGAGACGAGGAAACGAAGCAGCGACGAGTTGTCGTCGACGGCGAGCACGCGGAGCGGCGAAGGCGAGGTCATCGGCTCCTTCCCGATCATCTGCCCGCGGCCATTTGGTTGAGGAACTCCATCCATTGACGCGTCAGCACGCCATCATTCGGGAATTTCGATCCTTCGATACCCTGGGCCCCTGCGGCCGGCGCCTGCCCTTCTGCGGCCGCCGGCCGCTCAGCCACCGCCGGAGGCGTGCCGTTGCCCTTGCTTGCGCCGGCCCCGAGCCGGGGTCCGGCCATAATCGGCGGCCCGTCCGACGGCGTCGGCGCGATTGTGCGAGGCCGATTCGCGAAGGCGCCGGATGGCTTCGCAAATGCGGTGGACTTGTCCGTCGCCGCCACGAGCTCGCCGATCGTGGCGCGGGTGCTCTCTTCGACCGACGGGCTCTCCGTTGAGACGGACGGTTCCACCTGCGGTGGCCCGCCTACCTGCGTCAGCCGATCGCTCGACATACCGGCAAACGCGACTTTCCGCTCCGCCTTGGCAGCCGCCGGCTCCGGTGGACGGCGGGAAAAGACGCTGGGCGCGGGTCTCACGACGGGCGCGATGGGCTCGACCGGCTTCACCGACTGCACCGGCTCGGCGCTCGGTGCGGCAAGCACGGGCTCCGGTTCGCTCGTGATCGCCCTCGTCACGGGTTCCAGCTCCTGCGTCACCGGCTGCGCATTCGGGAATTCGTCGGCGACCGGCGCCTCGGGTAGACGCGCGGCGAGCGGCTGCGGCTCGCGCTCGGTGTCCGTCTCGAGCGCCAGGACCGGCGCAACGAGGAGTTCCGGCTCGACGCTGCTCGCCGTAGGCGGCATGACGTCGGGCTCGGTCGCCATCAGGGAAGCGGCGACGACATCGACTTCCGGTACGTCGAGCGACGCGAGCGGCGTGTCCGGCTCTTGAGAACCGCTCGGAGTCGGGACGGCGTCCGCCGACATGGGCTCCGGCGCGTGGATCGCCAGCTCGGGCTCCGGCACGTGGATCACCAGCTCGGGCTCCGGCACTTGGCTCAGGAGTTCCGGCTTGGGTAAGGGAATGACGACTTCGGGTTCTGGTTCTGGGATCACGAGTTCCGGCTCGGAAAGGACGACGACGCTCGGCGGCGGCTCGGGAATGCTGATCGGGGCGACGACGATTGCAGGCTCTGCGGGCGCAGCGACGACGGCCGGGGGCTCGCACACGGCCAGCGGTTCGGCGACCGACGCTTCGGCGGCCGCCACGGGCGGCGCCACCACGACCGTCGTCGGCGCGGGACGTCGCGGATCGAGAATATCCTGGATATCGACGTCGCGATTCGACGTCGGCGCCTCCACGGTGACGAACGGTTCCACCATCGCTTCCGGCAGAGTCGCCACACCGGCCACCGCCTCGGTAAAGCTGGCAAAGACCGCGGCATCCACGGAAGCTTCAGGCGGACGGACCCGAGCTGCCGGTTTGTCGACGGTGGGCGCGGCTCGCCGTCCTGCATCGGCGGGCGCAACGATCCGCTCGGTGCGCGGCGCCTTGACCTCGGGCGTCGGCTCCTCACGCGCTGGCGCGCGACGCACGATTCTCACGACCGGCGACGGCGCCGGCTCACGGTCCGCGACCGCACGGTCGGTAGCGATGAGCTTCTGGAGCTTCAAGCTCGTCGAACGCCCGCTCGCCGATACCGGCGATGCCGTGCCGTTGGGCTCGGGTGTGGCGGCCGGGCTGCGACGGAGCCGGGCGAGGCTATCGAAATAGACGGCCGGGGTGCCGTCCACGTCGAGAGGCCGGAACTCTATGCAGTCGACCTCGGCGAATCCGAGCTGCTTGATCTTGCGATGGAATGCGTCCGGCATGCGCTCGACGATGAACATCACGCGCGGCGGATGCGCCGCCGACGACGGGAGGTTCGGATAGAGCCGTCGGATCACCTCGGGATATTCCAGACACCACGAGTACGCGTCCACGGCCTTCAACAGCATTTCTTCGTCGGCGACGAGACCGAGCGTGATCAACACCAGCGCGCCATCGGCGTCGACGGCGACCGCGTCGATCGCGACCTGACCGAGCAGCAGTCGCGAATCGAGAAGCGCGAGGCCCCCCTCCAGATCGTCGAGGTGCTCGACGATCAGCGCCTGCAATTGCGCGGGGTCGCTCAGATCCCGCTTCTTGACGACAAGACTCATCCGCGCTCCCTCGGACTACTCGTGGTCACTACGTCGACACGGAGGAAGAGCAACGGGTGTACCAAAGCTCGCCTGCGGCCTAAGCGCCTGCCTCATCAGCTGGATTCAGACCGCACCCGTAAGCGACACCGCCGCCGTGGTTGATTGCTGACCGCCCTTCAGCCGTCCGTCGTCTCCCCGGACGGTGAGGAAATGGCCACGCCCCTGAGGCGTGGATCAGGACTCGGTGAGCTTCTTGCGGAGCGTCTGGCGGGTGATGCCGAGGATCTTGGCGGCCTCGCTCTTGTTGCCGTTCGTCTGCTGCATCACCTTCAAGATATAGCCGCGTTCGATCGCGGCCAGCGTGCGCGCTTCGGTCAGTGTCGCCTCAACAGGCCGGCCATCGGTGCCACGCGAGAACTGCGGCGGCATCTGATGCGCGTCGATCGACTCGCCGGTGGAGAGGATGACCAGCCGCTCCACCAGATTTTTCAGCTCGCGGACGTTCCCGGGCCAGCTGTACCCGAGGAGCAGCACCTCGGTCTCGGGCGCGAACCGCTTCACCGTCTTGTGAAACGTGCGATTGGCTTCGGCCAGGAAATGGCGCGCCAGCGGCAGGATGTCTTCCTTCCGCTCGCGCAGCGGTGGGATGGCGATGGGGATGACGTTCAACCGGTAGAACAGATCCTCCCGGAACGTTCCCTCCTTCACCATGGCGTCGAGCGAGCGGTTCGTGGCGGCGATCACGCGGACGTCGACTTTGATGTCGCGCGTGCCGCCGACGCGCTTGAAGGACCTTTCTTGGAGGCACCGGAGGAGCTTGGCCTGGCTGCCGAGCGTGATCTCACCGACCTCGTCGAGAAACAGCGTGCCGCGGTCAGCCAGCTCCATCAGTCCTTTCTTGGTGGTGCGTGCATCCGTGAACGCGCCCTTTTCGTGGCCGAAGAGCTCGCTCTCGAAGAGCGTCTCCGTGATGGCGGCGCAGTTCACTTCCATGAACGGTAAGTTGCGCCGGCTGCTCTCGTAGTGCAGTCCTTTGGCCACGAGCTCCTTGCCGGTGCCGCTCTCGCCGTGCACGAGGATGGTGTGCGCTTCACTGCGCGCGAGCTGCCCGATCACCTCACGCAGTCGCCGGGTGGAGTCGGACTCGCCGATGAGCTGATCGGCCCGGTACTTTCCCTCCTCGCGCTTGGTGAGGCGAGTGATCTCGCGCCGTGCCTTCACTTCCTCGAGCGCGCGGCTCACGGAGATGCGGAGCTTCTCGAGGTGCTGGAACGGCTTCTCCAGATAGTCGGTGGCGCCGTTCTTGATCGCCGACACCGCGCTCTCGATGTGACCGAAGGCCGTGATCATGATGACGGCCGTGTCGGCGTGCTTCGCTTTGAGATCGCGGACAACCTGGATGCCGTCGGTATCGGGGAGACGCAGGTCGACGAGGGCGACATCGGGCCCCCCCAGCTGCTCCGCCATGTCGAGACCTTCTTTGCCGGTGGCGGCGGTGTGAACCTCGACATCGTCCCCGGCTAGGACGCGCGCAACGAGTGTCCGAATGTTGCGTTCGTCATCGATGACGAGCACTGTGTCCATGCTTAAGCACTGTAGCGTAGGGGCATCCTCGGCAAGAAATTCACCATGACGTGCGCATTCCGCGTCGTGGTGGTCAGCGAGTCACCATCGGCACCGCCTCGGCGATCGGCGCAAATTTCGCTCGCCAAAACACGAGGTTCGCCACGGCGAGGGGAATCCGATGGGCGCCGGCAACGCCCCCGGCCACGAGGCCGGCCGCGTGCGTGTCAGGCGGCGAGGTCGCGCAGCAGCAAATCACCTATTGTGCTTGTAGTGGCGCCTCGGCCGTCATGACGTCGCCGCCGGCCGCCGCCAGCATGTCGCCCCGGGCGACGCGCATATACTGACCGCCGATGAGCGACACCGTATCGATACTCGAGCGGATCCAGCGCAAGGTGCTGTGGCTGAGCACCTGGATGGTTCATGCCGCCAACGCCCGGCCGAGTGCGGACGGCATCAAGGTCGGCGGGCACCAGGCGTCATCCGCGTCCGCCGTCAGCCTGCTCACCGCGCTGTACTTCGGCGCGCTGCGGCCCGGTGACGTGGTGGCGATGAAGGCGCATGCCTCGCCGGCGTTCTACGCGATCCAGTACCTTCTTGGGCGCCTGGACGTCGAGGCGCTGCGAGGCTTGCGAAGCTTCGGCGGTCTTCAGGCGTATCCGAGCCGCCGCAAGAATCCGGAGATCGTCGATCTCTCGACCGGGTCTATGGGCCTCGGCGCGGTCATGGCGACGTTCGGCGCCCTGGCGACGCGCTATCTCGTCGATCACGGCGCGCGCGCCCTGCCGGAGCGTTTCATCGCGCTGGTCGGCGATGCCGAGCTCGACGAGGGCAATGTGTGGGAGGCGCTGGCCGAGGAGCCACTGCGCCGGCTCGGCAACGTGCTCTGGATCGTCGACGTCAACCGGCAGAGCCTCGATCGTGTGGTGCCGGAGACGCGCACCCGCCAGCTGGCCGAGCTCTTTCGCGCCAGCGGCTGGGCCGTGCACGAGCTTCGCTGGGGACGACGCTTGCAGGCGATGTTCGACCGTCCCGGCGGCGAACGGCTGGCGCAACGGCTCACGTCGCTGCGGAACGTGGAATACCAATGGCTGCTCCGGCTCCCCCCCGGCGCCGTGCGCAAGGCGCTCGTCGCGCGACCCGACGGCAGCGTCGACGCCGCCCTCGATCGGCTCCTTGTCGGCCTCGACGATGCTGCGCTCGCGGCACTCGTGGCGGACCTCGGCGGTCACGATCTCGGCCTGCTCTTGGAGGGATACGAGGCGGCTGCGCGTGAGCGCGAGCGACCGACGGTGATCCTCGCCCACACGATCAAGGGCTGGGGCCTGCCCTTTGCGGGCGATCCACTGAATCACACCGCGGTCACCAGCGCCGCGCAGATCATCGAGCTGCGCCGTGCGATGGACATCGCGGAAGGCGACGAATGGGCCGGCTTCGCGCCGGACAGTGACGAGGCGCGCTTCACCCGCGCGCGACCGCCACTCTTTGCCGCGCCGCCGCGAACGGCGCCCCCGACGATCCCGGCGACCGTCTCCGAGACGTACGCGGGCGAGATGTCGACGCAGGAGGCGCTCGGACGGGTCCTGAGCTCCCTTGGCCGCGACCCCGCTGGCGAGGCCGTGGTGACCGTGTCCGCGGACGTGGCGATCACCACTCATCTGGCCGGCTGGATCAATCGCAAGGGTGTGTACTTTCCGCAGGTGCGGACCGACCCGTTCGCGGACACGACGCAGGCGCTTGCGTGGAAAGAATCGCCGGCCGGCCGTCATATCGAGCTCGGCATCGCCGAGCACAACCTGTTTCTCTTGCTCGGCGCGCTTGGCATCACCGCCGAGCTTTCCGGCGTGACGCTGCTGCCGATCGGCACCTTGTACGATCCGTTCGTGCCGCGCGGTCTCGATGCGCTCTATCACGCGCTCTATGCCGGCGCGCGGTTCGTCGTCGCGGCCACGCCCTCCGGTATCAGTCTGGCGCCGGAAGGTGGGGCGCACCAGTCGGTGATCACTCCAGGAATCGGCGTCGCGCTGCCGTCGCTGGCGTATTTCGAGCCCGCTTTCGCACAGGAGGTGGAGTGGATTCTCCTCGACGCCCTGCGCGCCATCGCCGCGCGCGAGGGCGAGAGCCTCTACCTGCGTCTGTCGACACGGCCGGTCGACCAGCGGCTGGCGCCGCCGGGCGACCCGGCGCAGCGTGCGAGCGTCCTCCGCGGCGGCTATCGGCTGGTGGATGCGCGATCGGCGCGGGGCTATCGCGTCGACCGCGCGGTGCATCTGTTCGCCGCCGGCGTGATGGTGCCCGAGGCGCTGGCAGCGGCAGACAGCTTGCGCGACGTCGACGTCTTCGCCAACGTGTTCGTCGTCACCAGCCCGGACCGGCTTTATCGCGGGCTGCGGGCGACGCGGCCGTATCTCGAGACCCTCGTGACGGCCGACGAGGAAGACGTGGCGGTTGTGTCCGTGCTCGACGGCCACTCTCATGCTCTCGCGTTCATCGGCGGTGCCCTGGGCGTGCCGCAGCTCGCCCTCGGCGTGGACGACTTCGGCCAGTCCGGTACGCGCGCCGATCTCTACCGTCACTACGGCATCGATTCGCCAGCCATCGCGGCCGCTGCGCGGACGCTGCTCGCGGTGTGACGGCGGCATCCCGTTTGCTACTTCTAGCGACCACGAGACGTTCCTCCGCGGTGGCGCGACCGGCGTCGGGCTTCTCCGCTCGTCGTGGTCGCCGCCGCCCGGCGGGCGAAGCGCCGCGCATGGCAAGGTCAATGAGAATATGAACGCGCGCCGCCCGGTGACGACCGGCTCGGCCGCTGACTTCCTTCCCCGCGAGCGCACGCTGCCCGCGTTGCGCGAGGCGGCCAGAGGGTGTCGCGGTTGCCACCTCTGGCAGCGTGGCACCCAGACCGTGTTCGGAGCGGGGCCGACCACGCACGGACGGATCATGCTCGTGGGTGAGCAGCCCGGTCACGAAGAGGATCTTGCGGGCGCGCCGTTCGTCGGTCCGGCCGGACGCATCCTCGATCGCGCGCTGGAGGAAGCCGGCATCGAGCGCCGACACGTCTACGTCACCAATGTGGTGAAGCATTTCAAGTGGGAGGCAAAGGGCAAGCGGCGCATCCACGCCAAGCCCGGCCAGCTCGAGATCAACGCCTGCTTGCCGTGGCTCGAGGCGGAGTTGGAGCTCGTGAAGCCCGCCGCACTCGCGTGTCTGGGTGCCACGGCCGCCCAGGCGCTACTCGGCCCGAAGTTCCGCGTCACGCGGCAGCGCGGTGAGTGGATCAGCGCGCGCTGGGCGCCGCACGTGATGGCCACGATTCACCCGTCGGCGATCTTACGCGCGCCCGACGAAGAGGCGCGGCACGCCGAGATGGAGCGCTTCGTGGCCGATCTCTCGTTGCTGCGAGACGCCCTTCCGCGCGGCTAGGCCGCGCCGGTCTCCCGTGGTGGCACGAGAGTATACTCGGGTCAAGGTTTGACCATGGCCGTCATGTCTCCGGAACGCAAATCGGGTCTGCGCCGCGAGCTCGAGACGATCGTGGGGGCGGGCGCCGTCCTTTCCGATCCGGAAGAGCTCCTCGTGTACGAGTCGGATGGGCTCACGCTGTTTCGCGCACTGGCCGACTTCATCGTCTTCCCCCGGTCTGCCGAAGACGTCGCCGCGATCGTCAAGCTGGCCAATCGCGAGCGTCTGCCGTTCGTCGCCCGCGGTGCCGGCACCGGACTCTCCGGCGGCTGCCTGCCTGCCGAGGGCGGTCTCGTCCTCTCCTTGATGCGCATGAACCGCGTGCTCGAGGTCGACTACGACAACCACATCGCGGTCGTCGAGCCCGGCCTGGTGAACCTGCATTTGTCGTGGGCGGTGGGGTCGCGCGGGTACTACTACGCGCCGGACCCCTCGAGCCAGCAGGCGTGCACGATTGGCGGCAACATTGCCAACAACTCGGGTGGCCCGCACACGCTGAAGTACGGCGTCACCGTCAACCACGTCCTCGGACTCGAGGTCGTCATGCCGGACGGCGAGATCGTCTGGCTCGGGGGGCGGACGCGTGACGCGCTCGGCTACGATCTCACCGGTGTCTTCGTCGGTTCGGAAGGCACCTTCGGCATCGCCACGAAGATCGTCGTGCGGATCCTGAAAAAGCCGCAAGCGATCAAAACCGTGCTGGCCGTCTTCGACCGGGTCGACGACGCCTCGGCGGCCGTGTCATCCATCATCGCGCGGGGCCTCGTGCCGGCTGCGGTGGAGATGATCGATCAGCTCACGATCCAGGCCGTCGAAGACGCCTTCGGGTGTGGCTACCCACGGGATGCCGCGGCGGCGCTGCTGATCGAGCTCGATGGCCTGGCGGTTGGTATGGACGCCCAGGCACAGCGGATCGTCGCCGCCTGTCGCGACGCCGGTGCGCGCGAGGTGCGCACGGCGGCCGATGAGGCGGAGCGCCAGTTGCTGTGGAAGGGACGGAAGTCGGCATTCGGCGCCTATGGGCGCGTATCACCCGCCTACATGGTGATGGACGGTGTGATCCCCCGCACGAAGCTGCCGTACGTGCTCGGTCGCGTGAACGAGATCGTCGCGGCTCACGGCCTGCGCGTCGGCAACGTATTCCACGCCGGCGACGGCAATCTCCACCCGAACATCCTCTACGATCCGCGCAGACCGGGCGAGGAGGCGCGCGTGGTCGAGGCGGGCGCACAGATCATGAAGGTGTGCGCGGAAGTCGGCGGGTCGATTTCCGGCGAGCACGGCATCGGCCTGGAGAAATCGGATTTCATGCCGTTCATCTTTTCGCCCGCCGATCTCGCCTTCATGCAAAAGGTCAAGACGGCGTTCAATCCTGCGGGACTCTGCAACCCGGGCAAGGTGTTCCCCACCAAGAAGTCCTGCATCGAGACGGGCCCCGTCGCCTACCGGCCTCACGCGATCGAAGCGCAAGGCCTGGCGCAACGCTTCTAGCGGCGAGCGCCTGAGCCTCGTGCCCCCGCCGTTGCTCGACAAGCTGCGCGCCATCGTCGGCGCCGATCATGTGCTGAGTGGTGTCGAGCTCTCACCCTATGTCATCGACGGGCGCACGCCGGAGGCCGCGGTCTTTCCCGGAACGATCGAGGACGTGGCCGCCGTCGTGTCGTGTGCGGCGGAGGCGGCCATGCCGCTGTTTCCCTGGGGGGGTGGCACCGCCGCGTCGCTCGGTGTGCCGCCCGCGCGCGCCGGCATCGTGCTCGGACTCTCGCGCATGCGGGCCATCATCGAACACGAGCCCGGCGATCTGACCGTCACCGCGCAGGCCGGCGCCGTCATGCGCGACTTGCAGGTGGCCCTCGGCACGCGCGGACAGTGGCTGTCGCTCGATCCGCCCGACGACGACCGTGCGACGCTCGGCGGCGTGCTCGCCGCGAATGCGTCGGGCCCTCGCCGGCATCTGTATGGCACCGCGCGCGATCTCCTCATCGGCGTCACCGTGGTGACCGCCGACGGCTCGATCGTCCGAGGTGGAGGACGCGTCGTGAAGAACGTCGCGGGCTACGACCTGCCGAAGCTCTTCATCGGCTCGTTCGGAACGCTCGGTGTCGTCGTGGAGGCCACGCTGAAGCTCCGACCGCGCCCTGACGACGAGCGGCTCGTGGCGGTCCCATTCGACCGGCTGAAGGACGCGGGAGCGGCGGTGCGGGCAATCCTCGCGAGCGACCTTATCCCGAACGCGATCGAGCTGACGGACGCACATGCCGCGCGCATGCTCGGCATCGAGGCGGCGCCGGCAGCGCTGGTCGTGGGCTTCGACGGACTCGCCGAGCAGGTCGACTGGCAGATCGGCGAGCTGGCGTCCGTGGTGCGGCCGTGCGGCGGCCGTCCGCTGGTCACGCTGCCGGTCACGGCGTGGACGCTGCTGGCGCGCGGCGCGAGCGACGCCTTCGAAACTCCGGCGGCCGTGATGACCCTCAGTGTGCTGCCGTCCGTGGTCGTCGACACGATGGAGCAGGGCGCGAGCAGCGCGCGCCAGCGCGGTCTCACCAGTGCGTGGTGCGCGCATGCCGGAGTCGGGCTCGTGACGGGCGCCCTTCGCGCCGAGGGCGACCGTCAGGATCCCGCGATCCTGGCCGCCGTTCTGGCCGAGTGGCGCGCGGCGGCGCACGCCGGCGGCGGCCAAGCGTCGATCCGCTGGGCGCCGCTCGCCGTCAAAGCGGCGCTGCCCGTGTGGGACGATGTCGGACCCGCTGCGCGAATCATGCAACGGATCAAGGGCGAGCTCGATCCGCACAATGTCTTGAATCCGGGCCGCTTCGTGGCCGGGATCTGAGCACGCGCTGATGGTGCACGCGACGAGCGAACAACGTGAGCCGACGGCCGGGCCGCTGACGCTCCACGGCCTCAGCGTCGAAGGCGTCAACCAGTGCGTGCACTGTGGCCTCTGCCTCGCGTACTGTCCGACGTTCTCCGAGCTCGGAACGGAGATGGACTCGCCCCGCGGGCGAATCTTTCTCATCAAGTCGCTCGCGGAGGGCCGCATCGGTCTCACCGATTCGGCGGTCGATCACCTTTCGCTTTGCCTCGACTGCCGCGCGTGCGAGACCGTCTGCCCGGCCGGCGTACCGTACGGGCGGCTGATCGAAGCCGCCAAGGCCGAGATCGAGCGCGTGCGACCCGGCGGCCTCCTGCGCCGCGCATTCCGGTGGACGAACTTCGGCGTGCTGCTCGGGTACCCGCGCGCGCTCCGCGCCGCCGCGGCGGCGCTCCGCCTCTATCAGGCGTCCGGCCTTCAGCGCCTCGTGCGGCGTAGCGGAGTTGCCCGCCTGCTTCCCGGCACCCTGCCGGCGTGGGAGGCCCTCCTGCCGACCTTGCCTGGCGCGCGGGAGCGTGCGCCGCTCCCGGAGCTCACTGCGGCCGAAGGCGCCCGACGCGGACGGGTCGCCATGCTCACCGGCTGCGTGCAGTCTGTCGCTTTCGGCGCGCACAACCGCGCCACGGCGCGCGTGCTGTCCCGGAATGGCTTCGAGGTGGTCGCGCCGCCGGAGCAGGGATGCTGCGGCGCCCTGAACGCGCACGGCGGGGACCATGAGCGCGCGGTGGAGATGGCACGCCGGACGATCGACGTGTTCGAGCGCGCCGACGTGCAAGCCGTGGTCGTGAACACCTCCGGGTGCGGCGCGCACATGAAGGCCTATGGCCTTCTGCTCGCTGGCGATGCGCGATATGCGGAGCGTGCGCGCCGCTTCGCGGCGTCAGTTCGCGATGTGTCGGAGTTCCTGGCGACGTCCCCGTTGCGTGGTCCGCTGGCCCCGGTGCCGCTGACGGTGACGTATCACGATCCCTGCCACGTCGTGCACGGCCAGAAGATCCGCAATGCGCCGCGGCAGCTGCTCGCGCAGCTGCCCGGGCTGCGGATCGTCGACTTGCCGGAGTCCGATTGGTGTTGCGGCTCGGCCGGGATCTACAACCTCACGCAGCCGGAGATGGCCACGCGTCTACTGCGCCGCAAAGTGCGCCACGTGCTCGCGACCGGGGCGGAGGCGGTTGTCACGGCGAATCCGGGGTGCATCTTGCAAATCGAGCAAGGCCTTCGCGAGGCGGGCGCGTCCGTGAAGGTCATGCATCTTGTCGAGCTGCTCGCGCGCGCGTACGGCGACGCATGACGCGCGATCGCGCCGCCACTCCGCGCGAGCACAAGGCGACGGCGCCCACGTCGGTGGCCTGTTACGTGCTGACGGTCTCCGACACGAAGACCCCTGAAACCGATACGAGCGGCGCGGTCATCCGCGAATTGCTGGCAGGAGCTGGCCACCGGGTGACCGGCAGCGCCATCGTCCGCGACGAGCCGCTCGAGGTGACGCGGCTCGTGCGCGCCGCATGCGCGGACGGCCGGACTGAGGCGGTGATCCTCACGGGCGGCACCGGGATCACCTCGCGCGACTCGACGTTCGAGGCCGTGGACGCGTTGCTGGACAAGCGCTTGCCCGGTTTTGGCGAACTGTTCCGGATGCTGTCGTTCGCCGAGGTCGGTGCCGCCGCGATGCTGAGCCGCGCCCAGATGGGGATCCACGCGCGTCGCATCGTGGTGTCGCTGCCCGGGTCGCCGAACGCCTGCCGGCTCGCGCTCGAAAAGCTCATCATCCCTGAGCTCGGGCACCTCCTGCGCGAGGTCAGCCGGTAGCCCGTGAGTCGCGCGCTATACTGAACGCCACACAAGGAGGCCGCTGCATGGCGTCGCGCTCTCGGGCGCTGATCGCAATTGTCATCTTGGTTGGTGCGTTCGCCGGATGCGCCGGGTCGAGCACGGCCGAGCCTGCCCGGTTGTGGCGCGAGACCGCGACGGCCGCGCCACCCGAGCTCACGCGGTTCAACGATCTGCTCGCAGATCTCTCGGATCGCCTCAAGCCCGCGCTCGTTCACGTCCGGGTCCGCCGCGGTGGCCCGGCGGCCAAGGAGGATGCGGATTCGCCCGCCGAGCCGCGCCGCTCCACCGGCTCGGGCTTTCTCATCGATCCAACGGGCATGATCGTCACCAATGCGCATGTCGTCGAGCAGGCCGAGTGGATCCAGGTCCGGCTGGCCGACGGGCGCCGCTTCAACGGTCGTCTCGTCGGCCTCGACAACCGAGTCGATCTCGCCCTCGTCAAGGTCGAGGCCGCGGACTTGCCGTCGCTGCCGCTGGGCGATTCGAATCGGCTGCGCGTCGGTGAGTTCGTGCTGGCGCTCGGCCATCCATTCGGCCTGGAGCAGTCGGTCTCGTTCGGCATCGTCAGCCGCAAGGGGGCGCCGCTCACCGTCGCGGCGCCGGGCTTCGACTTCATCCAGACGGATGCCGCCATCAACCCAGGGAACTCCGGCGGGCCGCTGGTCAACATGGCGGGGCAGGTCGTCGGCGTCAACAGCATGGCCGCGCGTAATGGCTCCATCGGCTTCGCCATTCCGTCGAACCTCGTGAAGCTGCTCGTGCCGCAGCTGGCCAGCAAGGGGAAGGTCGAGTGGGGCTGGCTGGGCGTCTCGATTGCGGAGGTCACCGACGAAGATCTCTCGCGGTTGAAGCTCCGGGAGGTGCGCGGCGTGTTGGTCCGCGGTGTCATGCCGGGCGAGCCGGCCGACCAGGGTGGCATGCGGGCGGACGACGTGCTCGTCGCCGTCGACGGCACGCCGCTCGAAAGCCCGCGCGATCTTCAGCGCGTCGTTTCGTCGACGCCGGTCGGCAAGCGCGTTCGCGTGCGGCTGCTTCGTGAGGGTCGGGAGACCGAGCTGGAGGTCACGATCGGTCTTTACAAGGACCCTGAGCCTCCAAAGGAGACGCAGGAGCGCTGATCAGACGCGGGCACGCGGCGCGGCGAGCGCGCCGAGCGTTGCCCGCACCCACGGCGCATCGAGTGCCGGTACCGGACGGTACTCGATCGCGCTCGTGATGCGGACGCCTCCTTCCCATTCGGCCGGGACGTCCTCGAGCACTTCATCCACCTCGAGCAGGAAGTAGCCGAGCCCGCGCTCGTCGCCCGCGACGTCGAGCGGCCCGTCCAGAGCCCGCGTCTTCACGTAGATCACGGCATCCGGCTCCACGATCAGCAGGCTTCCTGCTCTGCGGGCCGCGAGGTTGCGAGCCGTCGTGCTGCGGGCCTGGATCACCAGCCCCAGCGTGCTGGGGGAATACGCCCGGATCTCGACGTACGAGAGGAGCATCACGTGCGGCCGAGCGGCGTGATCGACGGTGACGAACGGGAGCGCGATTCCGAGGCGCCGCTCGAGTTCGCGCTGCGACAGACGCGCCAGGAGCTCAGCGGGGAGAACGGTGCCGAGCGAGCGGCTCACGGCGCCATGCTAACACCGTCACGCCCGAGACACGGCTGCATGGCGGATTGGCACGGTGTCGGCCTATTCGCCGGGCAAGCCCTCGAAATTACGAGTGCGCGCGCGTGGTGTGGTCCTTGCACTACGCACGCGCGCGACCCGCATGGGTCGTCTTGCTAGCCGAAGGACGCGCTATGGAAGGCCTGCGGTGGTGGCTGCTGCTGCTCACGGCGGTGATGTTCTCGATGTCCGGCTGCGCCAGCCAGGAGCTGTCGATGAAGAGCCACCCGAGCGAGGCCTCCATCACCGAAGAAGACGTCCAGGCGGCGGCCCGCGAGGAGTGGTGGGACCGGCTCGTCCCCGAAGGGTCGGACGCGATCTCTTCGCCCGACGCGCCGCAAGCCGCGCTGCCCTCGATGGACATGACGGGGAAGTGGCGTGGGACGTGGAGCGCGCGCGGCCTGTTCGGCGACGAGCGGTCGAGCGAGGTCAGCGCGGTCTTCAGCCAGTCCGGGAAGCGCGGGATCGGGCGCATCGCGCTGCAGGACGTGAACGCCGCCACCGGGCTGCCGCTGCGCTTCCGCGAGGCCGGCTCGGCCGGCATCGCGGTGTTCTACAAGGTGAACGGCGCCGACGTGGTGGCGCGCGATCAGGCGGGAACGGCGGCCAAGTTCGAGTTCACGCGAGTCGGGGACACGATCTACGGCAAGATCGCCGGCGCGCCGCGACCCGCGATTCTCGTCCTCGAGCGCGAGCGAGAGTAGCCTCTAGTACCCCCGGGCGCGGTCGACGACCTCTCGGAGGGGCTCGCCGTCCGCGAAGCGGCGCAGATTCTCGACCCACAGCGCCGCCACGGTCTCATCCCGATCCGGGTGTAGCCCGCCGACGTGCGGAAAGATCGTGATCCCTTCGGTCGTCCACAGCGGCGAATCGGCCGGCAGCGGCTCCTTCACGAAGACGTCGAGCACGGCGCCAGCAATGACGCCGGCGCGCACGGCCGCCGCCAGGTCCTCTTCGACGACGAGATCGCCGCGTCCGAAATTGAGCAGATACGCCGTACGCTTCATTCGCTTCAGCGAGCGGGAGTCGATCAACGCCCGGGTCTCCGGCGTCGACGGCAGCAGCAGCACGACGTAATCCGCTTGCGCGAGCACGATGTCCGTCTCTGCCGGCGGGTGGACCCGCTCCACGTGCGGCACCGCGGCGCCGTCGCGCTTCGTACCGATCACGCGCATCTCGAGCGCGGCGGCCTTGCGTGCCAGCTCGGCGCCGATCGCGCCGAGACCGAGCACGCCCAGGGTGCGCCCGGCGAGCGTCGGGTTCACGCGTCGCGTCCACCGGCGCTCCCGCTGATCGAGGACGATCGGCGCCAGCGACTTCGTCACGAGGAACAGCGCGGCGAGAATGTGCTCCGGCATCGACAGCCGATGGCTGCCGCGCGCGCAGGTCAAGATGGCGCGCTCGGGATAATCGGCCACCAGCCACTGATCGATCCCCCCGGTGAGCGACTGGATCCACGTCAGCCGCGGGGCGCGCTGGCCGAGACGGGCGGGTGGCCGCCATGCAAGGAGCGCCTCCGCGCGGGCGAGCATGTCGTCCGGCGGCTCGCTCGCGAGCGGCGCGACCTCGAGGGAGAACCGCTTCGTGAGGCCCGCCGCCTCGGCCGCGCGGAGATATGCGTCGGCCTTGTCGAGCCAGAGGACGACGGAGCGCGTCGGCTTAGCGTCCAGCGACGGCAGCGGCGCCCGCGGCCTCATGGCCGTTCGGCGCGTCGCAGGCACCAGCGCCTTCCGTCCGGTGGATCGACAGATCCTTGATCGTCGGTGATGTCCCGCACAGCGGGCAGTTTGGATCGCGCCGTAGTCGCACCTCGCGGAATCGCATCCCGAGAGCGTCATACGTGAGCAATCGACCGATCAGCGGCTCGCCGATGTTGAGGATGAGCTTCACCGCTTCCGTGGCTTGCACGACCCCGATCATGCCTGGGAGCACGCCCAGGACCCCGGCCTCGCTTCAGGAGGGCACGAGGCCCGGCGGCGGTGGCGAGGGATACAGGCAGCGATAGCACGGGCCCTGGTTGGGCGAGAACACGGTCGCCATGCCCTCGAACTGAAAGATAGAGCCGTGGACGTTCGTCTTCCCCGCGAGATAGCACGCGTCGTTCACGAGGTAGCGGGTCTCGAAGTTGTCCGACCCGTCGACGACGAGATCGTAGTCTTTGATGGTATCCAGCACATTGTCGACGGTGATGCGTGTCGGCAGTGCAACCACGTTCACGTCGGGGTTCAGCGCCTTGAGCATGCGCGTCCCGGATTCCACCTTCGGCTTTCCGACGTCCGCGGTCGTGTGCAAAATCTGTCGCTGGAGGTTGGTGATGTCGACGACGTCACCATCCATCAACCCGAGCGTTCCGACACCGGCCGCCGCGAGATAGAGTGCCGTAGGCGAGCCCAGGCCGCCGGCGCCGATCAGAAGGACCTTGCTTCGCAGCAGTCGCCGCTGGCCCTTGTCGCCGACCTGCGCGAGCAAGAAATGGCGGCTGTAGCGCTGAATCTGATCGGCCGTCATCGGGACGTCCTTGACGACGGGCAATCCCGACTGCGCCCACTTCTGATAGCCGCCGTGCAGATTGATCACGGTCTGGTAGCCCAGCTCCTTCAGCGCCTTCGCTGCGAGAAGCGAGCGCAGCCCGGTCTGACAGTAAAGGACAACCGGTGTGGTGGGGTCGCTCACGGCCGTGCCGACGCGGAACTCGAGAAAGCCTCGGCTGATGTTCGTGGCCGCCTCGATGTGCCCGTCGCGATATTCGTCGGGATCGCGCACGTCGATGACGACGGGCGGCGTGTCGGACTCGAGCCGGCGGGCGAGATCCTCGGGACCTTCTTCAGGGACGACCTGCCTCGCCTCCGCCAGCATCTCCCTCAGGGTTTTCATCGACGTGATATTACCCCCATTCCCGGTCGACATTCAAACGGCGCGCGGGCACTGCGAGCTTCGTGGCAGCCGCCCGCGGCTGCTATACTCGCAAAAATTCATGTCCCGTACCATGAAAGGCATCATTCTCGCCGGGGGCTCCGGTACCCGGCTGTATCCCGCCACACTGGCGCTGAGCAAGCAGCTCGTGCCCATCTACAACAAGCCCATGATCTACTACCCGCTGGCCACGCTGATGATGGCCGGCATCCGCGACATCCTGGTCATCTCGACCCCCCACGACAAGGACTCGTTTCGCCGGTTGCTCGGCGACGGCAGCCATCTCGGCCTGACGATCCGGTATGCCGTGCAGCCGAGTCCAGATGGGCTCGCGCAGGCCTTCCTCATCGGCGAGGAGTTCATCGGCGGGGACGGGGTGGCGCTCGCGCTCGGCGACAACGTCTTTTACGGGCACGGTCTGCCGGAGTCGGTCGAGCGTGCAGCCCGGCGCGCGAGCGGAGCCACGGTGTTCGCATACTGGGTCCGCGATCCGCAGCGCTACGGTGTCGTCGAGTTCGATGCCAACGGGCGCGCCGTCGGCCTCGAAGAGAAGCCCGCCAAGCCGCGCTCGCCGTGGGCCGTCACCGGCCTCTACTTCTACGATCATCGTGTCGTCGACGTGGCGGCCCGCTTGAAACCATCCGCGCGTGGCGAGCTCGAGATCACCGACGTGAATCTCGCGTACCTCGCGTGGGGCGATTTGCACGTGGAGCGACTCGGCCGCGGCATCGCGTGGCTCGACACGGGGACGCACGAGGCGCTCCTGCAGGCATCCACGTTCATCCAGACGCTCGAAGAACGTCAGGGCCTGATGGTGGCCTGCGTCGAAGAGATCGCCTACCGGATGGGATACATCACGGCCGGGGACGTGCTGCGACTGGCCCGGCCGATGCGCGACAACTCGTACGGCGAGTATCTGCGCAGGCTCGTCGAGCCCGAATCCTAGCGTGCTATCCTGCCGAGCGAGCTGATGGATTTCACGCCCGACGCCAAGCGCGCATTCCACCTCCAATCGTATGCGCCCGCTCCAACGATCGAGGGCGTCCGCATCGTCGAGCTCAAGCGTCACGCCGACGACGGCGGATCGATGACCGAGCTCGCGCGGCTCGTCGATGGACGTCCGGAAGCGCTCGGCGACTTCACCGTTCGTCAGATCAATTTCAGCGAGATGGTGCCCGGCGCGCTCAAGGCGTTCCACCTCCACCAGCGCCAGACCGACGTCTGGTACGTTCCGCCGTCCGATCGGCTGCTCGTCGTGCTGCTCGACGTCCGCAAGCACTCGCGTAGCGAGGGAACGCGCCTGCGGATCATGCTCGGCAACGGTGCCTCGCGCTTGCTGGTGATTCCGCCTGGTGTGGCTCACGGTGTGCGCAACCTCGGCTCGGAGACGGGCCGCATCATCTACTTCACCGATGTGCATTTCTCCGCCGAGCCCTCCGCCTGCGACGAGGGCCGGCTGCCGTGGGACTTCGCCGGCTCCGACGTCTGGGACATGACGAAGGGATAGCGAGCGGTCATGAAGCTCGTCGTCACCGGCGGCGCCGGATTCATCGGCAGCAACTTCATACGCCACGTGTTGACGACGCATCCCGAGGACAGCGTCGTCAACCTCGACAAGCTGACCTATGCCGGCAACCGCGCCAACCTCGCCGACGTGGAGAACGACCGGCGCTACAGCTTCGTGCACGGCGACATCTGTGACGGCAAGCTCGTGCGCGACACGGTGCGCGGCGCGGATGCCATCGTCAATTTCGCCGCCGAGTCCCACGTCGATCGCTCACTCACGGAGCCCGACGCCTTTCTGAAAACGGACGTGTTCGGCGTGTTTACGCTGCTGGAGGTGGTCCGCGAGCTGCGGATTCCGCGCCTGCTTCACGTGAGCACCGACGAGGTCTACGGCAGCGTGCCGAACGGCTCGTCCACGGAAACCGATCCCCTCCGGCCGTCGAATCCCTACTCGGCATCGAAGGCCGGTGGCGACATGCTGGCCCTCGCCTACTGGCACACGCACCGCGTGCCCGCCGTCATCACGCGGTCGTCGAACAACTTCGGGCCGTATCAGTATCCGGAGAAAGTGATTCCCCTCTTCGTGACGAACGCCCTCGACGACCACCCGCTGCCTCTCTATGGCGATGGCCGTAATGTCCGCGACTGGCTGTATGTGCTCGACAATTGCGTGGCCCTCGATCTGGTTCTCCGCAAGGGCGCCGCCGGCGAGGTATACAACATCGGCGGCGGCCACGAGGTTGAGAACGTCGCGCTCACGCACGAGATCCTTCGGCTCACCGGCAAGCCCGAGACGCTGATCCAGCGGGTGGCCGATCGTCCGGGCCACGATCGTCGGTACTCGGTGGACTCCACGAAGGTGCGGCGCCTCGGCTGGACGCCCACGCATCGGTTCACCGACGCGCTGGAGAGCACCGTGCGGTGGTATCGCGAGCACGAGGCGTGGTGGCGGCCGTTGAAGTCCGGCGAGTTTCGCGCGTGGTACGAGCGTCAGTACGGCAACCGCTAGGTCTGGAGGTGTCATGACTCGACGTTGGCTGAGCGTCGTCGCCGCTGCCGTGCTCGTTCCCGGTGTCGCGCTCGCGGTCCCGCGACCACCAGCGCCCCGCCTGCATCCGAACGACGTCTCGTCAGTGCCCACGTACGTGCAGAAGGTGGAGCCGGCGGTGGTGGCGCTGTCGGTGACGGCGCCGGAGGACGCGCCGTCCTCGGCGCGGCTCGGCCCGCGTCGCGCGGGCAGCGCCGTGATCTTCGACGACCGCGGCTACGCGGTGACCGTCTCGTATCTCGTGCTCGACGCCGTGCGGATCGAGGCACGCACCCGCGATGGGGCCAGCATCGAAGCGAGCCTGGTCGGCGTCGACCTGGACACCGGCCTGGCCGTCGTCCGGCTCCGCGGTGTCGGACCGTGGCCGACGGCAACGCTCGGCGACTCGCGCGACATGGTGGAAGGAATGGTCACTGGCAGCGTCGGCGCCGACGAGGACAACGACCTGGTGTACGCGCAGACGACGCTCACCGGCGTGCGCCGCTTCTCCGCCTTCTGGGAGTACATGCTGCCCCGCGCGTTCATGATCTCGCCGGCCGTGTCGTCCTGGGGTGGCAACGCCATGGTCGACGAGCGTGGTCGTCTGGTCGGTGTCGTGTCGCTGCGTCTAGGCGAGGAGCCCGCCTTCGTCAATATGGCGATTCCGCTCGAGACGTTCCTGCCCGTGAAGGACGAGATCATCGCCGCCGGGCGCGTGGTGAGCCGGCCACCACGGCCGTGGATCGGGCTGCACACGCGCGCGAATCCGGACGGCGTGTTCGTCGACGGCTTCAACGAGCGCGGGCCGGCCCGCAGCGCGGGTTTTCAGAAGGGGGACCGGATCATCGGCGTGAACGGTGTCGGTGTGCGCACGCAGGAAGAATTCTACGAGCAGATGTGGCGACGTCAGGCCGGCGACACCATCGAGGTCGCCGTCCGCCGCGAACACGCCGTGCGTGTCATCGGCGTGCGCTCCATCGACCGCACGACCCTGTACCGGACGTCGCAATAAGCGGTACCCTCGGTCCATGAAGGGCGCCGCTGACACCTACGAGGGACGCGGCCTCATCGCCGACCCGATCCACCAGTACATTCTCTATACGCGTCCGGGCGGGATTCCGGGCGAGTCCACCGAGCAGGACGTGATGGACACGTCGTGGGCGCAGCGCCTGCGCCGCATTCCACAGCTGCAGTCCGCACGGTGGGTCTTCCCCGCCGCCGAGCACAGCCGATTCCAGCACTCGCTCGGAGCCATGCACCTGTCGGGACGCCTCGCCCAGCAGCTGTACCCCTCGCTGCGGGCGATCTTCGGCAGCGACGCGCCGTCGCCGGCGCTCCTCGAGGAGCTGCTCCGCATGGCCGGGCTGCTGCACGACATCGGCCATGGTCCCTTCGGGCACTTCTTCGACGACAATTTCCTCGTCGACTACAACCTGACGCACGAGCTCGTGGGGCAGAAGATCATCCGGGACGAGCTCGGCGACGTGCTGCGGGCGCTACGCCGGAGTCCCAGCGCCGCCTTCAACGCCGACGAGGCGATCGACCCGGAATGGATCTGTTACCTGATGGGCAAGGGGTATACGGAGCCGCTGCCTCACCATCCAAAGTGGCTCAAGTTCTTGAAGCCGCTGCTGTCCGGCGTGTTCACGGCGGACAACATGGACTATGTGCTCCGCGACTCGTACATGTGCGGGGTGGCAGTCGGCCCCATCGACATCGAGCGCATCATCTATTACTCGTTCTTCTCGGAGAACGGCCTGACCCTCGACCGTGGCGGCCTGCAGGCGTTCATCATGTTCCTGAACGCGCGCTTCTACATGTACACCAACGTTTATTACCACCGCACCACGCGCGGCATCGACCTGCATCTGAAGGAAATCTTCCGCGACACGATGACGATCGCCTTCCCCTTCGATCTCGGCAAGGACCTCCATCCCTATCTGCACCTCACGGAGTGGACACTCCTCGAAGAGGTCGGCCGCTGGCACGACGCCGACGACGCCGCCCGCAAGCGCCTCGGCGCGGAGTGGCGACATATTCTCGATCGCAAGCTGAAATGGCGGATGTCGCACGAGGTCGTGCTCGATCTGTTCGAGCCGCGGCGCGGACAGGGATTCCTCGATGCGGAGACGGTCGAGCGACGCGTGCGCGGGTTCCTGCCGGCCTCCCTGCGCGACTTCCCCTTCAAGATCGACATGGCCTTGCAGGATCCCCGTCCGCTGAACCCGCTCAAGATGGGTGACCGGCAGATCTACGTCTACGACTCGGCCACGAAGACCGTGTCGATGGAGCCGCTGACCGAGATCCTGAAATACTTGCCGGGCAAGGTCGCGCAGTGCCGAATCTTCGCCACCTCACATGAGCACGATGCCGCGCTGGCCTTCGCCCTCAAGCGCGCGCTCGAAGAAGAGCCCTCCGCGATCGTCACCAACGTGTAGCGTCCTCCCTGCCGCCGGAGACCGCACCACCGCGCGGCGGGATTCATAGTCGCCACCGGCGATAGTATGATCGAGCCCCATGAGCTGGCGGTTCCTGTCGTGCGCGGCGCTGTTCGTGACGTGTCTGCTGACCGCCAACACGATGGCGACCAAGCTGATCATGGTCGGCGGCGTGGTGCTCACCGCCGGTGTCGTGATCTTTCCCGTCTCGTACGTCGTCGGTGACGTGCTCACCGAGGTCTGGGGCTACGGCGCCGCCCGGCGTGTGATCTGGCTCGGCTTCGCGTGCAACACGCTCATGGTCGCGGCGCTGTGGCTCGGCGGCGAGCTGCCGCCCGCGCCATTCTGGAAAGGTCAGGACGCTTACGAGGCGATCTTCAGCCAGACGCCGCGCGTGCTGGCGGCGTCGTTCGTCGCCTATCTCGTGGGCGAGTTCACCAACGCGTTCGTCCTTGCCAAGCTGAAGATCGCCACCCAGGGCCGATGGCTGTGGATGCGCACCATCGGCTCCACGGTGGTCGGGCAGGCGCTGGACAGCGCGGTCTTCGTCACCCTGGCCTTCGCCGGCACGGTGGCGCCGGGTGCGCTCCTGCAGATCGTGACCGCGCAGTGGATCGTGAAGGTGCTCTACGAGGCGGCCGCGACGCCGCTCACGTATGCGGCCGTCGGCTGGCTCAAATCGCGCGAAGGCGTCGACGTGTACGATCGGCACACCGACTTCAACCCGGTCCATCTGGGATGACCGCGAGAGGATAGCGATGGAGAAATTCCGCGGCGTCGATTACTACGGCATCGAACACCTCCTCTCCGAGGATGAGCGAATGATCCGCGACACCGTGCGCGACTGGGTGGAGGCGGAATTCTTGCCCGTGGTGGCCGAGGCGCATCGAGCGGGCACCTTCCCGGTGAAGCTCATCCCCCAGCTCGGTGAGCTCGGCGTCTTCGGCGCCACGCTGAAGGGCTATGGCTGCGCCGGGCTCAGCAATGTTGCCTATGGCCTCATCATGCAGGAGCTCGAGCGCGGCGACTCGGGACTGCGGTCGGCGGCGTCGGTGCAGAGCGGTCTCGTCATGTATCCCATCTACGCGTACGGCAGCGAGGCGCAGAAAGAGCGCTGGCTTCCTGCGCTGGCGACCGGCGAGAAAGTCGGCTGCTTCGGTCTGACAGAGCCCGACCACGGCTCCGATCCCGGGGCCATGAAGACGCGCGCGCGGCGCGCGAGCGGCGGCTACGTGCTGAACGGCACCAAGCTCTGGATCACGAATGGCTCGATCGCGGATGTGGCCGTGGTCTGGGCGAAGGAGGACGACGGCGAGATCTACGGCTACCTGGTGGAGAAGGGGACGCCGGGTTTCTCGACGCTCGATATCCACGGCAAGTTCTCGATGCGGGCCTCGATCACCTCCGAGCTCGCCTTTCAGGATTGTCGCATTCCGGAGGAGAACAAGCTGCCGAACGTCAAGGGACTGCGCGGGCCGCTCGGATGCCTGTCGCAGGCGCGTTATGGCATCGCCTGGGGCGCGGTCGGGGCGCTCATGGCGTGCTACGACTGGGCGCTGCAGTACTCACAGCAGCGCGTGCAGTTCGGCAAGCCGATCGGCTCCTTCCAGCTCGTGCAGCAGAAGCTCGTCTGGATGCTGAACGAGATCACGAAGGCCCAGCTGCTCGTGCTTCAGCTCGGCCGGCTCAAGGACGAAGGCAAGGTCCGCCCCCAGCAGATCTCACTGGCGAAGATGAACAACGTGCAGGTCGCCCTCGACGGCGCCCGCATGGCGCGGGACATCCTCGGCGCCGCGGGCATCGTCGACGAGCATCCCGTGATCCGCCATCTGATGAACCTGGAGACCGTCAACACCTACGAGGGGACGCACGACATCCACATCCTGATCGTCGGCCGTGATATCACCGGCCTCGACGCCTTCGGCGCCGCGTAGATATAGAGGAGCGCCAGCGGTTCCCATGTAACTAATCGGGCTCGCCCGACCGGCGGGCGATCTCGCGGACGACGGCGTTGATCTTCTTGACGGCGCCGGCGATGCGCTCGGCAGCCTCGCTGGTGGCGTTGCTGGGCGCTTTCATCTCCAGCAGCTGCGCGCTGGCGAGGATGACCGCCAGCGGATTGTTGATGCGATCACCGAGGTACTCGCCGAGCTCGCGCAGCACGGCGAGCTGCGCGGCCTGCACGTCGCGATCGACGTTCATGCTGAGGGCCTTGCGCTCGTGGTCGAGTCGGGTCAGCACCGTGTCGAGGGCCTTGGCGCTTTCCGCCACGAGGTCGCGCATCTCCAGATGTCCCGCACCGCCGAGCGCTTCGAGAACGACCAGGTGGTAGCGACGCGCGAAGTCGGCGTCGTCGAGCGCCTTGATGAGCCGCTCGCCGTACTCCTCGCGCTGGGCGCGCCGCACGAGGGCCTCGAGCTGCCGCGCCACCTCACCCGGGGCCACGTCCTTGGCGTCGATGTACGCGGTCGCGCCGATGTCGCGTCCGAGATCCTGAGCGGGACGACCGATGAAGACGCTGCTGTAGAAGATGAACGGCAGATGCGACCAGCGCCGATCGCTTCGGATCGCGCGACAGAGCTGAAAGCCGTCCATCTTCGGCATGCGAACGTCCGAGACGACGGCGTCGACGTGCTCGCCATTGAGCAGTCTCAACGCCGCCTCGCCGTCGGCCGCCGTCACCACGTCGTGGCCGGCGCCGCCGAAGACGGCGGTCAGCATGCGACGGTGCGGATTCGAATCGTCGACGACGAGGATTCTCATGGTGCGACTATCATCGCACACGCGCTGCCCTGGACTACTCTCCTCTGAGCGTCGGATCGAGGAGATCGCGCAGCCAGTCGCCGGTACGGCTCACCGCGACGGAGGTGAGCATGAGCACCAGCCCCGGAAACGTCGAGATCCACCACGCGGAGTCAAGATATTCGCGGCCTTCCTGCACCATGCCACCCCACGACGGCGTCGGCGGCTGGATTCCGAGGCCGAGGAACGAGAGCGTGGCCTCCAGCACGATCGAGCGCGCGAGCTCGAGGGTGCCGATCACCACGAGCGAGGACAGGACATTCGGCACGATGTGCCGGCTCACGATCCGGATGACGCTGCCGCCGAGCGCGTGGATGGCATCCACGAACTCGCGCGAGCGAAGCACCAAGACCTGCGCGCGCAGCACGCGCGCATAGCCGGGCCAGCCGGAGAGGCCGATGACGACGATGAGCGTTGGAAAGCTCGGACCGAGCACCGCGATGATCCCGATGGCGAGCAGGATGAACGGGAAAGCCAGCTGCGCATCGGCCACGGTCATGATGGCCGTGTCGAGCCACCCGCGGCGATAGCCGGCGGCGATGCCGAGCGTCGCTCCCACCAGCCCGCCCACGAGCACGGCGGCGAAGCCGACCACCAGCGACACGCGCGCGCCGAAGATCGTTCGGGACAGCACGTCGCGGCCGAGATGGTCGGTGCCGAGCGGATGCGCGTGGCCGTCGGCGCCCTCGAGCGTCGGCGCCGCCAGCCGTGCGCGCAGCGACTGGCGGACGGGATCCTGCGGTGCGAGCCACGGGGCCGCGGCGGCCACCAGCAGCAGCACGCCGACGAATCCACCGCCTGCGAGCGCCAGGCGCCGCGTGCGTCGCGCGACGCGACCGCCGGCGCCGGCGACCGGCGACACCGCGGCGTCAGCGGGGACGGATGCGGGGATCGAGGACCCCATAGACGAGCTCGACGGTGAGGTTGATGACGATGAACAGGAGGGCCGAGAGGAACACGACGCATTGCACGACCGGATAGTCGCGATTGTAGATCGACTGGATCGCGAGCCGCCCGATGCCCGGCCATGCGAACACCGTCTCGGTGACGACGGCGCCGCCGAGCAGCGTCCCGAACTGCAGCGCGGTGATGGTGACGATCGGAATGGCGGCATTCCGCAGCGCATGCTTGATCACCACGGCGCGCTCGCGCAGTCCCTTGGCGCGCGCGGTGCGGACGTAGTCGGCCCGGAGCACCTCCAGCAAGGCCGAGCGCGTCAGGCGGGCGATCGACGCCATGGCGAAGGCACCGAGCGTCAGCGCGGGGAGCACGAGATTGCTCCAGTCGCCACGGCCCGAGGTCGGCAGCCAGCCGGCCTTCAGCGACAGGACCAGGATCAAGAAAATCCCCACGAAGAACGTCGGCGCCGACTGGCCGACGAGCGCCACGGCCATGGTGATCTGGTCGACGAGCGAGTTCCGCCGCACCGCGGAGACGACGCCAATGGGGATGGCGATGACCAGCGCCACCGCGAACGCCGTCAGTCCGAGCTCCGCGGTAGCCGGAAGATAGCCGACCACGACGTCGGCGGCGGGCTGGCGGAAATGGATGGAGCGCCCGAAGTCACCGCGCAGCGCGTTGCCGAGGAACACGGCGTATTGCACCGGCAGTGGTCGATCGATACCGAGCTCGCGCGCGACGCGCGCGTACTCGCTCCGCGGCGCGTCGGGCGGCAGCAGCAGCGGGACCGGATCGCCCGAGAGCCGCATGACGACGAACACGACGGTGGAGACCAGCCACACGGCGACGAGAGCCCGTGCGAGGCGGGTGGCGAGGAAGCTGACGACCGCGCGCATCGGTGAAGCCGGCCGGGGCGCGGGCCCCCGGCCGGGGGCCTCCTAGGCGCGGCGGAACTTGAATGCGAAGCGGCGGATCTCGAACTGCTGGTTGGGATTCGGTGTCCACTCGATGAACTTCTGCACCCCGTAGTCCTCGTACGGCTGGATCACCGGAATCCACGGCAGATGCTCGAGGAAGATCTTCGTCATCTCCTTGTACGCCTGCGCCCGGAACTTCTCGTCGACCGAAAAGCGCGCAGCTTCGCCGAGCTCGTCGAAGCGCGCATGGCGCCAGTAATCTTGCGGACCGCCCGGCGACAAGAGTCGCCAGAACATGCCATCCGGATCGCTCAGCGTGGACGTCGGATCGGACCACCAGAGCCCCTTGAACGTCTTGTCCCGGTTCTTCTGCGCGCGCACCGAGTACTCGAGGACCTCGACCTTGGCGTTGACACCGATGTCGCGCCACATGGCCACGATGGCCTCGGACATCGGCTTGTCGTTGGCCGTGTACCCGGAGGTCGTCTCGATCACGACCTCTTCGCCCTTGTAGCCCGACTTCTTGAGCCGATCGCGCGCCTCCTTGGGATCGTATTTCAGCGGCGGCAGCGACGCGTCGTAGTGATTGTCGCCCTTGGCGATCTGCGAGTTCGGCACGATGCCGCGACCGCGCCAGAGCTCCTTCACGATGGTCTCGCGATCGACCGCCAGCGCGAGCGCCTGCTTCACGAGCGGGTTGTCGAGAGGCGGCATCTTGCTGTTGACGGCGAGCACGTACAGTCCGGCGTAGAGCGCGCCCACCACCCGCGTGTTCCCCGTGTTCACCCGCTCGCCGTGGTCCGGCGGCAGCTGCGTGATCATGTCGACCTCACCCTTGAGCAGCGATGCGATCCGCGCCGCCGTCTCCGGGATGGGCCGGACGATCATCCGGTCGAAGTCCGGCTTGCCGCCGAAATAATCCGGGTTCGCCTCCAGCACGCACTTGTCGTCCTTCGTCCACGACACGAAGCGCACGGGGCCGGTGCCGATGGGCTTGGCGTTGAATTGATCGGCGCCGACGGCCTCGAGATGCTTCTTTGGCACGATCTGCCCGCCGTAGAATGCCGCGCGCGCCGCCAGCAGGGGATCGGGCTTCTTCGTGGTGAACACGACCGTCATCGGATCCGGCGCGTCCACGCGTTCAACCGTGGTGAAGACCGTCTTCACCAGCGTGTTGACCTTGGGATCCCAGGTCCGTTCGAAGCTGTACTTCACGTCCGCCGAGCTGAACGGATCGCCGTTGTGCCACTTCACGCCCGGCCGCAGCTTGAACGTCCACGTCGTGGGGTTGCTCAGCTTCCACTCGGTGGCGAGGCCCGGATAGAGCTTGCCGTCGGGATGCCGCGAGACCAGGTTGTCGAAGATATTGAAGCTCCAGCGGATCTCGTTGGAGGACGTGCTGAAGTGCGGATCGAAACGTGCGATATCGCCGCCCTGGGCCACGACGAGCTCGCGCTTCTGTGTCGTCTGGCCCTCGGCCACCGCCGACGGCAGCATGGCCGCCGCCCCGGCCACGGAGGCGGCCTTGAGCAGCTCGCGTCGAGTGAGATCGGTCATGTAGGGGCACCTCCCCGGGAAGTGCTGCTATTTGCGGGTAAGCTGGTCCGCCTGTCAAGCGGCCGGCGGGGACGTCTGCCTCGCGCCGTCGATGTAGAGCTCGATCTCGTGGCCGTCGGGATCGCGCACACAGAAGCCGCGCGCGTAGTCGCCGAATGGCGTGAGACCGTGCGCCTCGACGTGTCGCCGCGCGCGGGTGAGATCGTCCTCGGATCCGCCGATGTCGAACGCGATGTGATAGAGGCCCGGCACGCCCTTCGGCTGCGGGCCCGGTCCCTCGGCGCGGGCAAGCTCGCACGAGAGATCGTGATGATGCACGCCGGTGGAGAAGAACACGATCCGGCCGTCCTTGGCGGTGCCCGTCTCCGT
>DASTCJ010000002.1:0-28813 GCA_035605575.1 Candidatus Methylomirabilota bacterium
GCTGAGCACGCACGCCACGTGGTCCGGCGTGCGCCCCATGAGGCCGTACGTCGGCTCCGCCCACAGTCGATGCACGCGTCGGCGCGCGCCGAGGTCGTCGGCCGAGCGCGGGACGAGCCACATGGCGCTGTGGCGACGGCCGGTGGCGGCATCGACGTACGTCGTCGCCGCCTGCACGTCGTCGGCCGCCGCGCGGTCCCACATCTGCGCGATGCGGCGGATCGGCTCGGCAAAGCCCGGATGCTTGGTGACGTCGTCGACCCGCTCACCGTCGAGGAAGACGGCGCGGCCGTCCCGGAGGCTGTCCAGATAGTCGTTCCCGCGACGCATGCGGCCGCCACCTTGCCACAGCCGACGCGTCATGACAAACGCACGCACCAACGTATCAGCGCATCATCGCGATCACGTCGCCGCCGGCTTCGACGTGGCACCGGCCCGCGCGCACGCGGCCCAGAGCCGCGCCGCCGACAGCGGCAGCTCCGTCGGCTCCACCCCGAGCGGCGACAAGGCATCCGCCACCGCGTTGGCGAGCACGGCCGCTGGACCGAGCGTGCCTCCCTCGCCCACACCGCGCACGCCGAGGAGATTGGCCGCGGGCTCCTCGATGTGATGCAGCTCCAGTGATGGTACTGTCATCGCCGTCGGCAGCGCGTAGTCCATGAATCCGCCGGTCAGCAGCTGTCCGGTCTCGTCGTACACGAGATGCTCGGTGAGCGCGCCGCCGATGCCCTGGGCGACGGCGCCCTGCACCTGGCCCTCGACGATCCGCGGATTGATCACGCGCCCGGTGTCCTCGACGCAGACGTATTTCCTGATCGTGACGACTCCCGTCTCGGCGTCCACCTCGACGATGGCCGCCTGCGCGCCGGCCGCGAAGGTGCCGCGGATGGGATCGTAGAACCGCGTGGCGTCCAGCCCGGGATCGAGATCGCGCGGTAGCCGGTGCGTCTCGAGGTAGGCGATCCGTGCGACCTCCGCCACGGAGAGAGCACGCCCCGGCGCGCCCTTCACCGCAATGCGCGAGTCGCCGAGCACGAGGTCATCCACGGCAGCTTCGAGCGCGTGGGCAGCGATGCGCACGAGCTTGTCGCGCACCGCGCGCGCCGCCAGCGTCACCGCGCCGCCACCGATGACGGCCTGGCGCGACGCGAACGCGCCGAGGCCGAACGGCGTGACGTCGGTGTCCCCGAGGACGACGCGCACGCTCTCCACCGGCACGCCCAGCTCGGCGGCCGCCAGCTGCGCGACCGTGGTCTCGAGACCCTGGCCCTGCGACGTGACGCCGGCCAGCACGGTGACGGCGCCGGACGGATCCATCCGGACGGTGGCCCCCTCGTGCCCGGTTCGAAACGGCATGCGCGGTCCGGCCGAGGCCGCCTGCCCGAGGCCGGTGAGCTCGTTGTACACGGCGAATCCGACGCCGACGTGACGGCCGAGCCGCCGCTGCCGTCGCTGCTCGTCGCGAAACGCGGCATAGCCGATCGCCTCCACCGCCCTGTCGAAGCACACCGGATAGCTCGGGCTGTCGTGGACGAGACGCGTGGGCGCCGTGTACGGCAGGTCCGAGGGCCCGATCAGATTCACGCGACGGATCTCGACGGGATCGAGGCCGACGGCGCGGGCGCCCAGATCGAGCACGCGCTCCATCACGAAGGTCGTCGCCGGCCGAGCCACGCCCCGATACGGCCCGGCGGCAGTCGTGTGGGTGGCGACAGCGACGACGTCGCAACGGTAGTGCTCGAGCTTGTAGGGCCCGGTCAGCAGGCCACCGGCCATCAGCGCCTCGATGCCGGCCGTCCAGGGAAACACCGAATAGGCGCCGGCGTTGCAGGCTGCCCGGACGTCGAGGGCGAGCAGGCGTCCAGTCGCGTCGAACCCGGCGCGGACGGCGTAGTGATGGTCGCGCGCATGCGCCGACGCGAGCATGGCCTCGCGCCGCTGCTCGACCCACTTGACCGGGCGCCCGAGCGCCATCGCCAGCACGCACAGCGTGACATCCTCGGGATAGAGCACGGCCTTGACGCCGAATCCGCCGCCGACGTCGCCCGCCACGACGCGCACGCGGTTTTCCGGCAAGTCGAGCAGCTCGGCGAGCACATGACGCGCCAGATGCGGCACCTGCGTCCCCGACCAGAGGGTGAGCTTCTCCTCGGCGGCGCTCCAGTCGGCGACGCCGACGCGCGGCTCGAGGGGCGCCGCGCACTGGCGGTTCGTGCGGAATTCCCGCGCGATCACGGCCGCCGCGCGAGACAGCGCCGCGTCGACGTCACCATGCTCGAATCGCCGGGACAGCACGCGGTTGCCCGCGGCGGCCTCGTGCACGAGCGGCGCGCCGTCGCTCAGCGCGGCCAGCACGTCGACGGACGCCGGCAGCGGCTCGTACGCGACGCTCACGCGCGCGGCGGCATCTTCGGCGAGATAGCGATCGGTGGCGACGACGGCGGCGACGGCCTCGCCGACGTGCCGGACGATCGGCCAGGCGAGGAGCGGCTGCTCCGTCTCGACATAACCCGGCAGCGCGGAGCGCGCCCGCACGCGATACGGCGTCACCAGCGCGTCGTCGCCGGTGACAACGCGGACGACGCCCGGCGCCGCCGACGCCGCCGCGCCGTCCACGTCGAGCAGGCGGGCGTGAGCGTGCACGCTGCGCACGAAGGCGACATGCACCAGACGTGGCAGATCGACGTCCGTAGCGTAGCGGCCGCGGCCCGTCAAGAGCCGCCGATCCTCGCGACGGCGGACGGCGGCGCCGAACGGCGACGGCGAGCGAGCGTCCATGGCCGGCGCGTATTAGATCACGCCACACCGAGCTCGCTGGCACCGAAGTTGCCCATCACTGTGCATCCAGGCTCAAGTTTTTCCAGGAGGGCGGTATGGCCAGCATCCAAGAGTCCATCGAGGTGAACGTTCCGGTTCGCATCGCGTACAACCAGTGGACGCAGTTCGAGGAATTTCCGCGGTTCATGGAGGGCGTGAAGGAAGTGCGTCAGCTCGACGACAAGCGGCTGCACTGGAAGGCGGAGATCGCCGGCAAGCTGAAGGAATGGGACGCCGAGATCACCGAGCAGCGGCCCGACGAGCGAATCGCCTGGACGAGCCGGTCCGGCCCGTGGAATGCCGGCGTGGTGACGTTCCACCGGCTGGACGATCAGCGGACCAAGGCGATGCTCCAGCTCGATTACGATCCGGACGGCGTGGTCGAAAACCTCGGCGACGCCCTGGGCGTCGTGAAGTCGCGCGTGAAGGGCGACATGCAGCGGTTCAAGGAATTCATCGAGAGCCGCGGCCGCGAGACGGGCGCGTGGCGCGGCGAGATCGACCAAGACCGCGTCGAGCGCGCCTCCGAGCAGCAGCACCAGCGCCGGGCGTCGTGATCTGAGCGTCGCCTCGCACGACGCGCGCGCGTCGGAAGTCCCGGGGGGCCCGGTTTCGGGCTCCCCGCCTTTTTTAGTACTCTCCGCGACGGAGGCGCTGATGACCACACGCGAGATCGGCTTCATCGGGCTCGGGCGGATGGGTTTTCCCATGGCCCGCAACCTGGCCGCGAAAGGCCACGCCGTGCACGTCTTCGACGTCGCCGCCAACGCGCTCGAGCGGGCGGCCGCCGTGCCCGGGGTCACCGCGCGCGCGACGCCACGCGACGTGGCCGCGCGCGCCGCCGTCGTCTTCACGGCGCTGCCCAACAACGACATCGTCACCGAGACCTATCTCGGCGCGGCCGGCATCCTGGCCGGCGCCCGCAGCGGCCTCATCACCTGCGATTGCTCCACGGTGGCGCCCGAGATCTCGCAGCGCATCCACGCGGAGGGCCGTGCGCGCGGTGTGTCGCACCTCGACACGCCGATGCTCGGATCCTCGCCGCAGGCCGAGAGCGGCGAGATCTTCTTCATGGTCGGCGGTGAGCGGGCAGCGCTGGTCACGGTGCAGCCGCTGCTCGACGTCGTCGGACGGCTGACGATGTTCGTCGGTCCCTCCGGCACCGGCAACCGCATCAAGCTCCTGCACAATGCACTCGGCGCGGTCAACGCGGTGGCGGTGGCGGAGTCGCTGGCGCTGTGCACGAAGCTCGGCGTCGATCCGCGAACCTACTACGACGTCGTGTGCAAGGGCGGCGGGATGGCGTACTCGACGTATTTCGATCGCCGGGCCACCCGGATCGTCGACGGAAACTACGACGCCACGTTCACCGTCGAGCTCATGCACAAGGACGTCGCGCTCGCCGCCCAGATGGCCGGCGCCGACCTCGCTCACATGCCGATCCTCGCGCAGACGCTCGCCGCGTACACGGAGGCGAAGGCACGGTGGCCGACCCAGGACTTCTCGGGTGTCACGCACGTGATCGAGCAGCGCTTCGGCGTCAGCGTCTCGGGACCCGCCCGGGGCTGACGTCACAGCAGCGGCGAAAAGTACATCCGGAACGCCCGGATCGGCCCCACGCTCGTGTTGTAGACGCGCGTCGACAGAAAGCGTCGCGCCCGTCGGTCGAACTGGATCGTGCCGGGGACGCCGGGATCGTTCGGATCGTAGACCGTGAAGTCGATGAGCGCTCCGCCGTTCGCCCGATAGGCGTAGACCACCACGGTGTGGTTGAGCTCGATGACAGGGAGATTGGTGACGAGCCACTGAACCGGGCGACCCGCCTGCAGCTCGGCCACGGTCTCGCGCGCCACGCCTTCCTGGTGCGCTCGCGGCATGGGGTAGACGACGCGCCAGTTGGTCCAGTGGATCCAGCTCCAGAACCGCCCCGTCAGACCGGCTTTCACCGCCCGCTCCTCGGCGCGGGAGAACTCGTGCAGCGAGCCGTAGCCGGGGATCACGATCCGCTCCGCGGGCGGCAGCGAATCATGCCACCAGGCGCGAGCGGTGACCTGCCGGACGCGCGCCGCATACTCGTCCATCGTCAGCCGCGGCGCCGCCGCGTCGAAGCGGGCGAAGCGATGAAACTGCGTCACGGCACGCGCCATGACGAAGCACCAGTTCGGATAGAGGTCGGGCTTCCCGCGGTAGATCGTCCGGTTCTCGTTCGCGAAGGCGAACGTCTCCACCCCGAACCGGATCGCCGGCGCCGGCGGCGCGGCCCGGAGGGCGACGTCGAGTGCGGGGGCAGTGATCCAGTACGAGCTCACGACGATGGTCACCGTCACGACCGCCGTGAGCAGAACGGCCACCAGTGCGAGGACACGCGCCGGTCTAGCCACCGGTCTGCGATTTTAAGCCACGACCCGATGCGTTGACCTCACATCCCGGGCGGTTGTAGTTTCTAGCCGCAGATGTCGACAGGTCATTCGCCCGCCGGGACCGACCACGAGAGCATCGCGCACGCCCTCACCGTGTTCGTCAACGCCAACATCATGGCGCGCGGTCGCGCTCTCCAGCCGGACGACGACTTCGAGCGGATGGGGATCGACTCGATGGCGTTGCTGAAAATTTTACTGTTCGTCGAGGCGGAGTTCGGGTTCTGGATGCCGGACGAGGACCTCGTCGCCGAGAACCTGACATCGCCACGAGCCCTGGCGCGCTACATCTGCCGGCGAAGGGGGCGCTCGTAGCGAATCGTCGCCTCGCCCTTCGCGGCGCCGATCTTGTCCTCATGGCGCTGCATTCGACGGGCAGCGTCCGCTCGAGCAACAACGCCGTTCTCGTCGTCCATTGCGACGGGGCGGTCGATCCCGAGCGCGTGAGTCGAAGCGTCGAGCGATTCCTGCAATTCTGTCCGTGGCCGGCGGCGCGCCTGCGGCGCCCGTTCCCGTGGGGCAAGCTGCACTGGGCGCCGAGCGGGCCCGGTGGGGCGCGGCCGCCCGTGCGCCGGCGAACGATCGCCAGCGCGGAGGAGCTCGATGAGGCGCTCGACGCGGAGATCAACACCGGCATCGACCCGACCCGCGAGCCTCCGCTGCGATTCCTGGCCGTCGACGGTGCGCGAGATGCGCTGGTGTTGACGTGGTTCCATCCGCTCATGGACCCGCGCGGCGCGCAAAACCTGCTGCACCACCTCGTGCATCTCGATCGACATCCGGGCCCCGCGCCGTGGGGCAGCGCGGTCCCGATCTTCGTGCGGACCGCCGACACGCGGACCGTCAGGGAGCGTGGGCGACTGGCACGCCGCAGCATGGCGTACATGCAGACGCTCCCGCGCACCGTCCCGGTCTCGTCGCCACCGGCTGCCGGCGTTCGCGTACGCTTCAGGCAGGCGACCTTCGTCGAGCGTGACGGCACGGCGAAGCCGTCACGCGCCACGCACGAGATCTGGTGGCGGCTGGCGGTGGTCGGCAAGGCCATGCGCGGACTCTGGGAGCAACGCCGCGTGCCCGATCTTCCGTTCGTCCTCCCCATCGCGGTCGACTTGCGACCGAAGGGAGAGCTGGGGCCGACCTTCGGCAACATGCTTGCGTTCCACTTCGCCCGGTTCAAGCCGTCCGACACCGCCGACGTGCCGCGGCTCGCGAGCGTGCTCCGCGAGCAGATGGCCGACGCCCTGCGCGACGGGCAGATCGACGCGAATGCCGTCGCCATGGACTTCCTGCAGTACCGTCCGCTGGCGTTCGTTCGCCGCGCCCTCCGGCGCATGGGTGGAGAGATCTTTTCGTTCAACTGCGCCGACGTCACCGACTTCCCCGCGACGGTCGAGCAATGCTTCGGTCGTCGGGTCGTGAACGCCTACCACATTCCGGCCGTTCCACCGCGGCCGGGGATCGGGGTATTCTTCAACCGCTGCGCCGGACGGAGCAACCTGGTCGTCGCGTGGATCGATGGAGTCGTGAGCGACAACGATGTGACCCGGATCGTGGAGATCGTGCGCGAGGGCATGGGATGGGTCGAGGCCTCGTGAACTACGACGTTGTCGTCGTCGGAGGCGGCGCCGCCGGTCTGGCCGCCGCGGTGGCCGCGGGCGGCGCAGGCGCGCGCACGGCGCTGGTCGAGCGATACGGCTTTCTCGGTGGCATGGCCACCGCGGGCATGGTGAGCACCATCTGTGGGCTCTATCATGACTCCGCGTCCGGAAGTCCGGAACCGCTCAACCAGGGGTTTGCGGAGGCCTTCGCTCGGCGGTTGGCCACGATGCCGGGCTGTCAGAAGCCGGTTCGCCGGGGGCGGACGTTCGTCCTGCCCTACACGCCGTTCGCCTTCGCATGTCTCGCCGATGAGGTCGTCGGCTCGAGCCCGCAGGTCGATGTCTACCTCCACGCGTACCTCGATCGGGTGGAGACGACGCGCGGTCGGATCGAGGCGCTCGGGATCTCCACGTGGGAGCGCGTCGTCGAGATCGCCACGACGGTCGTCGCGGACACGAGCGGCGATGGCGTGGTGGCGCGTCACGCCGGGGCCGCGACCGAGAGCGATCCACCCTCCGCGCGTCAGCTGCCGGCGCTGGTCTTCGTCCTTCAGCATGTCGATAGCGACGCCCTCGGCGCCGGGGCGCGCCTGGCCGTGCTGAGAGCTCTAACCGGTGCCGAGCGTGACGGGCTGCTGCCGACCGGCGCCTCGAACCTCACCCTCGGACTTTCATCGCAGCCCGGGGAGCTCATCGGAAAGCTGGCGCTGGGCGGGCTGAGCGATGATCTGTCCCAGCAGCGCGACTTCCTGACCGCCGCTGAGCAGGAAGGTCGTCGGCGCGTGCTCGCCGTTACCGAGTTCTTGAAGACGCTGCCTGCGTTCGGCCGGGCGTTCGTCTCGCACGTGGCGCCCCAGGTCGGCGTACGCGAGGGCCCGCGCGTAGTCGGGCGCTATCAGCTCACACGCGACGACGTGCTCGCCGGCCGCAAGTTCGACGATGCGGTGGCGCGCGCGAGCTGGCCCATCGAGCTATGGGCCGAGGGACGGCTCGGCGCGACCTATGAGTACCTGGAGGACGGGCAGACCTACGACATCCCGCTGCGCAGTCTGCAGGCGCGGGACGTCGACAACCTGTTCATGGCCGGACGCTGCATGAGCGCGACGCACGAAGCGCTCGGGTCGGCGCGCGTGATCGGAACCTGTCTCGCGACCGGCGAGGCGGTCGGCAGGGCGGCCGCGCGCATGGCGGAGCGCGGGTGACGGCACGGTGAACCTGGCGGACATCGTCCACGCCTCGGCGCGAGCCCATTCGCGCCGCCCGGCGGTTACCGATGTGCGCTCCGGCCAGACCCTCACCTACGCCGAGCTCGGCCACGAGGCCGACAGGGTAGCGACGTTCTTGACCCGCGAAGGCGTGAAGCCCGGTCAGCGAATCGGCCTTCTCGCCCCGAACGGCGCCGTGTATCTGCCCGTCGCGTTCGGCTTGCTCGCCGCGGGCGCGTGTCTGGTCCCCATCGCCGCGAATCTCACCCCCAGCGAGATGGAGACGATCGCGACCGAAGTCGAGCTGAATGGCTGCCTGGCTTCGCCGCTGGCCCCGCCGATGCCGGCGTCCGGCGGCGGCGCCACGCTCTCCGGCGGCGCGTGCGATGGCTTCAGCTTCGCGTGGATGCGTCGCGAGGCCGAAGGTCCCGAGGCGCTCCGTCGCGTCAACGCGGCGTTCATCCGATTCACCTCCGGGACGACCGCCGATCGCAAGGGCGTCGTCTTGTCGCATGAGGCGACGATCGCGAGAGTGGAGGCCGCCGATCGGGTGCTGGGCTTCGGCGAAGAGGACCGCATCCTCTGGGTGCTGCCGCTCGCGTATCACTTCGCGGTGACGATCGTCGCGTACGTGCGCGCGGGGGCGCACGTCCTGCTCTGCCCGGACACGTTGCCGGCGACGATCGCCGACGCGATCCGGCGGCTCGGCGCCAGCGTCTTCTATGCGTCTCCGCTCCATTTCGAGCGCATGAGCAATCTCGCGAAAGGCGCGCCGCTCACCACGCTGCGGCTCGCCCTCTCCACGAGCGCACCGATCGCGACGGCGGTGCTGCAGCGCTTCGAGTCGGTCCACGGTGTTCCGGTCGGTCAGGCTTACGGGATCATCGAGGCGGGCCTGCCCTGCATCAATCGACGCGATGGTCTGCCGCCGAATTCGGTGGGGCGTCCCGTACCGGGCTACGAGGTGGCCGTGTTCTCCGACGCGGGGGATCGCTTGCCGGCGGGAACGCCCGGCGAGGTTGGCGTGCGCGGCGACGGTCTCTTCTCCGCGTATTACGCGCCCTGGCGGCTTCGCGAGCAGGTGTCACGCGATGGCTGGTTTCTCACGGGCGACATCGGGCGTCTGGACGACAACGGTGCACTGTTCCTTCACGGCCGGAAGAAGGCGGTGATCTTCGTGGCCGGCCTCAAATTCTTCCCCGAGGAAGTCGAGGAGCGCATCAACCAGTTCCCCGGCGTGAAGGAGTCCCGCGTCTTCGGGACGCCGCATCCGCATCTCGGCCAGGTCCCGCGAGCGGAGGTCGCGTTCGTGACGCCGAGCCCTGATCTCGGCGCGCTGCGGGCGCATTGCGCGCGCGCGTTGTCTCCGTACAAAGTTCCGGTCGAGTTCACCGTCGTCGAAGCGACGGCGAAGACACCGGGCGGCAAGATCCTCAGACGATCGGGCGACTGGCCCGTGCCGGCCGAGCTGTCGTAGTGCGCGTGGCAATTGCCGGCGCCGGGCCAGCCGGATCGGCACTCGCGATCCTTCTGGCGCGCCAGGGCGCGCAGGTCACCCTCTTCGACGATGGCCGACGCCCCGAGCTTCTCGTCGGTGAGTCACTGGTCCCGGCGGTCGTCCCCATTCTTCAGCGCCTGGGGCTCGAGGCCGACACGGCAACCTGCGGCCCTCGAAAGCCCGGCGTCACCTTCATCTGGTCACCGACCACGCGATTCAGCTTCTCCTTCGCCCGCTTCGCTCCCACGGTGTTTCCCTACGCCTACAACATCGCGCGACCTCAGTTCGACGACGCCATCGTGGCGAAGGCGGTCGCCGCTGGGGTGCACCGCGTGACCGTGCGCGCCACTCTCGAACGGGCCGCATCGGCCGCGTCCGGCGACGCAGAGATCCGACTCGATCGCGAGACGCTCGCTGCCGCGCCGATGCTCGGCGGTCGACAGCCCGACCTGATCGTCGATGCGACCGGACGCGCTCGGCACGCCGCGCGTGCCCTCGGCATTGCGGCGCGTCTCGGGCCGCGCAAGGACGTGGCGCACTTCGCGCACTTCGAGAACTTTCGCTGGGATGAGCCGCCGGGACAGGTCCTCATCACACGCGGAGAGGCGGGCTGGCGCTGGTGCATTCCACTCAAGGACAGGCTCTCGGTCGGCATCGTGCTGGGCCACGACGATGCCGGGGCGCTCGGACGCACACCGGAAGAGCGTCTGCAGCAGGCGATCGTCACGAGTCCCTGGCTTTCGACCATCCTCGCGGATGCCAAGCGCGTGACGGGAGTCGCCACCTATGCGAACTATCAGCTGATCTCCGAGCGCGGCCTCGGCCCGGGCTGGGTCATGGCCGGCGACGCCTTCGGCTTCGTCGACCCCATGCTGTCGCCCGGCGTGTTCCTGGCGCTGCGCTCGGCAGAGTTGATCGCCGACACGCTCACTCCGCTGCTGGCTCGAAAGGCGGCTCCCTCACCGGCCGCGCTCGCCTCTGCGCTGGCCTCGTACGCCGAGAATCAGACGGAGATGCTCACGGCGTGGCAGGAGCTGGTGGCCTATCTCTATGACGGCCGGCTGCTCGCGCTGCTCGAAGCGGGTCAGGACTGGCTCGACGGGCGATCGGCGGGCATCGTGAAAACCGCGCTGCAGAATCACATCGAGCGGCACATCGCGCTGCAAGCGACGGGAACGAGGACGACGGCGCGGTACAGTCGCGGACTCCTCCGGCTGCTGAGCCGCTACGGCCTGCGCGGCATCGAGCCCGCGCCGCGCGCGATCAGATGAGCGCCGACCCGGGTCAGCTCGACGGGCCGCCGCGCAGCGGCACTCGCGCCAGGTATTCGCTGAGACAGCCGTAGAACATGCGGTGCTCGCATTCCACGAATCCCGCCTGTCGGAGCGCGGCCAGGATCGTCTCGGGCGGCACGCACTCCTCGATCGTGTCCCAGTAGTATTCCATCAGCAGCGGCGCGGCCGGGTTACGGGTCGCGAGGCGAATGAGCCGCGGCAGGACCCGCCCGAAATAAACGCGGATCACCCATCGCGTGATGGCGGAACGCGGGCGCGACACCTCGAGGAGCAACAGGCGTCCACCCGGCTTCAGCACGCGCCGATACTCCGCGAATGCCGTCTCCAGCGTGCCGACATGGCGCAACGCGAAGCCCATGCTCAGCATGTCGAAGATGCCGTCGCCGAGCGGCATCTCCTCGGCCCGGGCTCGGACGAGCGGACCGGCGTGCGCCCTCCGCGCCTCGCGCAGCATACCGGCGCTTGGATCGAGCCCGACGACGCCGGCGGGGTCGCGCAGAATCCGCGTGGCGGCTCGCGCCACCTGGCCAGTCCCCGTCGCGACATCGAGCAGCTTCATGCCACGACGCAGCCCGGCGCGCGCGAGGGCATTGCGGCGGTACCAGGGACCAGAGCCGAGGGCGAGCACGTGACCGACCCGGTCGTAGTAGCGAGCCGCACCGTCGAACAAGGTCGCAACGAAGGTCGCCCGATCCTCTTCCTGCCGATAGTAGCGATCGAGCACCGGGTGAGGTCGCGTCGGCATTGCCATCAGGGTTTTCTCCTCAAGCGGGACGCGTCGCGCCGATGGCCGCGACACAGAAGCCCGGAAAATCCTCACGGATCCGCACCACGTCCGGAAGCATCCGCACGTCCCGGAAGCCCGCCGCCTCGAGCGCGCCCCTCCACTGCTCCGGCGTCAGAAATCCTCCGTTCGGCCGGTAGACGGAATGCAGGCGTGGCGACCGGAACGTCTCCAGCAGATTGAACATGAGCTCGGGCGAAAGGGTATCGAGCGGCCGCGGTCGCACGCACTCCGACACGATCAGCTGACCACCGGGCTCGAGAGCGCGACGCACCTCGCCCAGCGTGAAGGCAAGGTCGTGGGCAACGTGCAGCGTGTTCACGGCGTACACGACCGACACGCTTTCCGGCGAGACGCCCTGGTCGGCGAACGGGCGATTCATGTCGAGCGGCGCGAATGCCAGCGGCGGTCCTTCCGGAAATCGCTCCTGGAGGAGCCGCTGTCCGCGGCGCAGGAACAACGGCACCAGCTCGGTGAACCGATACGTCTGCACGTCGCCGAGGCGCCCGGCGCCGGCCAGCCGTTCGAAAAGCGCCGCCGCGCCACTGGCCAGCCCCCCGCCGAGCTCGAGAATGGTGCCGGGACGGCGCAGCATCCACGTCTCGACGGCCACCGCACCGACACGATTGTTCACCGCATAGAGGACGTTGTCATTGGAGAAGTAGTTGAGCCAGAGTGGCAGGCGCGACGGCGCGAACAGGATCGCCTCGCCACTCGCACCGCCGCGAAGGAATCCCGGGTACTCGCGCGCGGCCGTTTCCGCGAGCACGTACGCCGGCAGGCAGGCGGGATCGTGCTCGCGCTGCGCAACGGCAATCGGTGCCGGATCGAGCGCGGTGATCTCGTGCTCCGCGCGGAATCGGGGGCCGCCGATCGTGTCCTCACGCGCGAGCACACCGCGCCTCGCGAGATGGCCCAGGATCCAGCTCACGCACCCCACCGCGCGGCGCGGATCGACGCCCGCGCGGCCCGCGATCTTTTCGGCGTTGCCCCAGTCATCGACGGCGGCGGCGAGGCCCGCCTCGCAGAACACTCTGAGCGTCAGTCGGTAGACGAACTCGTCGTACAAGGCCCACGATCGACCGAATCGCGCGTCGAAGACGGGCACGAGGGAGGCCGGAAGACGAGGCGCGACGATCGCCGCGATGCGCTCGGCCTCCTGCGGATCCGTCGCGGCGGCGTGCACGATGTTCAAGACGCTCATGACGGGCGCTGCTCCGGCTGCGGCGGCGCGCCGAAGGGGTTCCACGCGTCGAAGAAGTTGAACCACTGCGTCGGATGCGCGCGCACGACGCTTTCGAGGATGGCCACCCAGTCGCGAGCCGCCTTCTCTTCCTCGCCGCGCCGGACGATGATCGGCGGGGCGATCCTGACGGCGTAGCGATATCCGCGGTCGAGGACACAGAACGCGGGCACGACCGGAACGCCGGCGGCGCGGGCCAGAAAGAACGGGCCGAGCGGGAATGGCGCGGCGGGTCCGAAGAACGGGACCCACACGTCGCCGCTGGTGCCGATAGCGCGGTCGGCCTGGAGTGCCACCACCTCGCCACGTCGCAGCGCCGCCAGCAGCTCGACGCCGACACTCGGATGGGCACGCGGCACGAATCGTATGCCTTCGCCATCGCGGCGAACCCAACGCCCGAGCTCCGGATTTTCCGCCGGCGAAACGACGACGTTAATCCGACGCGCCAGCCGACTCGCCAGCAGCCGTCCGGCGAGCTCCCAGTTGCCGACGTGGGCCGTCACCGACACGATGCCCCCGGGCAGCCCGTCGAATTGCTCGGCGCCGCTCACCGACCCGACGAGAGAGGCAAGCCGCGCGGCCGACTGCCGATTCGTGGACACGAGGTCGGCGAAGCACATCGCGAAGTTGCGGAAAACGTCCGCGGTGAGCTCGTCCAGCCGGTCGCCGGACGCTCCGGTGACCAGTCCAAGGGTCTTCCGAATCGCGCGGCGCTCGACCGGCAGTAACCGCAGGGCGATCCCCGCGACCTGACGCGCGAGCGACAGTCGAAGTCCACGGGGGACGACGCTGAGCGCTTCGGCAAGGCGGTAGAGGCTGGCGCGGTTGTAGGCGTGTCCATGCCAGCGAGGGCTCCCGGACACCCGCGCGGTCAGCGTCCCGTGCTCGGTCTCGCGCGAAATCGTCGTGCTGGGCAAGCGAGACATGGCGCCCAGTATAGTCCGGCCGCGGCGGCCGCGGTGGCCGTCGCGCCTTGGTTTGCGCGGCGGGTGGACGGGCGCCTAGACTGCCGCCATGTCGTCCGACACCCAGTGATCCGACACGCCCTCGTCACCGGCGGCAGCCGAGGTCTCGGCCTCGCCGTGGCCCGCGCGCTGGCGCGCGATGGCGTCGACGTGGTCGTCACCTACGCACACGATGAGGCGGCGGCGCGGCGGGCGCGCGAAGAGGTCTGCGCGGAGCGGCTCTCGATCTCCTTCGCGCGCTGCGATGCCGGGTCGTCGGCGCAGGTCGCGGAGCTCTTCGAGCGCATCGCTCCCGTCGACGTCGTGGTCCACGCCGCAGGATTCACACGCGACCAGCTCCTACTGCAGATGGCGGATCGCGACTTCGACGACGTCCTCGCGGTGCACCTGAAGGGCGGTTTTCTGGCGTCGCGACACGCCTTGCCCGCCATGCTCGCCCGGCGGTGGGGCCGCATCGTGTATCTCGTCTCGCCGTCGGCGCTCATCGGCCGACGCGGCCAGACGAACTACGCGGCGGCGAAGAGCGGCCTCATCGGTCTCTGCCATGCGCTCGCCCGCGAAGTTGGTCCGCTCGGCATCACCGTGAACTGCGTCTCCGCCGGCTTCGTCGACACCGAGCTGACGTCAGGCCTCTCGCCCGAGGTTCGCACCGAGCTGATCACCGCCATTCCGCTCGGGCGTCCCGGCCGCCCCGAGGAGGTGGCCGCCGTCGTGGCGTTCGTGTGCTCCGACCGCGCGGCGTACGTCACTGGCCAGGTCATCGCCGTCGACGGTGGGCTGACCTGACTGAACGAACGATTGACGAGGGCTGCCGGCCGATTTAGAACATTCGACGAGTGATAGGAGACGCGTTGGGCGACCCGATCCGCGCAGCCCACGAATGCGTGAAACTTCCCGCGGCGACGGCAGAAACTGAAAAGGCGCACGGCGCGTGAACCCCGTACCGCCTCGTCCAAGCAGGAACCCTGACCTCAGCGCGCCTGGCGCTTCCTAACTATCGACCACCGTCATGACAGCGAGACTAACCGTCCACGATGAAACGGTCACAGGTTAGCGCATGCGGTCTTTGGGCTGTCGCCACGGGTCAAGTGACATGCGCGGATACTGGATACGCGGGCGTCGCTGCGCAGCGATACACGGTCCGCGCTCTACCTCGGATGAGGGCTAATCGCGTGCTGCTGTTGGCGGATGTCTCGCTACGAGGCGAGCGCGGATATGGATACGCTGACAGACAAAGCGTTTCGCATTGTGCTATCCAGGTCCGCACAATATTAGTTCGGCGACGCTGATGGGAGCAGGGATATGAGCGAGGATAACAAGCGGCTGGTTCGCGAAATCACCGAGGCGGTCTGGAACCGCCGCGGCCTCGAGAGGATTCCGGAGTTCTATGCTCCGGACTTCGTAGGGGACTACCGCCCATACGCCCTTCGCGAAGGACACGACGGCGTCCGCGCCATGGTCGAGGGGGCATGGACGGCCTTCCCTGATTACCACGAGGAGGTCCACGAACTCATCGCCGAAGCCGATCGCGTCGTGGTCCATCTGACCATCTCGGGAACCCAACGAGGCCAGTGGGGGCCGCTGCCGCCTACCGGAAAGCGTGCGGAGTTCGACGAGATGGTCATTCTCCACATCCGCGACGGCAAGGTCGTCAGGCAGCGCGGGGTCGTCGACAACCTGTCGGCTCTGAGGCAACTCGGAGCCGTCCCGTCGCCGCGACCGTGATCGACGCCGGCACGCGATGCCCGCCGAACAACAGGCTTGAGCGGTCCGGCGCGACGCCGGCCGCTCAGCCTGAGCGTTGGGCGTCACCCGACCCTCGAGGTTCGGAAAGGCCTCATCGACTCGCGTAGGACCGTCTTATAGGGGAGGCTGCATGTTCAAGCGCATCGACCACATCGAGTTACTCACTGCAGAGCCCGAGCGCACGATCCACTTCTATGTCGGCGTGCTCGGCTTTCGCGAGCGCGAGCGCACGCGTATTCCCGAAACCCCTTCCGGTCCACTGGATCTCGTATACCTCGAGCTTGGCGGCACAACCGTTGAGGTCATGTGCTATCCGGAAGCGAAGTCCATCCAGTCGCGTAGCGCAGAGCAGCGACTCGGCTGGCAGTGCCTTGCCCTGGAGGTAGATGACATGGACGACACGCTAAACATGCTCAAGCAGAAGGGCCTGGAGCCAGCATGGGGGCCGGTGAAGCGGCCGGACTATGCTCGCGCCGAGATCCGCGACCCGGACGGCAACCCGATCGAGCTTCGGCAGTGGCATCGGTGCTAGGGAAATTGGAAGGGCGCATGCACGCCCAACTCGTCGCTCAACCTGACGTGCCGCCAGAAGACGGGCGGTGCTACCCGCCGACTCGTTGGCCGGCGGCACGCCGGTTAGCTCTGCGGTAGGCCGCTTATCGTCCGGAACGGCGATTCGGATATTCTGGATGGGTGAGCCCGACCGTTCTCCGCGTTCGCGGTTACAGATTTTATTTCTTCTCACGCGAGGGCCGCGGTCGCACGTACACGTGCAGCATGCGAGTGGGGACGCGAAGTTCTGGCTTGAGCCGAGCGTCGAATTGGCGGCGGACTACGGCCTCGGAAGGATACGGATCAATGCAGCACGCAAGATCATCGAGGAGCATAGAGATGAAATCCTCTCGACCTCGGCTCGACTTCGGTGGTTGAAGTCGCAAACGTGTCGCCGACAGGCTTCGGGCTTTTGGTCGAAGGCCGCGAGCGTTTCGTCGCATTCAAGGACTTCCCGTGGTTCCGCGACGCGACGATCGCACAGCTCACGCACGTGCTTCTACCGAGCCCGCACCATCTTTACTGGCCCGCGCTAGACGTCGATCTTGCAGTGGAGTCCCTCGACCACCCAGAGAAATATCCTCTGGTTAGCCGTGCGGGGCCTAACAAGCGCTTACAGCCGTCGAAGGCGCGACGATCGCGCCCGCGCACGGTGCCGCGAGCGCGCCTTCGCGGCTGAAGCGCCAGCCAGCCGACAAGCGACGCCATGGATGCTGGAGAGAAGAAGGCCCTCGCCGACATTGAGCAGTATGGCTGCCATGTCATCCATGTTCTGGAGGACGAGGAGGGGCCACCGTTCTCGTATTCCGTGGGAGTGCAGAAAACGTCCGGGGCGCCGGAGGTGATGGTGATCGGACTGAAGCAGCCGATCGCTCACTTCGTGGTCAACGAGTACAACACACGCGTTCGCGCCGGCGAGCGCTTCCTGCCCGGCTCACGGTACGACGGATTTCTTGAGGGGTTCCGGGTACAGTTCGAGGTGGTCGCCGCCGAACACTTCGACGAATACCTGGGATGGGACAAGTGGCTCTACGGAGGCAAGAACTTCGAGGCCCTGCAGATCATCTATCCCACGACGGACGGCATCTGGCCGTGGGAGTCGGGCGCCTCCGACTGGTTTCGGCAGCGACAGCCCATCCTCAGCGAGAAATTGCGGATGAGGCGGCTAACATGACGTTGAAGCGGACGAACACCTCCCTCGCTCCGCTCGGTCGCTTATTCGCCGCTTAACGTCAGGTCGTTAGACGGAGACGAGGCGATGTCGGAAGCGGGGAAGCTCTATTTTCTCTGTGGCAAGATGGCCGCCGGCAAGTCCACTCTTGCTCGAGAGCTTGCGCAGCGTGGCGCGGCAATCCTGCTCGTACAGGACGAGTGGCTCGAGCACTTATTCCCCGACGACATCGTCGACGTCCCGGCCTTCGCGAAGTTCTCGGCGCGCCTTCGAGCAGCTCTCACGGACCACATCTGTACGCTCCTGTCCCGAGGTACCTCTGTCGTGTTGGACTTCCCTGGGAACACGAGAACTCAGAGAGCTTGGTTTCGCGAATTGTTGAAGCGTGCGAAGGCCGACCATGAGCTACACTTCATTGACGCTCCGGACGAGCTGTGCAAAGCCCAGCTACGCGACCGGAGTCGTCACCTCGCAGTGGGTACACCCTGGACCACCGACGCCGAGTTCGACGCGATCACGAAATTCTTTCAGCCTCCGACGGCGGACGAGGGCTTCAACGTCATTCGATGCCAGCGTGCGCAAGGGGCAGGGGATGATCGGCGTGAGGGGTCTGCGACACGACCGATTCAGAATACAGACGAGCCCGTCTAACATCGCAGTGGAGGCTGGCTCGCATGCGCTCGCCGCGGCTGTTCACCGCGAGCGTCTAGACCGCGGTACTGAAGGAGGCGTCCATGGCCACGATATCGGACCACCCGCAGGGTACCGGCAGCGAGGAGGAGACTGTCAAGGCGGTGATGGCTGCCACAACCGAGGCGTTCAACAAACACGACGCAACGGCCTGGACTCGCTTCTGCCTCCCCGGGGCCCGACTCGTTACAGTCAGGGGTGAATCGATGCAGGGCGTCGCTGAGATCGAGAAAGGCCTGGCCGCGATCTTTCATGGCCGGGGCAGGAATGCGGCGCTGAGAACCCTCGCTGTCGCCGTTACCTTCATCAGGCCGGACGTGGCGCTCGCTCACGTCACGAATGAGATGAGCGGGGTAGCGGCGCCGGACGGCCAACTGCAGCCACCGCACCGGGAGCTGAGCATTCGGGTGCTTGTGAAAGACGGCGGCGGTTGGCGTATTGCCGCCTTCCAGAACACGATCTGCCCCAGCTGAATCGGCGGTCTGACAACGCGCTGGAGCAGACCGCCCGGGCGCGTTCGCTCGCCACCGCTGCTCACCGCAAACGTTAATACGCCAGCGAAGGGCGCGTACCGCGCGTCCCCCGTCAAAGTTGGGAGTAGAGACATGACGCTTCAACGCATGGACAACGTGCTCATTGTGGTGGACGCCCTCGAGGCTGCGAAGGCTTTCTTCGTCGAGCTTGGTATGGAGCTCGAGGGCGAGATGCCCGTCGAGGGCCGCTGGGTGGACAGCGTGGTTGGGCTCGAGAACGTTCGAGCAGACATTGCGATGATGCGGACCCCGGACGGTCACGGTCGGGTTGAGCTGACCAAGTTCCACGCGCCGGCGGCGGTCCGAGCTGAGCCGAAGAGCGCACCAGTGAATGCGCTGGGCATACGTCGCATTATGTTCGCCGTCGACGACATCGAGGACGTCCTCGCGCGCTTGCGCACCCATGGCGCTGAGCTCGTAGGCGAGATCGCCCAGTACGAGGACAAGTACCGGCTCTGCTTTATCCGCGGCCCTGAAGGCATCATCGTCGGGCTTGCCGAGCAGCTCCGATGAGATGTTCGGCATGCGCGCCGATGAAGCTCGACTCGTCCGGCGCCGACGACTCGTCGACCTTGCGGCGCGCTCGACAAGGCGGCTGCGAAAGCGAAAGGGGCTACGGAGCGTGAACCCCGTAACCCCTCGTCAGATCAATGGAGCGGCCGACCGGATTCGAACCGGCGACGTCCAGCTTGGGAAGCTGGCATTCTGCCACTGAATTACGGCCGCCCGGCGCCCTCCATATTACTCCGGAACGCTACTTCCCGTCCTTCAGCGTCATCTCGATGGCCTTGATCTGCTCGTCGCTCCGCGCCTTCCAGTTCAGACGCTTGTTGGCACCGTAGAGATCGAGCTGCTGGTAGAGCGGCGCCGCCGCGGCGTCCTCGATCCAGATCTTGCTGATCCGGTGGTAGAGCTCGCGCCGCTTCTTCTCGTCCATCTCGGTCTGCGCTTGCGCAAACAGGCCGTCGATATCCGCGTTCTTGTACGTCGTGAGATTCGCGCCGTCGGTGAAGAGCGGTCCGTAGACCGTCTCGGCGTCAAGGGTGCCGGTGCCCCAGCCGATGAGCCAGACCGGTCCGCCCTTGTGCTGATACGTGAGGTTGTTGAGGTAGTTCACGAACTCGTACGTCTTGATCGTCGGCTTGATACCGGCCTTGGTGAGCTGGCCGGCCGCCGCCTCGAGCACTTCCTTGTCTCGCACGTAGCGGCCCTGCGGCCCGTTCAGCGTCAGCTCGAGGCCGTTGGCGAAGCCGGCATCGGCGAGGAGCTTCTTGGCCTTCTCGACGTCCTGCTTGATCGGCTTGAGCGCCGGATCGAAGCCGAAGTGCATGGGCGTCAGCATGGTGGCCATCCGCACGGCCTTGCCGTCGAGCACGTTCTTGATGATGTCGTCAGTATCGAGCGCGTACTGGATGGCCTGGCGCACGCGCTTGTCCGCCGTGGGGCCCTTATACGGACCGGTCGCCTTGTGCGTCTTGGCGTCGAACTCGTGCGTCTGGAACATCAGCTGGATGGTCCGGATCGACGGCGCCGTCGACAGGAACAGCTTCGGATGATTGGCGATGGGATTCGCCAGGTGCGGCGGAATGTTCACGGCGACGTCGACCTCACCGTTCTGGAGCGCCGCCACCCGCACGGCATCGTCGGGGATCGGCTTGAACACGACCGTCTTGATGCTCGGCGTGCCGCGCCAGTAGGCCGTGTTCGCCTCCAGCACGATCTCTTCGTCCTTCGCCCAGCGGACAAACTTGTAGGGGCCGGTGCCGATGGGCTGCCGCGAGATGTCCGCGGTTTCCTTGCCGGCATACGCCTTGGGCGGGTACATCGCGGCCTGCGGGGTCGCCATCATCGTGACGAACACGGGCCACGGCTTGCTCGTGTGAACACGAATCGTGTGGGGGTCCACGATCTCCACGCGGTCGATGGGGCGGTAGTTCGAGCTCGCGCGCATCTTGGGATCCTTCACGCGCTCGATGCTGTACTTCGCCGACTCAGCGTTGAACTCCTCGCCGTTGTGAAACTTGACGCCCTTGCGGAGCTTGATCTCCCACGTCGTGGGCGCGATCAGCTTCGGCAGCTCGGTGGCCAGCGCCGGGACGATCTTGAGGCTCGCGTCGCGCTCGACCAGCCCCTCGAACATGTGCCGGCCCACGACGGAGGCCGGCGTCTCCTGCTGATGCATGATGTCGAGCGTCGACGGATCGACGCCCTGCGCGATGGTCACCTTTCCGGCGGGCGCCGCCGATGCGACCACCGGCACCATCGACAGCACGATCACTGCGAGAACGGTTCGCCAACGAATCATCGGACCCTCCTCACACGGGGGGTGTGGATTTGCATGCGGTGCCGGTACTTTACGGGCCGGCAATCAGTGAGTCAAGGTACGCGAGGGCCTCCTCGCGATTGGCCACGCGTCCGAGATCCTGTGCCTCGCGCGCCTGTGCGAGTAACCAACCGACCCGCGGTCCCGGTTCCAGACGGAAGCGCGCCATGACGTCTTGACCGCGCACGAGCGGCGGCGTGGCCGCCACCGCGCGCTGCTCGGCCCACCCGTGCATCAGCTCGCGGACGAGCGGCGCACGGCGCCACGTGGTCACCGGCGAGGCGCCGGTCACCGCGGCGGCATCGACGAGGACGAGCAGCAAGAGGTCGCGGGTGTCCTCGCGCAGATCGCGATAGAAGCGATAGCGCGCGCGCGGCGTGATGGCGGCGGCGCTGGCCAGATGCATCGGCCGCAGGTGGTGGCGCACGAGCCGCTCGACGACGGCGATCGCACGCTCCGGCAGCTTCAGCCGCTCGCCAATCGCGCGCGCGCGGCCGGCGCCGATGACGTCGTGCTCGAAGAACCGTACACGCCCGCGCACGCGGCGCCGCGTCTCCGGCTTCGAGACATCGTGCAGCAGCGCGGCGAGCTTGAGCGTGGCGGCACGCGTGAGCCCACCGCCCAGCGGCTCTGCCATGTGGCCGGAGAGCTCCTCGCCGTAGGGCGTCAACGAGCCCAGCCGTGGCAGCAATCGGTCGCAGCCGGCGACGGCGCGTAGCGAATGCTCGAGAACGCCGAAGCGGTGCGGCGGCGGCTGCGTGGTCGCCCGCATCGGCTCGATCTCGGGAAGGACCACGGACAACACCCGGAGCGCGTCGGCCCGCCTGAGGGCGCGGGCGCTGTCGGCCATCGCGAGCAGGGCGAGCATTTCGTCGCGCACGCGCTCGGCCGACACGCGCGCGAGACCGGCGGCGGCTGCGCGGACGGCCGTTGCGCCGGCCGCGGTCAAGCGCAGGCCGAGCGCCGCTTCCAGACGCACCGCGCGCAGCGTGCGCAGCGGATCGTCGTCCAGCACGCCGGGTCCGGCCGGTCGCAGGCGGCGCGCGCGCAGATCGGCGAGGCCGCCGGTCGGATCGATGATGGCCGCGCGACCGCGCCGCGCGAGCGCGGCCAGCGCCACCGCCAGCGCGTTCACGGTGAAGTCGCGCGCGGCGAGATCCGCCTCGAGCGTGGGAGCGCGAAAGTCCGCGGCGTCGAGCGTCAAGCCGTTCGCGATCGCGCGCGCGGCGCCGCGCTCCGCATCGAGCACGACGCAGCTGCCACCCAGCCGCTCCGCGCACCGCCGGGCGAGGGCGATGGCGCCGGCCGGCACCGCCAGGTCGACGTCCACGGGCGAGCGTCCAACCACCGCATCGCGAACGGTGCCACCGACGAGCACCGTCCCGGGCGGCGCGAGCGCGGCCGCCACGCGCACGAGCGCCGCCTGCGCGCGCGGCAGCCGCGCGAGGCGAAGCTCAGTCACCGGCGAGCAGCCGCACGGCGTTATCGTGGAAGATCTTGCGCCGGACCACGTCGGGCAGCGCGCGATCCCACGCCCAGCGGCGCTCCTCTTCGTAGTCGTACGGAATGAGGGGGAAGTCGGAGCCGAAGAGGATGCGGTCTTGATAGCGGATGAGGGCCTCGTCGCTGATCGCCGCCGGGTCGGCACCGACGTAGCGCCGTGCGGCGGGCGCGAGGGCCATCGTGGTGTCGACGTAGAGGCGCTCATGGTGGTCGAGCAGCGCCAGGAACGCGTCGCTCTCGAAGGCGCCCATGTGAGCGACGACGACGGTCAGGCGTGGGAAGCGGTCGAGCACCCGCCGGACGTGCGCGACGCCGGTGAACGCATCGCGGTACGGCATGGTGCCGGCGTGGAGCACGAGCACGTGCCCGGCGGCTTCGGCACGCGCGTACACACCGAACAGCCGCGGATCGTCGACATGGAAGCGCTGCACGGAGTGATGGAATTTGAAGCCCCGCAGCCCGAGCCGTTCGGTGGCCTCGTGGGCCACGTCGTCGACGTCGGCGTCGTCGGGATGGAGGGTGCCGAAGCCAACGGCCGTCGGCAGCCTCGCCGCCGTCTGCGCCACCCAGTGATTGAGCTCGCGTGCCATGCCGGGCTTGTGGGCGTACGAGAAGAAGCAGAAGCGCTCGACTCCCCGCTCGGCCAGCGTCGCGGCCACCTGGTCCGGCGCGAAGGGATGCGCAGCCACCCACCCCTCGTGGGCGAAGTGGCGCTCGATGGCGGCGGCCAGGCGCGGCGGATGGAGGTGGATGTGGACGTCGATGCACGCGAACGGTGGACGCCCGGCGGCGGTCGCCACCGCGCTATCCGAGCTCGAGCCCGGCGCTCCCGATTCGGTACTCGACGATCTCGTCGCTCATGGCGCTGCCGCGATGCTTCACCACCGATAGCATCCGCGCCACACGGCTGCCGACGCGCTCGCTGCCCATGACGATCACCGTGTTGGCGGTGGCGCCGATGTCGCCCACCGCCACCCGCCGCGCGAGCAGATCCTCCAGGCGCGTCTCCTCGGTCGTGACGAGCAGGAGCGTGGTCACCGCCGCATGGTCGTACAGGTGGGCGTCGATGAACGCGCGGTGCTTCCACACGGGCAGGCAGATCTCCATCCCGAGCGTCTCGGCATCGCGATGGATGGTCTTTCGGTAGAGCTCGTCGAACATCCAGAACTGGATCGAGTCCGCCGGCTGGTCCATCGGCTCCACGCCGTCGACGACCACGCGCCGCGTTCGGGCCGTGAAGTGAAAGTAGAAGAACGGCCGGACGGTGTAGAGCGCGTGGTTGTACATCGCCTTCCAGTTCCAGTCGAACTCGAGCGAGCCGTCCGGCGTGGGGACTTGAAAGTCGCGGACGCGACCGACCCACTTGAGCGCGTTGCAGTAGAACGCCTCCATCTGGTCGCCCGAGGGGTACGGCTCCGTCATGGGCGCCACCGTGTGCGTCCACTCCTTCAGCGACCAGTCGAAGAGCCGCGCCGCGTACTCGTCGTGTTGCTGCGAGTCACCGCGGCCGTTCATGTCGAGCACGACGCCGCGCGCACCATCCGCCACGCGCCCATGATCGGCGAAGGTCAAGCCGAGATGCGTCTTGCCGATGCCGGTGGCGCCGTAGACGACGCTGAGAGTCCCGGCGAGCAGACCGCCGCCGAGCATCGCATCGAGGCGCGGAATGCCGGTGGAGACGCGCGCGGCCATGGCGGTGGATTCTACACCACGCCCGCCGCGCGTCCCTTCGTCCGGAACTGCCGCTCGTAGAGCTCGCGGAGCTCGCCGAGCGTGGTCACCTGCCCCGGGGCCTTGTCCTCACGCACGCGCGCGATCCGCGCGAAGCGCAGCGCGAGCCCCGACGGATAGGTGGGACTCTTCTGGATCTCGTTGTACTCGACCTCGACGACGACTTCGGGACGCACGCGCACCGTGTAGCCGTTGTCGTCCGTGGCAAGCGTCCACAACCGCTCGGTCATGGCCGCGAACTGCGCGTCGGTGAACCCCTTGAAGGTCTTGCCGACGTCGGCGAAGCCATCACCGTCGCGCACGCCGAGATGATAATTCGAGAGCCAGCCCTGGCGGCGCCCGGAGCCGCGGTCGACGGCGAGGATGACGCAGTCGATCGTCTCCGCGGCCTTCACCTTGAACCATCGCTTGCCGCGGCCCCCCGGCTCGTACGGGCTCGCCAGGTCCTTCGCCATGACGCCCTCGTGGCCGGCGGCGAGCGCGGCGTCGCGAAACGCGAGCGCATCGGCGGCGGACGTGACGATGCGCCGCTCGGCCAGGTAGCGGCCGCCCGTCACCGTCGTCAGCGCCTCCCAGCGGCGCGCGTATGGCTCGTCGATGAGCGAGCGCCCCTCGGCCATCAGGCAGTCGAAGAAGTGCAGCGCCAGCGGCATCTCCCGCACGAGCGCCTCCACGCCGTGCACGCGGCGGAAGCGCCGCATCAGCTCCTGGAACGGCAGCGGCCGGCCGTCCTGGTCGAGCGCTACCACTTCGCCGTCGAGAATGAACGGCGCCCCCGACAGATCGCGCCGCGTGATCTCGACGACGTCGGGAAGGCTGCGCGTGACGTCGGACAGGCGGCGCGTCCACACCTCCACGCGGTCACCGTCGCGGTGCAGCTGGATGCGCGCGCCATCGTACTTGTACTCGAGCGCCGTACGACCGCCGTGCGCGGCGAGCACCGTGTCGAACTCCTCGCCGATTTCCGCGAGCATCGGCAGCAGCGGGACGAACGGACGGGGCGCGACACCGGCGAGCGCGGCCGGTCCTCCGGCGGCGACGAGGCGCGCCACGGCCGAGAGATCGCCGAGAAAGAGCGCGGCGCGACGGACGGCCGCCATGTCCGCGCCCCACGCACCGGCGATCGATTCGAGCAGGAGGCCTTCCGAGACGCCGGTGCGCATCTCGCCGCCGATGATGCGATTGAGGAAGTCGCGCTCGTCCGACGACGCACGGGCCACCAGCTCGGCCAGTCGCGCGTCCCGCGCCCGTCGGGAGCCGGCGCCGGCAGCGGCCGCAACGTCGGCGAACGCATCGACGACGTCGCCGACGGTCAGCGGCGGCCCCGCCGGCGTGGCCGCATCTGGTCGGCGGGGGCCCAGCCCGCGCACGCCGAGGACGCGCGAGTCCGACGTTGGAAACGGCCGGCCGGCCAGAAACGCCACCGCGAGCGGCACCTCGTCGGTGTCGAGCGCGCGAAGGAACGTGGCCACTTCCCGCTGCTTGTCGAGGCGGCCCCGCAAGCGCTCGAGCCGGCGGCCCAGGGCGGCGAGCTCAGCAAAGGGGGTCATACGCGCATTGTACTGAGTGAATTTGACTCGCCGGCGTCGAGCCCCGTAGGGTGAACACGATGCGCCGGGTCATCGTTCACGATGGCGGCTCTCGCGCAGCGACGGCCGCGGGCCGCCTGGCGGCGGACTACGAGGTTCGTGGTCTCACACCCGACGCCGCCGGCTGTGTCGTCCTGCTCGGCCCCGGAACGACGGCCGAGCCCACGGGCCCCTGTCGCATTATCGGCCTCGTCGAGGACGGTGACGCCGGGCCCTGGCCCAGCACGTGGTACACGGTGCTGCCGGTCGAGGCGAGCGGCGCGATGCTCCGTCGCGCCGTCGGCAACGCGTTCGCCGATCTCGACGCCGAAGCCGACCTCGAGCGGCTCGAGCGCGATCTCGGCGAGCTGAACGCGATCGGCATTCGCCTCTCGGAGGAGTCGAATCCGCGCTTCCTCCTCGAGACGATTCTCAGCAAGGCGCGCGAAATCACCTCGAGCGACGCGGGCTCGCTCTACATCGTCGACGACAGCGCCGACGGCGCGCACCTGCGCTTCGCGGTCGCCCAGAACGACAGCGTCAGCATTCCGTACCGGACGGCGACGCTGCCGCTCACCGACGCGAGCGTGGCCGGATACGTGGCGCTCACCGGGCGCATCGTGAACCTCACGGACGCCTACACGCCGCCGGCGAACTCGCCCTTCACCATCAATCGGTCGTTCGACGAGCAGACGGGCTATCGCAGCAAGTCGATGCTCGTCGTCCCCCTGCGCACGCCTCAGGGCGAGACCATCGGGGCGCTCCAGCTCATCAATTGCAAGGGCGAGTGGCGCGGGCCGCTCGACAGCCCGGCCGCCGTCGAGCGTCATGTGCGTCCCTATGGGCCGCGGCACGAGAAGCTCGCAGGTTCCCTCGCATCGCAGGCGGCGGTCGCCATCCACAACCGTCGTCTCTACCTCTCGATCCGAGACCTCTTCGAGGGCTTCATCAAGGCGTCGGTGACGGCGATCGAGGCTCGCGACCCGACCACCTCCGGTCACTCCTTCCGGGTGGCCGAGCTTACGGTCGGACTCGCCGAGGTCGTGGACGGCTGCGACACCGGACCGTATGCGCGGCTGCGAATCAGCCGGGATGAGCTGATGGAGCTCCGCTACGCCTCGCTGCTCCACGACTTCGGCAAGGTCGGGGTGCGCGAGCACGTGCTCGTGAAGTCAAAGAAGCTCTACCCCGGCGACCTCGATCGCATCCGGCACCGCGTGGAAATTTTGAAGCGCGAGCTCGCGCTCCGCACGGCCCGGGCAAAGCTCGAGGCGGCGGTCGCGCGTCGGCGTGGCTACGCGGCGCTGGCCGCCCGCCTCGACGCCGAGCTCGCGGCCTCCCTCGCCGATCTCGACCGTCAGCTCGATCTGATCGTGCTCGCGAACGAGCCGAGCGTGCAGGCGCGCGAGCTGGGCGACGACATCGCCGCCATCGCCGGCCGGCTCTGGCAGGATGCCGACGGCGCCGCGCGCGCCATCCTCACCCCGGACGAGGCGCGCATCCTCGCCATCCCGCGCGGCAGTCTCACCGACGCCGAGCGGCGTGACATCCAGAATCATGTCATCCACACGTTCGAATTCCTGAGCCGCATCCCGTGGACGAAGGAGCTCAGGCGCGTACCCGAGATCGCCGGCGCGCACCACGAGAAGCTCGACGGCACCGGATATCCAACCCGCGCCCGGGCCGAGCAGATTCCCGTCCAGGCGCGGATGATGGCCATCGCAGATATCTATGACGCACTGACGGCGGCGGATCGGCCGTACAAGAAGGCGGTGCGCGCGGACGAAGCGCTCGCGATCCTCGACGGCGAGCGGCGCGCGGGCGCGCTCGACTCCGCTCTCCTCGACCTCTTTATCTCGGCTCGCGTCTTCGAGCGCGTCCGTCGGTCGCCCTAGCGTCCCGCGATTGGCAGGGCCGCGGCGCGGGCGGCACGTGTGCCCCGCGAGAGCACGCCATCCAACTCTGCGCTGCGCCGGCCGGCGTACAAACGATTTGCCGGCGAGACCGACGCATCGCCCTGAAACACGGCGCTCGCGAGGCACACGTGCCGCCCGCGCCGGGCCCTGCCGAACGCTGAGGTTGGCGGCCTCCCTGACTGCTCGGAAGTGATCAGCCCGCGATCAATAACAGTGAGACGGACCATGCCAGAAGCGAGAGCATGGCGACGACGGCGCGCGCGACCTCATGGAGGTAGAGGCGCTTCGTAGTCACGTGTTGAGTGGTTCGGGGCAAAAAAAGGGCGCGGTGGCGGCGGTGAATCACGAGGCGACGCTGAAGGGACGGATAGGTGATGACATGACCGTTCATGAGAGTCTCCAGTGTTCTTGGTGCGGTGCTTCAGAAGCCTCGAAGGAGTCCGACGACTTTGCCGATGATCTTCACGGGCGTGCGTCGCGGATCGACCACGATGGGCGCCATCGTCGGATGTTCCGGCTTGAGGACGACGCGCTCGCCATCCCGCTGGTAGCGCTTGACCGTCGCTTCCGCCTCGCCGGAATCCGATTCGATCATGGCGACCACGATCTCGTTTGGCTGCGCGCTGTCCTGCCGGCGCACCAGCACGAGATCGCCGTCGCAGATGTGCGCCTCGATCATGCTGTCGCCGCGCACGCGCAACGCGAAGACGTCTTCACCGCGGCCGGGTAGCGACGCCGGCGCGATGTGCAGCTCACCCTCGCGGTTTTCAGCGGCGAGCAGTGGCTGACCCGCGGCGACGCGCCCAAGAATCGGGACCGCGTGCGATCGTGGCGCCGGCCCCTCGGAAGGCACGAGCGAGCGCGACGTGCGCCCGGCCGTCGCGCGGCGCTGCAGCATGCCCTTACGCTCCAGGGCACGGAGATGATCGAACGCGGCACGCGGGGTGACCTTGAAGCGCTCGCCGATCTCGCGGACCGTCGGTGGCAATCCATGCTTGGCGACGAATCCGCGAATGAAGCTGAGCACCTCCTGCTGCTTGCCCGTGAGCTCCCGCATTCGCTCCTCCTGGGCGCCAACCATACTCAACGGGTGTTGAGGTCGTCAATCAAAAAGGTGATTATCCCCTTGACACAGTATGGTCATGGCGCTAGAGTCTCCATCGGAGGCTAGGGACATGGCTAAGCGGAAGCGGTTTTGGGACTACAAGAACGAGGGTGTTGGCGGGGGGTCTCCGGTACCCAAGGGACCGTCCCTTAT